>NZ_CP113432.1:4745236-5045265 GCF_026686735.1 Pseudomonas triclosanedens | reverse complement strand
GTGTTCGTTGCACCTTGGGCCCGCGTCTTTTGGGTCTGTTGAAACTCCTGCTCGATCCGCGCCGTTCGGCACTTCTGGATCGCACTCTGTTGGTTGTCTGGTTTGATTGAGCAAGAACTTGCGCATAAGGCGCGAGGTTCTGTCTCTAACGTGTCGATATCTTATTAGCGTCTAGCTTGGCGAATCCACGGCTTGCAGTGACTCCCGCCGAATTCCGCAAGCTCTTGGGAAAAGCCTGACGCAGACAGCTAGCGAGGGTTGGTTAGGGTTGGCTGTCGTCCATTGCCCTAACTCCAATGCGCCTACCTCGCCAACTCCGTCGGGCCGTCGCCTACCTTCTTGTCGGGCTATTGATCAACGGCCTTCTGCCTGTACCTCAGAGCTTTGGCCGTGGTGCTTGCTGCCTGAACGGCGACATCGTCCTGGGCGCCGGCCGCAACGTCACCCTGGCCTCGGCGAGCAACGAAACGCACAGCTACAACCGCGACCCCAGCGGCAGCAAGAAGTCCACCCGCCAGAGCGACCACGTACAGCAGCAGGCCGCCACGCTGAGCGCCGGCGGCAAGGTAGTGGTGAGCGCCGGCCAGGACATCACCCTGGTGGCGAGCAAGATCAGCGCCGGCGGCACCGCATACCTGGTGGCTGGCAACCAGATCAACCTGCTGGCCGCCAACGACAGCGACTACTCGCTGTACGACATGAAGAAGAAAGGCAGCTGGGGCAAGAAGAAGACCCAGCACGACGAAACCACCGTCGTCAACGCCATCGGCAGCGGCATCGAAGCCGGCGGCAGCATCCGCCTGGTCAGCGGCGGCGACCAGCACTACCAGGGCGCCAACCTGAAATCCGGCGATGCGATCTCGGTCTACAGCGGCGGCAAGATCTACTACGAAGCGGTCAAGGACACCAAGCAGAGCAGCCACGACAAGAGCAGCAGCAGCCTGGCGTGGAACAGCGCCAAGGGCAAAGGCAAAACCAACGAAACGCTGCGGCAAACCGAAATGCTGGCGCAGAACGGCGTGGCCATCCACGCCGTGGAAGGGCTGCAGATCGACTACAAGAACCTCAACAAGAAGAGCGTCAGCCGGGCCATCGACGCGATGGTCAAGGCCGACCCTGGCCTTGCGTGGATCAAGGAAGCCGAAGCGCGCGGGGATGTGGACTGGCGGGCGGTGAAGGAGATTCACGACTCCTACTCCCACAGTAGTTCGGGGTTGGGTGTCGGCGCGCAACTGGCTATTGCAATTCTCGTCGCCTACTTCACCGCTGGAGCGGCAAGCGGACTTGTAGCCAGTGGCGCATCAGCCGCAGGCGCGTCTACGGCTACTGGCAGTGCCTGGGCCGCTGCTTCGGCCAGTGCCTCCGCCGGTTGGGCAAATGCGGCGGCTACAGCCGCAATTTCCAGCGCAGCAAGCACTCAAGCAATCAGCACCATCAATAACCGGGGCAACCCAGTAGCGGTGCTGCGCGATACCTTCAACAGCGACAGTCTGAAGAACTATGCAATTGCGGCTACGACAGCCGGATTGACTACAGGGCTGTACAACGGCTGGACCGGAACGCAAACGGGGGCTCCGGTCAATGGTCAGACGAGTGGTCTCCTGGCCAACGGGTCTGCTGTCAGCCCGGTTGCCGGACTTAACTCATGGCAAGGCATTGGCCAATTCGCCGCGAATCAACTCCTTCAGAACGGCACATCCACGGTACTGAGCAAGGCTCTTGGGCAAGGCGGAAGTTTGAATGATGCCTTACAGCACAGCTTGGCCAATACCTTTGCCGCGTTTGGCTTCAATCTGGTTGGCAATACCGGCCTGGTAGATGGAAGTCCCTTGAAGATTGCTCTGCATGCACTGATGGGCGGCCTGGCATCTGAAGCAGCAGGCCAGGATTTCAGAACAGGTGCACTGGCGGCGGGAGTAAATGAAGCGGTAGTAGGAGCTCTGGCCGACCAGTACGCCAGCATGCCGAAGGAAAAGCGCGACAGTCTGCTGGTGATGAATTCACAGCTGATTGGATTGCTGGCGGCTTCAGCAGCCCCCAACGCTGATGGGGAAAGCTTGCAGACCGGCGCCTGGGTGGCAGGAGCGGCGACGCAGTACAACTTCACAGCCCACAAGGATCTGGATGATTTTGAGCGGGAAGCAACAGCTTGTGTTGCAAAAGGAAATTGCGACGAGGTCCAGGAAAAATATCGGAAATTAAGCGTTGCCAACGAAGACGCACTAGCCGCCGCGTGCTCCTCCAGCCCGGCGAATTGCTTGAAGACATACGGTTACTTAGTAGCAGAGCGTATAGAGACCCAGAAGAAGATCGAATCGCTGCTTGGCAACGACTCGATTCCGCTTGCACTTAAAGCTGATTTGAGCCGCTACAACCTACAGAACATTGCCGCGATAGGGCAGTTGATTCATGCTGATGCAGCTTTGGGGCTGGAAGGACTCGGAGTGTCTCCAGACCAGGCTAAATGGGGCGCCTCCCTCGCTACGGCAATGGCGGGTGCACTCTTGGCTGGCAAGAGTGGGGTCGCAAAAGGGGCTGGGGCGGCTGGAGAGCCCATTGTCTCTGCTTTGCCGAAGAACTTTGGTGAGTCTGTTCTTGGCCATAACACTCAGATTGGGGTGCGCAATAGCAAGGCTGGTACGATTTCTGGCGCCCACAACAATGATGCTTTCTTGGAGTCAGTTGAAATAACGGGCGCGAAGGTTTCCAACAAAATTACGGATACCCGTTTCCCAGGTGTCGTTGAGTACACTTATCAGTTGCCTAGAACCAATACTAAGGGTGAACTGATTGGAGGTTATAAGCCGGCTTCGACGAAGACAACTTATGATCCAAGTATTTTGCCGGACAGTAAGATTACTGACATGTCTAGCCGTGCGGCTGTTCAGGCAGAGTCTGCGTTCAAGGCGAATCCTGCTATGCGCGAGACTAGCATTAAAGTAGATGGCTATTATTTCCAGGTAACGCGTGATACTAAAACTGGAGAAATAACTAACTCATTTATTACTATGCCTCCGAGGATGAACTGATGAGCGACTTGGAATGGCTTGGAAAACTGAAAGAAAGATTTTCAGCCACGGGTCTGGAATATGAGGATCTGTACGAGTTGATAAATGCCTCTATTGTCAGGAATAGGATAAGTTTTCCTGCATTTATTTACGAGGCATCGAAGGGTTTTGGGTTTTCTGTTGGAGAGGGGTATTTCTATGCTCTCGATCAGGATTGGGACGACCCAGATGCATTCGATGAGGTTAGCTTCTTTTTAGGGGAGGTGGAGACTTCGAGTATTTCAGTCTTTGATTATATTGCTTTGATGAAAATTGCCGCCGATGTTTACTCCAGTAATTTTCCCGAAGAGAAGGATAGTGTTGAAATTTCAGCTAAAAGACTAGAGGATCGCTACTCAAAATTCTCAAATTAATATTTCGTTAAAAATAAGAACCCAGTCAGCGGCTGGGTTTTTATTGCCCGTGATTTACCTCTGCCTACCTAGCTGCTCGTGCTCGGCCTGATACAACGACTGACGGTCACATCGTTCGAGCTGAAGTAAAGCTAAATGGGAGCGTAGTAGGTGGGCATTCAACTGCTACTGGCGATGTTCGTGTTATTTCTGGAACTGAGTCAGCGCCGAATGCGCAAGGCGTGTATAGCGCTAAAATCGAAGTTGCAGATCCCAAGAATCCTGGGAGCTTCTTGCCAAAAGCAAATAACGGAGGCGTATCTACTATGTTCCCTAAGTCTTGGACTGCTGACAGGATAAAAGTGGAAGTCGATTCTGCTTTCCAGAATAAGACGGTTATAGGAAACAAATGGACTGGAACGACGCCAAGCGGCGTGAAAGTGGAAGGTTACCTTAGTCCTAAAACTACTGTTTATCCAAAGCTATAGGCGGAATTGTTGGATGGAAATTATTTTTTTTTGGGAAGGAGACGGAGGCAGTCGAGAACCCAACTGCCGGTCGGACGTTCTGAGTGATGAAGGCGTGGATCTTTTGGCGTGTGTACTTACTGATCATGGCGGCCAAGGGTATGGAAGTACAATAGGTTGGCTGGATGAAGGACTGTCTAGAGTAGAGCTGGTGAAGCGTGGAGCTGTTGAAAGTTCAGATTGGAGTCGTGAATGCTGGGGGGTTGGGTTGAGTGGTGAAACTGCAAGAATATACTCTCTGTATGATGAAGATTATTTTTCAAATATGAGTATTGATGATTTCGAGAAAGCTCTACTGGGCTGGAAGCGGTTTATTTTGGCTGGCTAAAAGAAGTCTACCAAAGGCGTTCCGCTAACTGTTTTGGAGAAACAGTTAGGAGCCGCAAAAGGGCTGGGAGTTTCCCTGAAAGGAGTGAAAGATGAGAGATTTTGGCTATTACTACTCGGAAATATGGCGCGAATTGAATGCCTATGACGCTTCTGCTGCTGGCGAGTTTGATATTTACTCAAAGTCTCATGCTCCGCGAGAGGTTTTCTTATGGTTGGAAAGTAGACGAGTTAATGGTCAATTGCCATTGGGCATAAATAGTCTGCTGACGGATTTTTATTGGGAAATAGTTTAACTGTATGGTGTCCCATCAGAGCCATATTCCCCGCCAAAAGTAAGGTTGATATGTATAAGTCGGCAGCAATGGCGTTTGGGAAGACGAAAGGCGGTCAGCCTATTCCTCTTGAGCAAGTAATATTCTCTCAAGGTGAAAAAATTATTCGGCTGAATAGAGCTGCAATAAATAGTCTCTTGGGGCGATGAAATGGCTAAGTTTCGATGCAGGTGCTCACATATTATCAATCTGATTAGTACTCCTGCTTCAGAAGAGTACACTCTTGTTCCTAATAATTTGCTGTATGAGCTTGCGGAACGTGCTAATAAAGAAAAGATTCCATTTGATGATTTCTTTGATCAAATAGACTCGGTAAGTAAAGATGTTCTCCGATGTCCCTCTTGTGGTCGAGTTTGGATCAGGGACGGTGAGGGGCCGGAGTACTGGCCATATCTTGCGGAGAAGGAATAAAAGTAACCCCAGCCAATGAGCTGGGGTTCTTGTTTACCCGCAATTTACCGCCGTTTCCCTCGCAGCTCATAATCCGCTTGATACAACGACTGCGCACCGGAGATCAGCAGCAACAGCGTTGGTGTAGGTATAATCGATCAGCCAGCTAATTTTTTAATTATTAAGGGAACGAAAAGCCCTAGTGTCGTGCCAACTAACCCTAACTGGAGTCTGAAGTGAGTTCTGATTTGAGTTTAGAGGAGTGGAATTTTCAAGTGATCATGCTTGTTCAGGCCCTGGTTGGTGCGATCTCCAAAAATTTCAGAATGGTTGCTCTGTGCTATAACGAGCCTGACTGGATCCTGAGCTTTTACTTGGAGAAAGATTTCGATGAAGATCTGGAGGAAATTGAGGATATTGTTTGTCAGTATACTGCATATCAAGATATTGGCTTGAGGTGCAAGTATGAGATTGTTATTGGTGCTCAAAGCTTGCCGGCGTTCTCGGATGTAGGACGAGTGGTTTATCGAAGAAGAGAGTAGCTAAGTAGTCAATCGCTGCAAAAGGGGCTGAGCCATCTATTGGGCGGGGTCTTGCCTATGAGAAGCCCTCTGATCTTGTCCAAAATCGTGTGAGTGAATTACAAGCCCAGATACCCGCTAACTCAAAAGGACGGATAACTATGGGCGTGGCTGTAGTAGAAGATAAAAACGGTTCTCGCTCTGTCTTGGTCAGTACAAGTGAGCCACGCGGCTATCTTCGTCCAGGTGTGATTTTGCAGTCTGGAGAAAAGGTAATAGCAGGGACGGGACATGCGGAGGCTGACATTGTAAAGTATGCAAATTCAAATGGCTTGAAGGTGATTGATATCGGTGCAACTAGGCCTGTTTGTGCTTCATGTCAAAATATTCTTGAGCCAACTGGTGCCCATGTTTCTACACCCCTAAATCCACTTTCCAGTAGCGGGCAGTGATGATGCGATTAGCAACAGTTTCAGAAGAATTGGTAGAAAGAATGGCGGCAGCTACTTCCGAACAAAGGAAGCGAGCAGTAATTGCTGCTTGCGATCATGCAATAAAGGCAGTTTCGCTATCAAACTCAGTCGTGAGTTTATCTATGGAACGGTTGCGCCGAGGAGAGATATTTTCACCTCGCCTTGTGTCAGAGTTGAATAGCCTTGTTGAAAAACTAGATGGTGAGTACTTCGTGCTTCAAGAAAATTCTGGAGATGAGGCCGGGTTTGATAGGTATGCATTGAGAGCTTTTAGTCAAGCTCGCGCTATATCTGCCTTAGCTTTTGGGGGGGTGGGTGAGTCTCTATTCTCTTCGGCTGAATCAATATATGAAGCATCAGCAGCAGTGGATGATATCGAAACCTTTCTTAAGGCTGTCGTTGCAGCCCTGTCAGAGCAATAGCGTTGCCCCATCCAAACCACACTCCCCGCCAATTGGCGGAGAAGCTTTTGTGGACGAGTCACCCCCAAACATTCCGCACTGCTCTCCGCCTATCGTTTCTCGCCTGAGTTCGTTAGCGCAAATCCCTCTACTTCCTGAACTCCCCAGTATTTGACCAGCCGAATACACCTGCTTCGTGGACAGGTGCCCTTCCTTCAGCCGAAACCCGACTTTCGGCTCCCCGCTTAAGTAAAGCCCACCAGCAAGCCCTTCCAGGCTTCGAACCACTTAACCTGTTTCGGTATCTGCTGGTAAGGGTCGACTCCACCCCAAGCCTCCCAAGTCGTGCGTCCACCCTTGCACCGTGTTGTAGCGCAGTCGCTACCAGTATTTAGTGATAGGTCTTCTGGTTGTTTTTTGATCAGGATTCTAGGTTGTTTTTTAACTTGTTGTGGGAAGATTCCCATGTGTTCTGTGAATTTTCTAATTAGTTATCGCGCTATTGATTTGCTCTCTTGTTCAAGGGAAGTATCGCTCCGCCTGAATCTAATGGCTTTATTTCTTACAACTGGGAAGAGAGAGAAAATGGAAGTAGTGAAGTTCGGGAAGTTGCTCGCAGCTGCTGTTGCCGCCAGTCTGGTGGTTGGCTGTTCCTCTGGTGGTGGCGGTCATCACCATAGTTCGAATTCGGATCAGTCGAGCGCCAGTCCGAAAGGCTCCGGCGGCTCGGGTGGTTCTGAGGCTCCCGTCAGTGCCGCGACCGCCGGCAAGGCCTCTGACCAAACCTATGTGGCACCTGACGGAACCAGCTATACGCTCGCTGGTATTCCTGGAACCTCCATGAGTAGCGGTTCCGGCCGTACGTTGAGCTACGGCAGTAACGGCGCGAACGGGTATGCACGCTACGGCGCCTGGTATTCGACGAATCACACGACCACCGAGTACTTCTACACCGGTACCGGCGCGACTCTGCCTGAGCAGGTTCCGACTACCGGCACGGCTACCTATGCGGGGAAAGCCATTCAGGTCAATACCACGGATGGCACGACGATTAGCGGTGGCAGTACCAGCGCCAGCTTCAATGTGGACTTCGGTGCGAAGACCATTGCCGGTCAAACCGAGAAGACTCTTGCCATCGATACGGTCTCCATGAAAGGCACGATCAAAGGGGCTGGCTTCAGCGGTAGTGCTTCGTCCGGCTCGCAGCAGGGCAACTTCTCCGGTCATTTCTATGGCCCTGAGGCTTCCGAGCTGGCGGGTACCGCGATCTTCAAGGATGCCAAGCACAACCTGGCATTTGGCGCGGTCAAGCAATAAGCCGCAGAGGCTTTCGGGATAAAGGGGGATACCAACATTCCCCCTTTTTTATTTGCCGACTCCAGTTGTATCCAACTTCATGAACTTGAATCAGGTTGCTGCCTGCCTGGCCGCGATGGTGCCTTTCATTGCGCTTGGCGCTCCGCCAGAAAACACTGCTGTTCCGGCTGCCGTTGATATTCGCCCGGAAGACCATCGTCAGGTGCAAGTGCCGGCCTCCGTTTCCAGTACTGTGACGAATGAGCAGTTGAGGAGCGATCCAGGTCTGGCCGGCCGTTTTCTCAGCCAAGCCGTCGATGATGAGCGATGGGATGTCGTTCGTAGCCTGTTGCCGATCTATCGGGCCGCTCCACAACGGGATACGGTGTTGCTGGCCTACGCAGAAGGTGCGCTGGCGCGCCACGATGGCGAGTACGCCAAGGCAATTGCCGTGTATCGCGAGGTGCTGGCGGCCAATCCGAACTTGACGCGCATCCGTCTGGACCTGGCCCGCATGCTATTCGAGAACCGCCAGTACGAGGCGGCCCGCTTTCAGTTCGAGAAGGCCCGGTCCGAGCATCTTCCCGAGGCGGTGCTGGGCAATGTGCAGCGTTATCTGGAGGCCATAGACCGTGTCGCCGGCTGGTCTGGCTCGCTGGGGCTGAGCTACCTGAACGACGATAACGTCAACAATGCTTCGCGCGGCCGGTACATTGATATTGGCGGCCGCCAGTTCCGGCGGAATGACGATGCGTATCCGCAGCGTGGGCACGGTGTCGATTACTCGGCGTCGCTGCTACGCGACTTCGCGTTGGCGGATCATCACAGCATCAGGTTCCAGGGGCAGGCCGATGGCAGGAGCTATTGGGATAATCATCGGTTCGACGATGTAACGGCGCGCAGCTATCTGGGGTATTCCTACTCGGATGCGAATCAGCGCCTGTCGCTCCTGCCGTTCTATGAAAAACGCTGGTATGGCACGCAACCGTATTCGGCGGGGGCGGGGTTCCGTACGGAATACAGCCGGGTCCTGTTGCCAAACTGGCAGTCCGGGTCTGCCTTCGAGTACCAGCACCTGGGTTATGACGACCCGAGGTATGGCTACCTCGATGGCCATGCGCTGTTGCTGTCGTCCACTCTGGGCTATGCGTTCAGTAGCCGGTTGGCTCTTTATGGCGGGGCTGACGTGGGCGAGCAGGTTACCCGCTCCGATTCGGATACCAACCATTTTTCGGCCGTTAGATTGGGCTTTGAGGCGGAATTGCCGTGGTCGCTGGCTGCGTCGTTGTCGGCTGGTGAAATGCGGCGGGTGTATGAGGCGGAGAATGATATTTTCGCCGTGCGCCGCAGGGATACAGAGAGGAACTACCTGCTCTCGCTATGGCATCGAAACATCTACTTCTGGGGCATTCTGCCCAAGTTGAATATTTCCTACCGGCAAGTCGACAGCAATATCGATTACTACAGTTACGACCAGAAGCGAATTTATCTGAGCGCGACGCGGGCGTTCTGAATTATTCAGAAGTCTATAGGAGTATATTGTTCTGTCCGCGCCTCACCGTGGTTCTGCAGGTTGATGTATCTGTTTTAATTGCGCTGCACTGGAAATCCGAAATTTCTCACAGCTCTCCCTGAAATTACTGTGAATGTCGAGATGCCTGCCTGGATTAACGTTCATATCCCCGTCTGATGGCGCTGGTAATTGCCATGTCCGTCTAATTGGGGCAGGTACTCAATCAAAATAAGGATATCCAGATGTTCAAGGTTAGAGCTGTTTCGGTGTCGGCCATTATGTTGTGTATTGTTGGGCTTTCTGGCTGCGCCAGCATTATCAATGGGTCCAGTCGAGAGGTGCACATAAAGAGTTCTCCCGATGGTGCGGAGTTCACTATCAGGAACAAGGCCGGCGAGGTTGTGATGTCTGGGACAACGCCTCAGAAGGTATTGCTGAAATCCGGGGCGGGTTACTTCCGGAGCGAGGCTTACAACGTCAGCTTCCGGAAACCGGGGTATTCATCGCAGACAACAGCGATAAATACATCGCTGAGTGGCTGGTACTGGGGAAACCTCCTGCTGGGTGGGCTTATCGGTATGCTTGCTGTCGACCCGGTTACCGGCGCCATGTACAAGTTGCCGGACGAGGCCGTGGCCACTCTGCAGGCAGAAACGTCGATGGCACCCGTCAATGGTGAGTTGATGCTGGTTACCGTCGACCAGGTTCCCGAGCATCTCCGGGGGCAACTGGTGCCGCTCAGGTGATCGACGGCGGGGGGAGGCAGTGCGTTCCCCCGCACCGCCCCTTCATGCTACTGCCGCAGATGGGAACAGTGTGGGTATCGCTTCCCCTGTTCCCTGATGCTGGATCCGGAAGCCGGTGCCCACTCCGCAACTGGATGCGCTGAGGAACACGAGGACAAGCAGCAGCGCGGTCTTCATGGTGGTTCTCCTGCGTATCAGGATCGTATGACTTGCAGTGTAGGCCCTGTTGCCCGCCTTACACCGAACACCAGCAGGCTGCCGACCGCGAACAGCCAGGCGCTGATGCCTCCGTAGGCGAGCACCCAGCCGAAGCCTTGTATCAGGGCTGCTCGTGCCTGAGGCGCGTCGCTGCCGGTTACCTGGCCGCTGGCGATTGCGGCGGCCAGTTGCAGGCGTTGGTTTTCTTCTGTGCCGTGTAGCCCGGCGACCACACCGGAAAGCAGGATCAGGCCCATCAGCGCGATATTGATGGCCAGCGAGATCATCCGTGCGCTCATGTCTATGCCTGACGCCATTCCCGCGCGGGTGGCGGGTACGGCGGCGGTGGCGGTGTTGGTGACGGTGGTGTTGGTCATGCCCAGGCCGATACCGGCCAGCGCGCAGCCGGGCAGCATGCTCAGCCAACTGGCGCCATCGATGGCGCTGCCCCACAGCATGAGGAAGAACCCTGCACCGATGACGAACATGCCGCCGGGAATCACCCAGCCCGGTCGGAAACGATGGGATAGGCGTTCGGCGATGGGGGGCACCAGCAGTGTTGGCAAGGTGTAGGCGAGCAGGGACCAGCCGGCCTCCACGTCGTCGTAGCCAAGCACGCCGTGGTAGTACACCGGCAGGTAGATCATCAGCGGCCAGAAGCTCACGTTCATGCCCGCCGAGCCGAGCATGGCGCCGGCGAAGTTACGTATGCGCAGTACGCTGAAGTCGAACATCGGATGGGCGGCGTGCCGTTCGATGACGATAAAGGCGGTGAGGCTTACGACGCTGAGCGTCAGAATCGTCAGTGCCGCCCGGCTGGCGAAGCCGATATTAGCGCCCTGGGTGATGTAGAAGACGATGCCGAGCACCGCGAGCGAGAGGGTGAGCATTCCGGCGAGGTCGAGCTTCTCTGCATCCGGGTCGCGGGATTCGACGGCGCCGTACTGGGCCAGCGCAAGTGTGAACAGGGCGATCGGTCCGTGGACCAGGAACACCCAGGGCCAGTTGGCCAGTGCCACGATGGCGCTGCCGATGATCGGCCCGAAGCCCAGGCCGATGCCGAATATCACGCCCCAGGCGGCGAAGGCGCGGACTCGCTCGACGGGGTCGCTGAACTGGCTGGTGAGTACGGCGACCTGGCAGATGAGCATGACGCCGCCGGCAGCGCCCTGGAGGAAGCGCCCGGCGATCATGGTCGGCATGTTGGTGGCGAGGCCGCAGAGCAGCGATGTGAGGCCGAACAGTGCGAGGCTGATGACGAACACGCGCTTGCGGCCAAAGCGGTCGGCCAGGGTACCGGCGGCCATCAGCACGCTGGTACAGGCGATGGTGTAGGCGTTCATCACCCATTGCAGGTCCTGGAAGTCTCCGTGGAGTACACGCTCCAGGGCGGGAAGGCTGGCCGGTACGCTGGAAATTTCCAGGCCGAACATCATCGAGGACAGGCACACCGCTGCCAGGGCGATGAGGTTGCGAGGGTTGTGTGTTGGCGTCATGACGATGGCTCCGTTGCAGAGTCATCATTCTGCGAAAGAATTTCGTTCCCCATTGTCTCTATTTCGTCCCATCATTGAGTCTTTTCAGGAATCAAATGGGCAGGCCGATGGATGATCGATTCGATGGCATTGCCACCTTCGTCCAGGTGGTGGATTCCGGCAGCTTCGCGCTTGCCGCCGAGCGTCTGAACCTGACGCGCTCGGCGGTGGGCAAGGCTGTTGCCCGGCTGGAGGCGCGGCTGGGTGTGCGCCTGTTGCAACGCACCACGCGGAGCCAGAGCCTCACTGACGATGGCCAGGTGTTCTACGACAGTTGCGTGCGCGCGCTGGCCGAGCTGGATGCTGCACACGCTGTGCTCGAAGGCGGGCGGCTGGAACCGCGCGGGCGGTTGCGGGTCAGCGTGCCGATTTCCTTCGGCCATCTGTGCGTGGTGCCGTTGATGCTGGAATTGGCGCGGAAGCACCCGACGCTGAAGATCGATCTGTCGTTTACCGACCGTCGTGTCGATCTGGTGGAGGAAGGCTTCGATCTTGCCGTGCGCATCGGCTCGCTGGGCGACAGTGCCACGCTTGCTGCGCGACGCCTGGGCGTGCAGTACACGAGTATTGGCGCGGCGCCAGCTTACATCGCGCAGCACGGTATGCCGGAGGCGCTCGACGATCTTGTCGGGCATGCCGCGATCAGCTATTGCGTGGCGGGCGTGGCGTCGCCCTGGGAGTTGCGCGATGACGAGGGCAGGGCGCGGCGCATCGATATCGAGCCGCAGTTGAGCATGGACGACCTGCAGGCCATCGCCGCTGCTGCGGTGGCGGGTTTCGGCCTGGCGCGAATGCCGTCGTGGCTGCTGGCGCGGCATGTGAAGAATGGCGAACTGGTGGTGGTGAAGGGGCGATGCAACCTGCCGCCGCAGGATATTCACGTGGTCTGGCCGAAGACGCGCTACATGCCGCCGAAGACCCGTTGTGCCATCGATGCGCTGGTAGCCGGAGTCCCTGCCTTGCTGGCGGAATGAACCATCGGCCCGGACATCTGCCCAACGGCTCGCTCTCCGGCCAGTTTGCAAGCCGGCGGCGGGCCGCTATCGTTGGCCGCTGATCATTCGTTTTCATGTGCACAAGGGATTCCATGCGCTCGCTGTTCGCCTTCCTTTTCGCCACCTGCTTCGCCGCTTCCGCCAATGCCGCCTGGTATCTGGACTATGAGTCGTCGCGGCTGACCTTCGTGACCAGCAAGAATGCCGATATCGCCGAGGTGAACCGCTTCCTGGTGATGCACGGCAAGGTCGACGAGCAGGGCTTGGCCGAGCTGCGTATCGAGATGGACTCGGTGAGCACCGGCATTCCGCTGCGTGACGAGCGGGTGCGCGAGAAGCTGTTCGAAACCGCTAAGTTCCCTGACGCGCGAATCACCGCGAAGCTGGACCTGCGGCCAATCATCGACCTGGCCAATGGCGTGCAACTGGAGATGCGCCTGCCGCTGCGCCTGGAGCTGCATGGCCAGGCGAAGGACTACCGCGCCGAGGTGCTGATCACCCGCCTGGATGAGCACCGCTTCCAGGTGGTGACGCTTTCCCCGCTGGTGATCAATGCCGCTGACTTCGGCTTGTCGCCGGGTATCGCTGCGCTGCGCAAAATGGCCGGGCTCAAGAGCATTGGCCTGTCGGTGCCGGTGGGCGCCGTGCTGATCTTCGCCTCGCGGTGAGCGGGCCGGTCTTTCCCTGGCGCAGCGGCAATCGCTTCGCCCTTCTCTGCGACGGGGAGCGTTTCTTCCCGAGCATGCTCGGCGCAATCGACAGCGCCGAGAGGCAAGTCGAGCTGGAGCTCTATCTGGTGGAAAGCGGCAGTTGCTCCGAGGCGCTGCTGGATCGCTTGCTGGCAGCGCGGCAGCGCGGCGTGCGGGTACGCTGCCTGTTCGACGCCTTCGGCAGCCTGAAGCTGGCCAATGCCTGGGTGCAGCAGTTACAGGCGGCCGGCGGCGAGTTCCGCCGCTACAACCCGCTGCGCTGGCGGGGCGGCCTGCGCAACCTGTATCGCGATCACCGCAAGCTGCTGCTGGTGGACGAGCGTGTGGCGTTCGTCGGCGGTACCGGCGCTACGGATGAGTTCTGGTCTGCACGCAACAACACCAGCGACTGGCATGAGGTGATGGTGCAGATGAGCGGCCCGGTCGTTGTCGACTGGCAGCGGCTGTTCGAGCGCCAGTGGCATGCGACCTTCGGCGTGCGCGCCTGGCGTCCGCGCGAGGAGGTACTGCTCGACCGCCTGCCGCCGATGCCCAGCGAAGGCCAGGGCCTGGCACGGGTTGCCTACGCGGATGCAAGCCAGCACCGTGACATCGTTCAGGCGCTGATCCGCTCGATACGCGGCGCGCGCCAGCGCATCTGGCTGGCGACGCCTTATTTCCTGCCGACCTGGAAGGTTCGCCGGGCGTTGCGCAAGGCCGCCCAGCGTGGCGTGGATGTGCGCCTGCTGCTCACTGGCCGGCTGACCGACCATGCGCCGGTGCGCTATGCCGGCCAGCGTTACTATCCTCGATTGCTGCGTGCCGGAATCCGGATTTTCGAGTACCAGCCGCGTTTCCTCCATTTGAAGATGGTATTGGTGGACGACTGGGTCAGCGTTGGTTCGTGCAACTTCGATCATTGGAACCTTCGCTTCAATCTGGAGGCCAATGTAGAAGCGTTCGATCCGTCGTTCACTCAGGCAGCGGCCGAGTGTCTGAGCGCCGATTTCTCGCAGAGCCGCGAAATCGATCTCGGCTGCTGGCATGCGCGACCGTGGTGGAAGCGTTTGCGCGAGCGGCTGTGGGGCTCCCTGGACCGGCTGGTGGTGAACTTCCTCGACCGGCGCCGTTGAGCCGGACGAACGCCGAATCGATTTTTCAGAAGGAGAGAGGCGTGGATACGAGTCGGAAGGAACGCTTCATCGGCCTGGAGTGGCTGCGTTTTCTCATGGGGTTGTACGTGGTGATCTACCACACCCTGCACAGCTACCCGGCAGAGCAGAAGTTCGCTGGCCTGGATGACCTGACCAGCCTCGGCTTCTTCGCCACCAGTACCTTCTTCGTGCTGTCCGGCTTTCTGCTCTGCCACGTCTACATCACCGACGGACAATTGCGCGAAAGCCCGCGCAGCTTCTTTACCAAGCGGCTGTCGAACCTCTATCCGCTGCACATCTTCTCGATCCTGCTGACCATCACCGTGCTGCTGGTGGTCAGCCAGCTCGGCATCGGCCCGGACCTCGACCAGGCGACGCCACGCTTCGTGGTCTACGACACCAACGAGGCCATCGGGCGCCTGCAACCGCAACTGTTCCACCACTGGATGAGCGACCGCGAGCTGCTGCTCAACAGCATTCTCCAGTTGACCATGCTGCAGGCATGGAACCCCTATTACCTGACGTTCAACGCGCCGCTGTGGTCGTTGTCGACGCTGTTCTTCTTCTATCTCTGCTTTCCCTACGTCGCGCCGCGCCTGGCGCGGGTGAAGCACAAGTGGCGGCTGTTGATTGCGCTCTGGCTGCTGTACCTGGTGCCGCCGGCGCTGGTGGTGGCCAGCGAACAGTACGGCATGCCGTGGACCGGCCTGCTGCACCGCAACCCGTTGCTGCGCCTGCCGGAGTTTCTCAGCGGTATTCTCGCCTATGGTTTGTTCCGCCAGTACAAGGACGCCGGCCACACGCCGGGACGCTGGCTGTCGCTGCTGCTGGGGGCACTCGTGCTGGTGAATTTCCTGGTGGCGGACTACCTCTACACCCACGGTGCAAAGTACTGGTACTTCCTCCTGCACAACGGCCTGCTGCTGCCGGCACAACTGGTGCTGGTGTACCTCAGTGCACTGCCGCGCGACCCGGACAGCAGCTTCATCCGCCGCTGGTCGCCGCGCCTGGGCGCCGCCTCGCTGTCGCTGTTCGCATTGCACGTGCCGCTGTTCACGCTGTTCTCGCGTACTGAAAAGCTGATCCGTGCACCGGGCGATTGCCTGGCGGACTGGGCTTTCTGCGTGGATGCGGCAACGCACCAGCAGTTGTCGCTCTGGCTCTATCCGTTGTTCCTGGTGTTCATGGTGGCCAGTTGTGTGCTGGTGCAGGAGCGCTGCGTGGTGCCGGTGCGCAAATGGCTGGTGCACCATCTGTTGCCCCAACCGTCAACGCGGCGGCGGGCGGTGACGGAGTCGTAGCTGTCCCGGCGGCCTGATGGCGTGAGCGAAGCGATACCCATCGAGCGGTGCGAAACTCTGCTGATGGGTATCGCAAGCTCCACCCATCCTACGGTTGGCTTCAACTCCGGGCTGCGGTGCTCTTGTGGGCGCGGCCTTGTTCGCGATGGGCCTTGCGCCGTACACCGTGCCATGCGGTGTCACGGATGTAGGCCCGGTACGCCGAAGTATCCGTCCAGGCAGGTTCGTAGGATGGCGTGGAGCGTAGCGATACCCATCGTGTGTCGTGTGGGTCCGTTGATGGGTACACCCATCCTACGGCTGACTTCGATTGCGGGACGCGGTGCTTTCGTGGTGGCGGACGTTGTTCGCAATGGGGCTGCGTTGTCCGTCTTCGCTTCAAGCCACCTGTGCCTTCCAGTCGTTGAGGTTGTAGTAGTTGGTGACCCGGGCGACCTTGCCGTCGCGGATGTCGAAGAAGGCGCCAGCCGGCAGGATGTAGCGCTGCCCCTTGGCCAGGGGCAGGCCGTCGTCGGTGCGCAGGTACTCGCCATGCACGACGAATTCGGCGGCGCCACGGCTGCCATCCTCGCTGGCCATCACCACGATCTCCGCCAGGCGTTCGCGGTAGCAGCGGTTCATGTGCTCCATGAAGTTCGCGAAGGCTGCCTTGCCGCACTGCCGTTCGCCCTGGTTGATATCGTGCACCACGTCATCGTGCAGCAGGTCGAGGAAGGCAGGCATGTCGCCAGTGTTGAAGGCATCGTAGTAGGCACTGATCAAGGCCTTGGCGTGCATGGGCATGCTCCTGTCGCGGGTGAGAATTAAGCTGGATTCGGCGCCCATGATAGGTTGCTGTTTCGGCCTTCACTTTGCCGTCAGCGGCATCCAGCGGACAAAAACGACCATGCCTACGGAACTTCGTCTGCTTCGCGGCGGTGCCATCCGTTCCTTCGTCGATGACATCGCGCGGTTGCGAATCAGTGTGTTCCGAGAGTTCCCCTATCTCTACGACGGCTCGCCCGAGTACGAAGCGCACTACCTGGATACATACGTGCGCTCGGCGTGGAGCCTGTGCGTGCTGGTGCTGGACGAAGGGCGGGTGGTCGGCGCCTCCACCGGACTGCCGTTGCAGGATGAGACCGAGGAGTTCCAGCGGCCCTTCCTCGAATTGGGCTGGAACCCGGAACGGGTTTTCTACTTCGGAGAGTCGGTGCTGTTGCCTGCGTACCGCAACGCCGGGCTTGGCCTGCGCTTCTTCGAGGAGCGCGAGGCTTATGCGCGCGGCCTCGATCGTTTCGACTGGTGCGCCTTCTGCGCGGTGCAGCGGCCATTGGAACATCCGGCTCGCCCCGTGGGCTACCGCACGCTGGATGCTTTCTGGTTGCAGCGCGGGTTTCGTCCACATCCGGAACTGCGCACCGAGTATCGCTGGCGCGATGTTGGCGATCTGCAGGAAAGCGCCAAGCCCATGTCCTTCTGGCTCAAGGAGCTGACCTGATGATCCGCGTTGCCGCCTGCCAGTACGCCATCGATCTGCATGAAAGCTGGGACGATTATGTGCGACACCTGGAAAACCTGTGCGCCGAGGCAGCAGAGCAGGGCGCCCGCCTGCTGGTTCTGCCGGAGTACGCCGGGCTGGTATTGAGTGGCCTCCTGCCGCCTGTGGTGCGCGGCGACCTGCATGGCTCCATCGCCGGGTTGCAGGCGTGGCTGCCGAAATGGCTGGCGCTGTGCGAAGCCATTGCCCGGCGCTGGCGGCTGTATTTCCTGCCTGGTTCCGCGCCGGTGCTCGATGGCGATGGGCTTTACCGCAACCGCGCCTGGCTGTTCGGCCCGGACGGGCTGCTCGGTTGCCAGGACAAGCTGCTGATGACGCGTTTCGAGCGCGAGCAGTGGAACATCGTCGGCGGGAGAGGTTTGCGCGTGTTCGACACGGCGTTCGGCAAGCTCGGCATCCTGATCTGCTACGACAACGAATTCCCGCTGCTGGCGCGTGCGCTGGCCGAGCAGGAAGTGGACCTGATCCTTGCGCCCAGTTGCACCGACACCGAGGCCGGCTACCACCGTGTACGCATCGGCGCGCAGGCGCGGGCGCTGGAGAACCAGATCGCCGTATTGCACGCGCCGACCGTGGGGCTGGCGCCCTGGTCGCCTGCGCTGGACGAGAACGTCGGCCGGGCCGGGCTCTACGTGCCGCCGGACTATGGCATGCCGGCCAACGGAGTGCTGGCGTCGAGCGACGATCCGATGCCGGCGTCGAGCCGCTGGCTGGTGCATGACCTGGATCTGGATGAAGTCCGCCGGGTTCGCCGGGAAGGTCAGGTGTTCACCCGCCGCGACTGGCCCGAGCAGTTCACGCCGGGACTGCTGGATATTCTTCGCTGAAGGCCGACCCGGACTTTCGACGGGTGGCAAGGCGCGGTGCGCTGGTTATGCTCCGGGCATAACCATAAGAGGGATATTCCATGCTCCGACTGGCCCTGAGCGCCTTTCTCCTGCTGCTGGCCGGCTGCAGTTCGCCCGGTGCGTTCTTCGGCGCGCTCGATGGCCCGCCGTTCAGTGCGCAGCCGAGCGATCCGCAGCGCGCGACGGTGTACATCTACCGTCCACAGAACCAGTGGTCCGATGAGGAGTTGGAGGCACCGGGACTGTTCCTCAACAACGAGCTGATCGGCAGTCTGCCAAGCAATGGCTATTTCGCCATGAGCTTCGAGCCCGGCAGCTATCAGTTGCAGATGCGCCGCCCCCTGCTGGGCAGTTTCTGGACCTTCTTCGCTGGCGGCACCATGGACTTCACTCTGATCTCCGGCTTCGCCCTGGAGGCGCGCGCGGGGGAGGTCTACTACCTGCGCTACGACGAGACCCATACGGTGCCGAAGTTCCAGCACAACGCAGGAGAAGGCGCCGGCCCGCTGAACCTGGTGGGCAAGGAGCTCGGCTCGCGGGAGATACCGGCCACGCGGCAGGTTCAGGAGCCGGTGAGCTTTGCCGCCAGTGGACGGGAAATCCGCCAGCCAGGCTTCTTCGAACGCATCGGCCTGTAGCGCGGCGGTGTAGTAGCGGCCTATTACCCGCTGTTCTCCTGACTGGCTAATCTCTTGCGCATGCCTGGCCGCGTCGGCCGGGCCATTGCCGGAAGGGCGCTCACGATGGCCGCGAAGAAGATCCTGATGCTGGTCGGCGACTATGCCGAAGACTACGAAACGATGGTGCCGTTCCAGGCGCTGTCGATGGTCGGTCACACCGTCCATGCGGTATGCCCGGACAAGACGGCCGGCCAGACCGTCCGCACCGCCATTCACGATTTCGAGGGTGACCAGACCTACAGCGAGAAGCCCGGCCACAACTTCGCTCTGAATGCGGACTTCGCCGGCGTGCGCGCCGAGGATTACGACGCGCTGCTGATTCCCGGCGGCCGCGCGCCCGAATACTTGCGCCTGAACGCGAAGGTGATCGAACTGGTGAAAGCCTTCAACGCCGCGAAGAAACCCATTGCCGCTGTCTGCCACGGCGCACAGCTCCTGGCCGCCGCCGGCGTGCTCAAGGGCCGTGCCTGCAGCGCATATCCGGCCTGCGGCCCGGAGGTGACGCTGGCGGGCGGCGAGTACGTGGATATCCCGGTGGATGCCGCCCATGTCGAGGGTAATCTGGTCACCGCTCCGGCCTGGCCGGCGCATCCGGCCTGGCTGGCGAAGTTCCTCGACCTGCTGGGTACGAAGATCAGCCTGTAGACTGTCCCTCTTGCGATCCGAAGGAGTCGACCATGTGCGAACTCTATGTGAAGGCCGACCCGATTCTCTATGAGTCGCGCTCCCGCTCGCTGCGTATTCGCGGCGTGGTCACCACTCTGCGCCTGGAGAACCAGTTCTGGGACATCCTGCGGGAGATCGCCGAGGTGGATGGCATGACCACCAATCAGTTGATCACCAAGCTTTACGACGAGGTGATGGACTACCGGGGCGAAGTGGTGAACTTCGCCTCGTTCCTGCGGGTGAGTTGTACGCGCTACCTCGCCCAGCGCCGCGACAATATCGTGGAGTTGAACCGGGTGCCGCGCAGCGCGTGATCGCCACGCTCTCTGTCGGATGCGCGTGAGCGGAACGCGCGCTCATTTGCTGGTGAGTGATCCGGCAAACGAAAAAGCCCGGCGCATGGCCGGGCTTTTTCATGGAGCGTCGGTGAAGGGGTTACTTCACTTCCACTGCCAGGCTTTCGGCGATCTTCTTCTGCCAGATCGCCGGGCCGGTGATGTGCACCGACTCGCCGTTGGTGTCGACCGCAACGGTCACTGGCATGTCCTTCACTTCGAACTCGTAGATCGCTTCCATGCCCAGTTCGGCGAAGGCCAGGACCTTGGACTTCTTGATCGCCTGGGCTACCAGGTAAGCGGCGCCGCCGACGGCCATCAGGTAGACGGCCTTGTTGTCCTTGATCGCTTCGATGGCGATCGGGCCACGTTCGGACTTGCCGATCATGCCCAGCAGGCCAGTGCTTTCGAGGATCTGGCGGGTGAACTTGTCCATGCGGGTCGCGGTGGTCGGGCCTGCCGGGCCGACCACTTCGTCGCCGACCGGATCGACCGGGCCGACGTAGTAGATGAAGCGGCCTTTGAGGTCTACCGGCAGTTCTTCGCCCTTGTTCAGCATGTCGACCATGCGCTTGTGCGCGGCATCGCGGCCGGTGAGCATCTTGCCGTTGAGCAGCAGGGTCTCGCCCGGCTTCCAGCTCTGCACTTCTTCGGGGGTGATCTTGTCCAGGTCGACGCGGCGAGCGGACGGACCGGCTTCCCAGACGATTTCCGGGTAGGCATCGAGGGACGGTGCTTCCAGTTCGGCCGGGCCCGAGCCATCGAGGACGAAGTGGGCGTGGCGGGTGGCGGCACAGTTGGGGATCATGCATACCGGCAGCGAAGCCGCATGGGTCGGGTAGTCCATGATCTTCACGTCGAGCACGGTGGTCAGGCCACCCAGGCCCTGGGCGCCGATGCCCAGCTGGTTGACCTTCTCGAACAGCTCAAGGCGCAGTTCTTCGATGCGATTCTGCGGGCCACGGGCCTTCAGTTCGTGGATGTCGATCGGGTCCATCAGGACTTCCTTCGCCATCACCGCGGCCTTTTCGGCGGTTCCGCCGATGCCGATGCCGAGCATGCCCGGCGGGCACCAGCCGGCGCCCATCGTCGGGACGGTCTTCAGGACCCAGTCGACGATGGAGTCGGACGGGTTGAGCATGGCCATCTTCGACTTGTTCTCGGAGCCGCCGCCCTTGGCCGCGACGTCCACTTCCACGGTGTTGCCCGGGACGATGGAGTAGTGGATCACCGCCGGGGTGTTGTCCTTGGTGTTCTTACGTGCGCCTGCCGGGTCGGCCAGGATGGAGGCACGCAGGACGTTCTCCGGCAGGTTGTAGGCGCGACGCACACCTTCGTTGATCATGTCGTCGACGCTCATGGTGGCGCCGGACCAGCTCACGTCCATGCCTACGCGTACGAATACGGTGACGATACCGGTGTCCTGGCAGATTGGGCGATGGCCGGTGGCGCACATGCGCGAGTTGATCAGGATCTGCGCCATCGAGTCCCGGGCTGCCGGCGACTCTTCGCGCAGGTAGGCCTCATGCATGGCCTGGATGAAATCAACCGGGTGGTAATAGGAGATGAACTGCAGGGCATCGGCGACGCTCTGGATCAGGTCGTCTTGCTTGATCACGGCCATGGAGCACGGTCCTCTTCAGGCGGGTAATACAGGCGCTGGGCCTGTTACATCGGGAGTCCGCCGGCACGGTTCCGGCGAAAAAAGGCGCCGTAGTATACCGCTGCGCTCTGTTACCGCGCACCCGTCGGCGATCCGACCTTGGTTCTACGGGGCAGTGATCGCCCACTTTCCGGTCGGCTAGGCACCCGTTCGCTTTGATAGTAGAGTGAGGGCCATGTGCCATTACGGGACGGAGCCCCATGAGCACAATGCTGAAACAGCGCGCCTTACAAAAATTACTCATCAGGCGATTCGGCATGGCCGTGGGCACTTATGCCCTGGCGTTGCTTTTGCTGTGGATGGCGGTCTTCGGCGAGTTCTTCCGTGGCTCCTTCTCCTTCGCTCTGGGCGCCACGATGCTGGTCGCCGGCAGTCAACTGACCTTTTTCTGGCTGTTCCTCACCGGGCGCAACCAGCGCTTCACCGATCCCAGCATGACGGAGCCACAGGTACTGGTGGCGATCGTCTGGCACACGCTGTTCCTCGCCAACGTCGATACCGCGCGGGGCACTTTGATGGTGCTTTATGTGCTGATCCTGCTGTTCGGCGTATTCCAGTTGCAGCCCAGGGTGTTCGCCCGCTGCGCGGCGCTGGCGTTCATTGCCTTCGCCGGTCTCAACCTGTGGGAAACCTTCCAGCAGCGCCTGCAGTTGCCAGGCCAGGCCATCCTGCAACTGCTGGTGCTGTTCATCGTGCTCGCCTGGCTGAGCCTGTTCGCCGGTTATGTCCAGGCGTTGCGCCAGCGCATGCGGCAACGCCGCTATGCGTTGCAGGCCCACCAGGACACCCTGCGCGGCATGATGCGCCAACTGGAAGACCTGGTGGCCACCGACGAATTGACCGGGCTGTTCAACCGTCGTCACTTTCTGCGCCTGGCGGGACGGGCACTGGACGAGATGCACGAAAGCCAGCGCCACGGCCTGGCCCTGATCGACCTGGATCACTTCAAGCGCATCAACGATGTTCACGGCCACGCCGCCGGTGATCGCGTGTTGCAGACCTTCGCGGCGGTGGCGCGGGCGTGCCTGCGCGAAGGCGATGTGCTGGCACGCTATGGCGGCGAGGAGTTCGTCCTGCTGCTGCCCAATGCCGACGCTGATCGCTTGACCACCTGCTGCGAACGTCTGCGCATGGCCTACGCCGCCGCGGAGCCGGTGGGAGTGAACATCGAAGTGCTGAGTCTGTCGGCGGGGATGACCCTGCTCGATCCCAGTGACGATCTCGACGAGGCCTTGCAACGGGCCGATCAGGCGCTCTACCGTGCGAAACGCAGCGGACGTAACCGCTGCGATGCCGCATGGGAGTGGACGCGTGCCTGAACTTCAGGCCGGAGCGCAACGCTGGTCGGTGCAACCCGGTGTCAATCTGCTGGATGCCTTGCGAGAAGCGGGCATTGCCGTGCCCTACAGTTGCCGGGCGGGGAGCTGTCATGCCTGCCTGGTGCGCTGTACTCGTGGCGAGGTGCTCGATGCGCGTCCCGAAGCGCTGGACACCGCTCGCCGGGATGAGGGCTGGCGGTTGTCGTGCCAGTGCCGGGTTATCGAGGATCTCGCGGTAGAAGTCTTTGATCCGCAACGCGACGGCTTGCCCGCCAGCGTCGTCGAAGCTGACTGGCCGGCTCCCGATGTACTGCGGCTTCGCCTTGCCGCACAGCGCCCGCTGCGCTATCGCGCGGGCCAGCACCTGATCCTCTGGAGTGCCGACGGCGTTGCGCGTCCGTATTCGCTGGCCAGCGTGCCGGGTATCGATCCCTGGCTGGAGTTCCACATCGATTGCCGCCTCCCCGGTGCCTTCAGCGACTTTGCACGCCACCTGCGGGCTGGCGACGCGGTGCGCCTGGGCGAGCTGCGCGGCGGCGCGCTGCATTACGATCCGGAGTGGCACGAGCGGCCGCTGCTGCTGATGGGCTCCGGAACCGGGCTGGCGCCGCTCTGGGGTGTGCTGCGCGAGGCGTTGCGCTGCAATCACCAAGGCCGGATCCGAGTCATTCACCAGGCCCATGACGCATACGGCCATTACCTCGCCGAACCCTTGCGGGAGCTCGCCGGAGCGCATCCCGAACTGGACGTGACACTGATGACCACGGCCGAGTCGGCCGAGGTTTTGGCGCAACTCCGGCTTGTTTCGCGGCAGACCGTCGCCTTACTCTGCGGCCACCCCGCCAGCGTCGATGCCTTCGCACGCCGCCTTTATCTCTGCGGCATGCCGCGGAACCAGACGCTGGCTGACCAGTTCCTGCCCCACGCCTGACGTGGCGCTCCAATAACAAAGACACAATAAGAAGGATTTGCCATGAGCGAACAGATTCTCGTCGAGCGCGAACAGGGATTGCTGACCCTGCGCCTGAATCGTCCGGACAAGATGAATGCGCTGACCCGCACCATGTACTCGGCGCTGGCCGATGCGCTGGAGGCGGCCCAGGAGGATCGTTCCGTGCGCGTGGTGCTGATTGCCGGCAGCGCCGAGTGCTTCACCAGTGGCAACGACATCGTGGACTTCCTGCAGGAGCCGCCAAGCGGACCGGATAGCCCGGTCTTCCGCTTCATGCGTGCGCTGATGGATTTCACCAAACCGGTGGTAGCGGCGGTAGCCGGCCCCGCCGTGGGGATTGGCACTACCCTGTTGCTGCATTGCGACCAGGTCTTCGTCGCCGCTGGCGCCAGGTTCAAGATGCCTTTCGTCAACCTTGGCCTGTGTCCCGAGTTCGGCTCCAGCTTCCTGGTGCCACGCCTGGTCGGCCCGGTGAAGGCCGCCAGCCTGCTGATGCGCGGGGAAGGTTTCACCGGTGAGCAGGCGGTGGCGTTCGGGATTGCCAACGAGGCCCTGGCCGACGGTGCCGCTGCCATCGAGCGTGCGCGCGAGGTCTGCCTGGCATTGCAGCAGTTACCGCCGGCGGCGGTGGCGCTGAGCAAGCGGCTGCTCAAGGCGCCGTATATCGACGAGTTGCGCCGGGTTGTGAGCGAGGAAGGGCAACTCTTCGTCGAGCGCCTGCATTCGCCGGAAGCCCACGAGGCGCTGAGTGCCTTCACCCAGCGTCGCCAGCCGGACTTCTCGAAGTTCCTGTAACGCGCTTACGTATGGGTACGTGCCCTGGTACTTCCGCAGGATGGGGTGGGCGCCATCGCGTGTCGCGTAACCCCCGTCGAGGGGTAGCGCAAGTTCCACCCATCCTGCAGTCGGCTTCAGGAGCAGACTCTATCCGCGATAGGCCAGCCTTGTGCCGGAGAACATCGCGGGCAGCGCCCGCTCCGCGTAACGATTGCCCACACAAACTGTGGAGTGCGCTGTGGATAAGCTCTGGGGCAACCCGGCAAAGCCGCGCCAGCCGTGGCTTACGGCTAATTGAGCGGTATTTGAGCGGCTGCCCTGAGGTTGCCCACATAAGATGTGGAAGGTGTTGTGGATAAGCTTGGGGTCAAGGCGCCGAGCCCTTGTGGCGCGTGGCGTTGCGCGTATTGGTTGCCCTTTGAGCAACCCCATGAAAAAGGCCGCCCGAGGGCGGCCTTTTTGCTTGTACGGCAGGATCAGACCAGCAGGTCGCCCACGTGCAGCACTTTCATGGTGTTGGTGCCGCCCTGGGTGGTATAGCTGTCGCCCTTGGTCAGGATCACCCAGTCACCCTTGGTCACCACGCCACGCTGCAGCAGCGCATCGACGGCTTCCTGGCTGACCTTTTCCGGCGGCAGCGCGGCGGCGTCGAACGGAATGGTCTCAACGCCACGGAACAGGGCCACGCGGGCCTGGGTTGCGCGGTGCGGGGAGTAGGCGAAGATCGGCACCGAAGAGCGGATGCGCGACATGATCAGCGGGGTGAAGCCACTTTCGGTCAGGCAGATGATCGCCTTGATGCCCGGGAAGTGGTTGGCGGTATACATCGCCGCCAGGGCGATGCTCTCGTCACAGCGCTCGAAGGTATGGCCGAGGCGGTGGCTGGATTTCTTGGTGGTCGGGTGTTTCTCGGCGCCAGCGCAGATGCGTGCCATTGCCTTGACCGCCTCGACCGGGTATTCGCCGGCGGCGCTCTCGGCCGACAGCATCACGGCGTCGGTATAGTCTAGCACGGCGTTGGCCACGTCGGAGACTTCCGCGCGGGTCGGCATCGGGTTGTGGATCATCGACTCCATCATCTGGGTCGCGGTGATCACTGCCTTGTTGTAGCGGCGCGCGTGCAGAATGATCTTCTTCTGGATGCCCACCAGTTCGGCATCGCCGATTTCCACACCGAGGTCGCCACGGGCCACCATTACGGCGTCGCTGGCGCGAATCAGGCCGTCCAGGGCTTCGTCGTCGGCCACGGCTTCGGCGCGTTCGATCTTGGCCACCAGCCAGGCGGTGCCGCCGGCTTCGGTCAGCAGGCTGCGGGCGTATTCCATGTCCTTGGCGTCACGCGGGAAGGACACGGCGACATAGTCGAGGTCCATGCTCGCGGCCAGCTTGATGTCGGCCTTGTCCTTGTCGGTCAGGGCCGGGGCGGTCAGGCCGCCGCCGCGACGGTTGATGCCCTTGTGGTCGGACAGCGGGCCGCCGATCAGCACTTCGCAGACCAGTTCGTCGGCCTTGACCTCTTTCACCACCATGACCACGCGGCCATCGTCCAGCAGCAGTTCGTCGCCGATGCCGCAGTCCTTCACCAGGTCCGGGTAGTCGATACCGACGACTTCCTGGGTGCCGGCGTCGCGCGGGTGGCTGATGGAGAAGCGGAAGGTGTCGCCGACCGACAGTTCGATACGCTTGTTGGCGAACTTGGCGATGCGGATCTTCGGCCCTTGCAGGTCGCCGAGCAGGGCGACGAAGCGGCCGTGCTTGGCGGCCAGGTCACGGACCAGCCTGGCGCGGGCGCGGTGTTCATCGGGAGTACCGTGGGAGAAGTTCAGGCGGGCGACGTCGATCCCGGCGACGATCAGTTGCTCCAGGACTTCGGGGGAGTTACTGGCAGGGCCGAGGGTGGCGACGATCTTGGTGCGGCGAAGAGACATGCGGGACTCCTAGGAAAGCGGCGGACAGGCCCCACCGGAGGTGGCAGCCAGGCCGCCATCTTACTCTGTTTCAGGTGACAGGTCTGATCACCAGCAGGTCGCATTCCACTTCTTCGAACACCCGCTCGGCGGTCTGGCCGATCAGCGCGTTGTCGAACTGGCCACGGGCGACCGCGCCCATCAGCAGCAGGTCGATGTCGTTGTCGTGTACGTAACCGGGGATAACTTCCTCGGCGAAGCCCTGGCCCAGGTGAGTACGCGAGCGGTCGATGTCGGGGTACTGCGCGAGCAGCGCGGAGAAGGCTTCGCGGTGGTGCGCTTCGGTGCGCAGCACATAGTTGTCGTAGTCGGCCAGCAGTTCGGCATTGAACGCCAGGGTATGCGGCAGTGCGACGTAGGCATGCAGGTAGTCGGCCTGCATCATCAGGCGCTGTTCCAGTTCGCGGGCTGCGACGATCAGGCGGTGATCCAGCGCGGCCGGCTTGTCGCTGGCGTGCAGTGGGTCGAGCGCCGCGCAAAGGCGCCGCCCCCGCCACTGGCCGTGCTGGACCAGCCACAGAGGCCGCGGGCAGTGGCGGATCAACTGCCAGTCGGTGTTGGTCAGGAACAGGCGTTTGAGCAGGCTGTGGTGGTGGGCGGACTTGAGCACCAGGTCGGGCTGGCTCTGTTCGCAGTGCAGGACGATCTGCCGGTGCGCAGGCTTGCCCCAGCGAACCTGGCATTTCACCTCGATACCCGCAGCGCGCAGCGGCGCGGCGAGGTTTTCCAGCCAGGCCATGCGTTCGTCGAGCAGGTTCTGCCGGCCCTGCTCGAGGTCGCTCTGGGCCAGCAGCAGGGCGTTGTCCAGCGCCGGGTTGAACTCGCAGGCGAGCAGCTCCAGCCGGGCACCGCTGCGTTCGGCGATCCAGCGGGCGCGGGTGAGCGCGGGCTGGTCTTTTCGGCTGGGGTCGATGACGACGAGCAGGTGCTGCAATTTCATGTCGGATTCCTCGCGCGGGCTGCGGCCATTGCAGACCAAGCGTAGACAGTGCCGCTTGATCTGGGTCAGGCACGGGCTGCTTCACCCGCGCGAGGAGGCGTCAGCGCGGGGTGATCTGGTTCAGTGCCTGGTCGAGATGGCGCGCAGCCTTGCCGGCGAGCTCGCCGTCGGGAAACTCGGCCAGTTGCCGGCGCAGGTAGGCAATCGCCTTCTCGCGGTCGGGGTGCGGGTTGTCGGGCGCCATGTACATCAGGCCGAGCTGGTAGAGCGCCTTCTCGCGGATGTCCGGCGGGATTGCCTGGTCGTTGGCGCCCAGCAGATAGAGTTGCGCGGCTTCGTCGACGCGGTCCTTGAGCACCGCACGGCGCGACAGCAGGGTCATGTCCGGGTCCAGGCTGGTCTTGTTCAGATCGAGGTTGTACTGCGGCTTCCAGTCGGCCAGCAGCTCGCGGGCGTTCTTCTGCACCGGTTCCCTGGCGCGCTGGCGGATCATCAGGATTCGCGCGTCTGCGTGGGCAGCAGCCTGGGTGCCGGGGAACTCGCGGTCGATGCGCTCGAAGTACTGCAGGGCTTTCTGGTCGTCGCGCTGGTCGTTGTAACGGCTCATGTAGATCAGGCCGATCTGGTACAGCGCGATGGCGCGGACTTCCGGGTCGTAGCGGGTATTGTCGTAGCCGGTGAGGTAGAGCTTCTCGGCATCCGCGCTCTTGTTGTCACGGATCGCCTGCGCGCTGTAGGTCAGCAGGTCGCCTTCCTCCTCGACCGCGGCGGTCATGCGCTTGTTCTTCAATTGCTTGTATTCGGCGACTTCGCCGGTGGTGACCTGGGCGACGAACAGCGGCGTGGTCGGGGCGCAGGCGGCGAGCAGCGGGAGAATCACGGCGAAGGGCAGGGCGAAAGCTGAGCGCATGACATCTCCTAGGCGCCAGGGCATTGTCCCGTCAGTCTAGGGGCGGGCTACAGTACGGCCAAGACGGGCCGATACACTTCCCAACGGAGGATATGCCCATGCGAACCCTTTCCATCGTGCTGCTGGTGCTGAGTGTTACCGGTTGCACCAGTTGGTCGATGAATTACCACCTGAACAACGCCTATCGCTCGTACAAGAGCGGCGATTGCGAGCGGGTGATGCTCGAACTGTCGGAAACCGAGCGCAAGAGCCGCGCGCGCCCCTGGCTGCAGCCGGAAATATCGATGTTGCGCGGGCAGTGTCTGGAGCGGCAGAAATTTTTCGTCGACGCCGCACAGACCTATCAGTTCATCATCGCCCGCTACCCGACCAGCGAGTATGCTTACCGGGCCAAGGCGCGGCTGGAAACGCTGCGCCTCAACGGCCGTCTGCCCGGCGACACCGCGCGCAGCTATTCTGCGCAGCCCTGACCGCCGGTCGGTGGCGAGCTTGAGCCGCACCGATCGCTGGCTACTCTCATTGAGTGACTTCACGGAGGAGGTTGGAATGCGCGCCCTGTGGCTCTGCGCCTGGTTTTTCCCGCTGCTGGCGACCGCCGAGATCTATCGCTGGACCGACGAACAGGGAAAGGTGCATTTCAGCGAAACCCCACCGCCGGGAGCGCAACGCATCGAGGTGAAGCCGCAGGTCGTCGAGCGTGATGACGCGACCCGCGAGCGTGAGGAGCGCACCCGCCGGTTCTACGATGCACGCCGTGACGAACAGGCCGCCGCCCAGCAGAAAGCTGCCGAGCAACAGGCCACGCAGGATGCCCAGTGTGATCGTCTGCGCCACAATCTGAGCACGCTCAGCCACGGTGGACGGTATTTCACGCAGGGCAGTGACGGTGAACGAACCTATTACAGCGATGCACAGATCGACGCCGCTCGTCGCTCCCTTGAGGCGCGACTGGCGGAAGGTTGTCGTTAGGACTGGCCCTGCGCGGGCGGCATCGTCATACTGGCCGATATTTCATAGCGAAACGCCATTATGCGTCATCAACGACATATCGAGCGCCATCAGCTGCCTTACTACCTGAAGGTGTTCAACAGCATCACCGACAAACCGATGGGCTACCTGGGCAATGTGTCGCTGGACGGGCTGTTGCTGATCAGCCAACTGCCGATGCTGGTGGGCGGCCGCTTCGACATGCGCCTGAAGATTCCCGGCCATGACGGCAAGCTGCAACTGATCGAATTCTCCGCGACGTGCCAATGGTGCCGCGAAGACGTCAACCCGGGCAATTTCGACTCGGGCTTCAGCCTTGTGGCGCCGCCGGCGGAGTACGTCGAGCTGGTCGAAGCGCTGCGCCGTTATTTCAGTTTTCGCCGTCAGGTGGAGTCGGTCTGAGCCGCGGGATGCGCTGAACCGACCTGTACGGTGTCGGGTTCCACGGACAGGAGCTCCGGCGGAGGTGCGATCTACAGCGCCCCGGCTTTCTTCCAGCCCAGGTAGCGGCTGACCAGTTCCGGCCCTAGCTGGTTGGGCCGGGCATCCAGCACGGGCACGCCGTGGGCGATGAGCTTTTCATGCAGCCCGGCGCGGGCGTTCAGGTAATCCACCGTGCCGCAATAGGCCAGCGCTTGCTCGTAACCTTCCACTGGCGCCTGCCGCAGCCGGTCGAGCACCTCTTCGCGCAGGCTGGCTACCAGTACGCGATGTTGCCGGCCCAGGCGTTTCACCGCGGCCACCAGGTCTTCGTCGTCCTCGTCGCGCAGGTTGGTGATGATCACCACCAGTGCCCGCCGCCGCTGGCGTGTGAGCACCGCCTGGACCGCAGCGGAGTAATCCGCTGGCCGCTGGCTGCTATCGAGGTCATAGACGCCATTGAGCAGCGTGCTCAACTGTGCGCTGCCCTTGGCCGGTGGCAGGTGGCGTTGCTGGTTGCCGGCAAAGGTCATCAGGCCCACCGCGTCGCCCTGGCGCAAGGCGACATAGGCCAGGAGCAGGCTGGCATTGAGCGCATGGTCGAAATGCGACAGGTCGCCATCGTGACTGCGCATGCGGCGGCCGCAGTCGAGCAGGAAGAGAATCTGCTGGTCGCGCTCGTCCTGGTACTCGCGAGCGATTGGCGTGCGCTTGCGCGCCGTGGCCTTCCAGTCGATCTGGCGCAAGGTGTCGCCATCGCGGAATTCGCGCAATTGATGGAACTCCAGGCCGAGGCCGCGACGCTGGCCGGCCCGCACGCCTATGCGATTCAGCCAGTGGTCGACGGCCATCAGCTCGGCGCCATAGATACGCGCGAAATCGGGATAGACGCGGGTTTCGTCGCGCTTCTCCAGGTAGCGACGCCCTTTCCAGAGGCGCAGCGGGCTTGCGAGTTCCAGTTCGCAGCGCGGGAAGACGAAGTGTCCGCGCGATAACGGCCGTACGCGATAGCCCAGTTCCGTCTGCTCGCCGGGGCGCAGCTCCACCACCTGTGGCAGGTGTTCGAACTCCATGCCGGCGGGCAGGTGATCGAATACCGTGATCCGTTGCGCCTGCGTGTAGCTATGGTGCAATTGCAGGCGAACTTCACTCCAGCGCCCCAGCGGCAGGTTGCCGCTCAGTTGTCGTTCCAGGCGCGGCGAAGGCAGGCGACGCAGCCACAAGGCATCGATCAGCGCCAGCAGGAGCAGGGCGCACAAGGCTCCCCACCATAGCCGCGCGAGCAGTGCCGGGGCCGGAGAGCCCAGGGCGTCTGCACTGCCCAGCGCGATGGCGATGGCCAGCAGGGTTCCGAGCAGCGCGAGAAGGGCGCGCGATGGCTTCATACGCGCGGCGCCGGTACCTGATCGAGCAGTTGTTGCAGTACCTGGTCGACCGACAGGCCCTCGATATCCAGTTCCGGCGACAGGCGCACGCGATGACGCAGTACTGCCAGGGCGCTGCCCTTGATGTCATCGGGGACTACGAAGTCTCCACCGCGCAGCAGTGCCCGTGCGCGGGCGCAGCGCACCAGGGCGATGGACGCGCGCGGGCCCGCGCCCAGCGCCAGGCCCGGCCAGTTGCGGGTGGTGCGGGCGATGCGCACGGCGTAGTCCAGCACCTGGTCGTCGATGGGCAGGTCCGCCGCGATCCTCTGCAGCGCCAGCACGTCCTTTTCCTTGAGCAGCGCGCGGATCGGCGCGACGTCTAGCATGTCGCTGCGCGCCGAGCGGGTGACCTGCCGCACCAGGGTCTGCTCCTCGGCTTCCTGGGGGTAGTCGATGCGCAGCTTGAGCATGAAGCGATCCAGCTCCGCCTCGGGCAGCGGGTAGGTGCCTTCCTGTTCGATGGGGTTCTGGGTCGCCAGAACCATGAATGGTTGCGGCACGGGCAGGGCGCGGCCTTCCAGCGTGACCTGGCGTTCCTGCATCACTTCCAGCAGTGCCGCCTGGGTCTTGGCCGGGGCGCGGTTGATTTCATCCGCCAGCAGCAGGTTGGTGAACACCGGCCCCTTGCGCAGCTTGAACTGCTCGGTGGCGAGGTCATAGACCGCGTGGCCGGTAACGTCGCTGGGCATCAGGTCGGGGGTGAACTGGATGCGTGCGAAGCCGCCGTCGAAGCAGCGGGCGAGGGCACGCACGAGCAGGGTTTTGCCCAGCCCCGGCACGCCCTCGATGAGGACATGGCCGCCGGCGAGCAGCGCGGTCAATACATCGTCGATCACGCCCTGCTGGCCGATCAGGGCCTTCTGCAGTTCATGGCGCAGCGCCTGGGCCAGTTGACTGGCGCGTTGGCGCTGGGCGGCCGGGTTAGACGACGGGCTGGCTTGATCAGGTGTCTGTTCGCTCATAGGGCATTCCTGAGGCTTTGCAGGTTGGCGACCTGGCGGGTGAATTCGGCGATGGCCATGCGTTGCTGCGAGTAGGGGCGCATGGCCTGGCTGATGGCGGTGACCGGCAGCCGCGTCATGCGGCCGAGCGTTTGCCATTGTTCGGCGACCGGCAGGCGTTCGAAACCGGGCTGGCGCTGCCGTGCGCGGCGCAGGATGTCGCGCTGCAGACCTTGCAACAGGGCGATCTGGCCACGCTGGCGGAGAACGAAGTCGGCGCCGGCGCGCAGATGTTCTTCCAGTTGCCGGCGTCCGGGGACTGGACTGGATTGCAGCGGGCCTTGGCGCAGTCCCTGGCGCCAGAGCGTCAGGGCAATGAGCAGGGCGAGGGCGACCAGGGCGTGGGGGAAGTAGCGGCCAAGCAGGGTGGCGAGGCTTTCACCGTCGGCGCGGTAGACCAGGGTGACGGCGCTGTCCTGGGTCAGGTACCAGAGCAGCCAGGCGTTGTCGTAGTCGCTGAGCTGGTCGTTCTGCCAGATCCAGTTGTCGGTAAGCACGGTGACCAGACCCTTGCCATGCTGCAGTTGCAGCAGGTGGGTGGAGTCGGAGCTGTTGGCCCAGGCGTAGGCGAGGTTCTTCGAGTCGAACAGGTGGTAGTCGGTGTCGAAGTCGATGTAGGCCGGTGCCCGTTCGTTTTCCAGGTAGAGTTTGGTCAGCAGCGGGTAGGGATCGTCTTCCTCGGCATTGCCAGACGATTCTTCCAGAGGCTCTGTCGGCTCCTCGGTGTCGGTGTGGCTGGCTTCGTCCGCGCCAGCGTCCTTGGCCGGAGGGCCGTCTTTTTCCTGGTCCTTGTCGAGGTCTTCGGTGAGGAATTGCTGGACGCCCAGGCGGTCGAGCAGCAGGTCGCCGCTCTTGCCCTGGTCCTCGTCCCACAGCCGCTCGGCGGTCACTATCAGGCGTCCGCCGCGGGACGCCCAATCGAGCAGCCGGCTGCTCTGGGCCGGTGTGAGGTTTTCGCGGCTGCCCAGCAGGATCAGGGTCTGGCCTTCGCTCGGCAACCGATCCAGCCCTTCCAGGCCCTTGGCGGTGCTGACCTTCAGGCCGCGCCCGCGCAGGTAGGTTTCCGCGGCCAGGTAGGCGTTGGCGCGAACTTCCGGGGACGGGCCGAGTTCGACGGTCTCCGGGTACGGTTTGAGATGGGTATAGAGGTAGTAGCCCACTGCGCCCAGCATGAGCAGGACGGCGGCGGTGATCAGCGCAACGTAGGGACGCTTCATGCGCGTACCTCGTTGCCGAACAGGTTGCGCCACTCACCGCACAGGCGTTGCTTCAGACCTTCCTGCGGCGGTCGATGGCCGTAGGCGAGTGCCTGCCATTGCAGGGTCAGCGCATGGGCAAAGCGGGCCAGCGGCGGGTTGTCGAGGTCGTCGACTTGCGCCAGCACTTCACCCTCGGTGGTGGAGTCGCGCAACGGCATGCGGAAGTCATGCAGCAGCCGGCTCAGCAGGGCGCGGTAAAGCAGCCCCAGCGCGGCGCGCGGCTGTTCGTCCCACAGGCGCTCGGCCTCGCTGGCGACGTCGTCGGGCAGGCTTTGCGGTGCGAGTTCGAGGCCGAACAGGACGCTTGGCACTTCTCGTCGCGGACTTTGCGGCAGGCCAATGCGGCCGGCGAACAGCACTAGCCACTGACGGTATCGCCACACCAGCAGCACGATGACACTGAGCAGCGTGCCCCATAGCAGCACTTCGATGATCTGGGCGAGGGACTTGAAAACCTGCCAGTGTTCCAGCGCATCGAAGAATTCCTTCAGGCTCTGGTCCTGGCTGGAGTTCTGGGGCTTGCTCTTGGCTTCCTTGGGATCGGTCAGCCGCCAGCGGGTGACTGTGTTGCTATTGCGGAAGGGCGGTGCGCCGAGAATCGCGTCCACTTCGTGACGAGACTGGTCGCTGGTCAAGGCCTGGTTCAGCAGACGCGGGGCTTGGGGCCCATCGGGGTTCTGGTCGGGCAGTGGGCAGCTCTGACTAGCGGTGGCTGCCCATGCGGAGGTGCCTGGCAGCGGCGCGAGGCAGGCGGCAATAACCAGCAGCAGGGCATACGCACTGCCGATCAGGCGTTGGCGCAGGCGGCGGAAGACCAGTTCGACATCCCAGGCTTCCAGCTCGGTGCGACGATTCAGGTAAAGGGTGAAGCCGCAGGCGACATAGACGGGCTCCCAGACGATCAGCAACAGGGCGTAGAGCAGGTTGCTCAGATGCTCCACCCACACCCATTCGGTCTGGGCGATGCTGACCAGCGACTGCCATTTCCAGTCCGAGACCCACTGCTGTGGCAGCAGCAGATATAGCAGCGCCGAGAGTCCGAGCCACAGTGCCAGTTCGAACAGCAGGCCGACTACGGTGAGCCAGCCGGCGCCGCCTGCATTGCGCTGGCCGAGCACGACAAGGCGCTGGCTGCGCGCCTGGCCCTTCAGTTCTTCGAGCTGCAGCACCGGCAGATCGAAGCTGCGCGTGGGGCTGAAGCGGCGCCATAGCAGGCTGGGCAGCAACTGGTTGCGGAGCAGGCCGGGGAAGGCGCGCAGGGCCTGTTTCAGTGTCGGTGCATCGTTGAACAGCGCGCGCGACAGGATGTACAGCGGCAGGCGTTCGAACGCCGGTTTGAGCCACCAGAACAGCAGGATCGCCCAGCTCGAATGGTTCCACAGCAGTGCGCTGAGCAGGACGAACACCGGCAGGCTGACCAGTGCCCAGCTAGCCATCAATATTCCGGCGTGGCGGCGTGACAGGAGGATGCCGAGGTCCAGCGCTTCCCACGGGCTGCGCGGGCGGATGGCGACGCTGGCGTCAGTCAGGCGCATGGCTGGCCCGTCCGACAAGGATGAAATAGCCGCCGACCAGCAGCCAGAGGACTGCACCGACGATGTACTTCACGGTGGCTGATACTTGAGTGGTCGACGACCAGTAGCCTTCGACGAAGGCGGCGATCAGCAGTAGCAGGATCACTCCCCCCACCAGTTGTACGGCCCGTGAGGCTGCGTAGCGCAAGGCGTCGATGCGGCTGAGGCGACCGGGCGCCAGCAATGCCCAACCGAGTTTCAGCCCGGCGGCTCCGGCGAAGGTGATGGCGGTCAGTTCGAAGGCGCCGTGGCCGATCACGAAAGACCAGAAGGTTTCGATGTAGCCAACCTGCGTCAGGTGTCCCGCTACCGAGCCGATCATCAGGCCGTTGAAAAACAGGAAGAACAGGCTGCCCAGGCAGAACAGCAGCCCGCTGGCGAAGGTCTGAAACGCGATGCCGATGTTGTTCATGATGTAGAACGCGAACATCTGCCAGTCATCGCCGGTGTCCCGTTCGCTCATCGGGCCCAGGCGCCGTGCTTCCGGGGAGTACATGGACTCCATCTCGGCGACGCGTTCGGGTGCCATGACGCTGTAGACCAGGTCGGGGAAGTGGTAGGTCAGCAGGCCCATGAGCAGCGCGCTGCCGTAGAACAGCAGGCTGGCGACCAGGATGAAGCGCCACTCTTCGCGCACCAAGCGCGGAAATCCTGCGGTGATGAAGCCGAGGATACGAGTGCCGAGATGGCTGCGATGACGATAGAACTGCTGGTGTCCGCGCATGGCCAGTTGCTGCAGATGGTCGATCAGGTGGCTGCTATAGCCGCGCTCCTGGGCCAGTGCAAGTTGCTGGCAGATACGCCGATAGTCTGCGGCGAACTCATCGGGGCGGTCGGACGCTTCCTGGCGCTTGCCGCTTTCCAGTTGTTCCAGGCGCTTGCCGAAACGCTTCCAGGAGCCCTGGTAGCGCTGCTCGAATACGGCCTGCTTCATGCGAGCCCCCGGCCATTGCCCAACAGGCCGCTTGCAATGGCATTGAGGCGTGCTTCGGCATGGTCGTGCTCAACGCCCAGCGGCTCGGCGAGGATGCCAGCCAACTCTTCGCGGCGCGCTGCGGACAGATTGCCGGCACGTTCGGCGAAGCTCATTACCGCGCGCTGTTCTTCCAGGCTCAACGGCCACGGCGCCAGTTCCGGGGCTGTTTCCGGCAGTTGTGGACGGCTGGGCGGCGGGTCGCGGTAGATGACCAGCGTTCCGGCGGCGAGATCACCCAGGCGTTTGAAGGCGGGGTTGGAAAGACAACTGAGCAGCCCCAGGGTGTAGCCGAAGGGCAGGATGTCAGCGAAGCGCAGCAGATTGCGCAGCAGGGAGGCGGACCAGCCGATGGGGGTGCCGTCATCGTGCACCACGCGCAGCCCCATCATCTGCTTGCCGGGTGAGCGGCCCTGGTTGAGGACTTCGAAGAGCACCATGTACCACCAGGTGGTGATGAAGGTGAGCAGCAGGCCCAGTCCCGTACCGATCTGGCCGAGGAACGCCAGCAGCATGAACAGCGCGAACATCGCCAGGAGGCGGATGCCCAGATCGATCAGGTAGGCGAGCGCTCGCGGAATGACGCCGGCTGGACGCAGCAACAGGTCGATCCCCTCCGGGGTCTCCACGTGGTAGCGGGTATCCAGTGCCTGGCTGGACGAACGTTCGTCCGGTCGTGGAGATGCGGCTGCGGTCAAGGGGAGTCGCTGTCGATGGCTGAAAGCCAGATGCTAGCCAGCACGGTGCGGGGAGGCAACCGCGCTGGCCGAGAATTGAATATCCCGCATCAATTGGGCAGTGGCAGCACGCCGAAGATGGTGCGGTAGAGCACGCCGATCGCGATGATTGCCAGCGGCAGCGTCCAGACCAGCCCGATGCCCAGCGGAATGGCGCTGACCAGCACGATTACGCCGAGCGCCAGGAACATGCCGAAGACCTTGAACCAGTGCTGGGTGATGGCCTTGCGCGAAGTCTCCAGCGCTTGCCACGGGCTGAGCTTGCGTTCCACCACGAGAGGGATGGCCAGGATATAGGCCACGCTCAGGTAGATGCCGGGCAGCACGAGGATCAGCAGACCGAGGTAGATCAGCAGCGTCATCACCAGACCGGTGATAAACAGCGGAACGAACAGGCCGAAGTGGCCGAACATTTCGTTGAAGGAGAGCGGCTGGTCCGCGGCGCGGCGGATGCCGAGCATGTTGATGCCGGCGAGGAACGGGTAGCCCACCGCCGCGGCGAATACGCCCGCCACCATTTGCAGCACTGCCATGCCCATGCCGGCTTCGGTGCCGCTGGCGACGTAGCTCAGGCCCAGAGCCATGCCCAGGACGAAGCTGATGACCTGCACTATCACCATGTAGACGATGAAGCCGGATACGATCATGCCCTTGGTGCCTTTGGTCAGGCGCCAGGCTTCGCCCAGCAGGTCGCCGATGCGGAAGTCGTAGCCGCGGTTCAGGGCCTCGGCGATGGAGGGAACCGAGCCGGGCGCTGCGCTCGGTCCGAGATTGCTCTGCGGCGGGCTATAGGGATTCTGCGACGTGATGTCTTGCATGGGGGAAGTCCTTTCCAGTGGGTTTTCCTTGCGATCGCCATCATAAAGGCTGGGGCTGGCGTGGAGCCAGGGACGCGTTTTGGAACTGTGCCGGGCCGCACTGTTAGACTGCGGCGCACCGCCCGCAGGCAAGGACACGCGCCATGACCGCCAGCATCTTCTGGTACGACTACGAAACCACCGGCATCGACCCGCGCCGCGACCGCCCGCTGCAGGTGGCCGGCATCCGCACGGACGAGAGCCTCAACGAGATCGGCGAGTCGCTGAACCTCTATTGCCGGCCCAGCGATGACATCCTTCCGCATCCCGCCGCCTGCCTGGTGACCGGCATTACGCCGGAGCGCCTGGAAAGCCAGGGACTGGGCGAAGCCGAGTTCATGACTCGCCTGCATGCGGAGCTGGCGCAACCGGGAACCTGCGTCGCGGGCTACAACACCCTGCGTTTCGACGACGAAGTCACGCGCTACAGCCTGTATCGCAACTTCTTCGATCCCTACGCGCGCGAGTGGCAGGGCGGCAACAGCCGCTGGGATCTGATCGACATGGTGCGCACTGCCTATGCGCTGCGGCCGGAGGGTATCGTCTGGCCACAGCAGGACGGTAACGTGACGCTGAAGCTGGAGCGCCTGACCGAAGCGAACGGTATCGATCACGGGCAGGCTCACGATGCCCTTTCCGACGTGCGTGCGACCATCGCCCTGGCGCGGTTGATCCGCGAACGCCAGCCGAAGCTGTATGACTATCTTTATCGCCTGCGCAGCAAGCAGGGCGTGCTCGATCAGATTCGCCTGCACGAACCGCTGGTACATATCTCCGGGCGCTTCTCCGGGGCGCGGCACTATCTGTCGGTCGTCCTGCCGCTGGGCTGGCATCCGCGCAACCGTAATGCGCTGATCGTCTGCGACCTGGCTGCCGATCCCGCGCCACTGCTGGCGCTCGATGCAGATACCTTGCGTCAGCGCCTCTATACCCGCCGGGATGCCTTGGCCGAAGGGCAGTTGCCGGTGCCGCTGAAGCTTCTGCACATCAATCGCTGCCCGGTGGTTGCACCGCTGAACGTGCTGCGCCCGCAAGACCGCGAACGCATCGGCATCGATCTGGACGGCTGCCTGGCGACAGCGCAGCGGCTGCTCCAGGCCAAGTCTCTCTGGCAGGACAAACTTGCACCGATCTATACCGAGGAAAGTTTCTCCGCATCGGAAGATCCGGAGCAGCAGTTGTATGACGGATTTATCGGTGACCGTGATCGGCGATTGTGTGAACAGGTGCGCCAGGCGGACCCGGAGCGGCTGGCGAAAGAGCAATGGCCGTTCGACGATCCGCGACTGCCGGAACTTCTGTTCCGATACAGGGCGCGTAATTTCCCGGAAACTTTGTCTACCACGGAACAGCAACAATGGCGTGATTTCTGTCGTCAGCGCCTGAATGCCGCGGAGTGGGGCGCTCCCAATACTCTGGAGAACTTCGACAGCGCAATGGGCGAGCACATTGCCAATGCCAGTGCGGATGATCGTGCGGTGCTCGAAGCCTGGGCCAAATATGCACTCGCATTGCGCGAGCGCTACGGCCTCTAGCATTTTCAGGGCAATAAAAAACGCCAGCACAAGGCTGGCGTTCTTTATTGCCGTAAGGCTTAGCCCAGCAGGGTGGCCCAGCTCTCAACGGTATCGGCGCCCCACTTGGCCTTCCATTCCTTGAGGGTCTTGTGGTTGCCGCCCTTGGTTTCGATGACTTCGCCAGTGTGCGGGTTCTTGTATTGCTTCACCTTGCGTGCGCGCTTGCTGACGGTGCCCTTTGCCGCACGCGGCGACTTGCTCAGTTTGGCATCCGGATCGAGCAGGGCGATGATATCGCGCAGGGACTTGCCATAGCTGGCCATCAGAGCGCGGAGTTTCTCCTCGAACTCAAGCTCTTTCTTCAGCTTGTCGTCCTGCTCGAGGGATTTCAGGCGTTCTTGAAGTTCCTTGATGGCTTCTTCGGTGGCACGGTACTCGTTGATCAGCGACATGTTGGGTACCTTAATCTTGAGGTCCAGCGTTGGCGGATAGTTTGTAGCACCCATAATAGTCACCGAAGTTGTTCAAGTAAACTCTCGGGAAAACTTTTGTGGGTAATTAACCAATTAACTTAGTTATAGTCGCCGCCGGTTTAACCGGAGCAGTCTCGCCAAGCCTTATTGGCTCTCGTCGGGCGCTCCCGCCGAGTGCTGAACTTTTCCCTGCCAGCCGCTAGAATGGCCGCCTTCGCGATGTATCTGGAGTACACCCATGCGCACTTTCCGACTGGTGATCGCCTGCCCCGACGGGGTCGGGATCGTCGCCAAGGTGAGTAATTTCCTGGCCACCTACAACGGCTGGATCACCGAGGCCAGTCATCATTCCGATAATGACAACGGCTGGTTCTTCATGCGGCACGAGATTCGCGCCGACTCCCTGCCGTTCGATCTGGATGGCTTCCGCCAGGCCTTCGCGCCGATCGCGCGCGAGTTCTCGATGGAGTGGCGTATCACCGACTCCTCGGTGAAGAAGCGCGTGGTGCTGATGGCCAGCCGCGAGTCGCATTGCCTGGCCGACCTGCTGCACCGCTGGCACAGCGGCGAACTGGATTGCGAGATTCCCTGCGTGATCGCCAACCACAACGATCTGCGCAGCATGGTGGAGTGGCACGGTATTCCGTACTTCCACGTACCGGTGGATTCGAAGAACAAGCAACCGGCCTTCGAAGAAGTGTCGCGCCTGATCGACGAACACCAGGCAGACAACGTGGTGCTGGCGCGCTACATGCAGATCCTGCCGCCGGATCTGTGCCAGAAATACCGCCACCAGGTAATCAACATTCATCACAGCTTCCTGCCGTCCTTCGTCGGCGCCAAGCCTTACCACCAGGCTTCGCTGCGTGGCGTGAAGCTGATCGGCGCGACCTGCCACTACGTGACCGAGGAGCTGGACGCCGGCCCGATCATCGAGCAGGACGTGGTGCGCATCAGCCACCGTGACAATATCGAGGACCTGGTACGCCTGGGCAAGGACGTGGAGAAGCTGGTGCTGGCTCGCGGCTTGCGCTACCACCTGGAAGACCGCGTGCTGGTGCACGACAACAAGACCGTAGTGTTCGACTGACAGTCCTCACTACACTGGGTACTCCGCATGTGCCTGCCGCCCGTAAGGTCGGTGGGCGCTGCGCCCGAGCAGGAGTCCCGTGATGACCGATCCGAAAAGCCCCGGCACCGCCACCCCGCCGCCCACCTTGGGCGAAGGCTGTATCCGCCGCTACGATCCTGAAGCCCTGAGCGAAGACGATGGCACCGAGTTTCCCGGCGCCGCCGAACTCTGGGATTCCTTGAAGCCAAAGCCTGAAGACAAACCTGCCGACGATTGAGCCTCAGGCGCTTTCCCGTGCCCCCATCAGCTTGCGCAGCAAAGGCCGCCCGGCGAGCAGGGCGAAGACTGGTGCGCCCATCACCAGATAGAAGTAGTAAGTCACCACGCGCCAGATGAGGATGGCCGCGGCTGCCGTGGATTTGCCCACCAGGGGCGCCAGCAGGGCGGCGGAAGTCAACTCGGTGCCGCCGGCGCCGCCGGGCAGCAGCATGGCCAGCCCGGCGGCCAGCGAGATTAGCTGGATCAGGAAGGTCCAGGCCCAATGCAGGTCCACGTTCATCGCGCTCAGGACGAGATAGAGCACCGAGAAGCGCAGCGTCCAATGGCAGCAGGTGAGGAAGAAAATCAGTGCAAGACGCCGCCTGGGCTGGCGCAGGCTGCTGAGCAGTGTGTCGCGAAAGTGCAGCAACTTCCGCGCCCAGTGCAGCCGGGCACGCGATTTCATCCCCAGGCGTCTGAGTAGCCGTCCATTGGCACGGATTACCCGGCGCTGGAAGCGCGCCAGCAGCACGACTCCGAAGAACAATCCGCCCAGCAGCACGCCGCTGGTGATCAGCGACATTTCCAGATTCGGGCTGACGCTGTGGGAGAGGGTGAATACCAGCACTGCCGCCAATGCGCACAGGAAAAACAGCAGGTCGCTCAACTGGTCTACGGCGAAGATCGCGCTGCTCTGTGCCGGACGCATGCCGTGCCGTGCCAATAGTGCCATCAGTGTAAGCGGGCCGCCGGTGCCGCCGGGCGTGGCGTAGAAGGCGAACTCGGAGGCCATGATGATGCCGACGGACTGGGCCTGGCCGATTTCACCGGCACGGCCATTGAGCAGCACGCGTAGTTTCTGCGCGTTGATCAGCCAGCACAGGCAGATCATGCCGAACATGATCAGCAGGCTGTCGAGAGGAAACTCCAGCACCTGGTCGAGCATTTCCCTGCCGCCTAGGGCGAGAGGGATCAGCGAGGCACCGACCAGGCCGAGCAGCAGCCACCAGGCGCGACTCATGTGAGTACCCTTGGCTGTTGCGGGAGTGTGGGAGAGGCAAGTCGGATGAGAGCGGCCTCCTGTCGAAATCGAACCTTCATGCGCAGTGGACCGCCATCGGCAGGTCGCGTTCGCCGAACTTTGCATGGGAAAGGCGCCGCCAGGCGGCGCCGTTGCCTCACTCGGCCGATTTCTCTCTGGCGCCTTCTTCCAGCGCCTTGTTCTGCCAGCCTTCCTCGCCGGGAAGGATCAGGTTGAGCGCGATGGCGACGATAGCGCACAGGGCGATGCCTTTCAGGCCGAAGTCGTCCGGGCCGGTGCCGGTGCCGATCAGTACGCCGCCGATGCCGAACACCAGCGTGACCGAAACGATGCACAGGTTGCGCGCCTGGGACAGATCTACCTTGTGGCGGATCAGGGTGTTCATGCCCACCGAGGCGATTGTGCCGAACAGCAGGCAGAGAATACCGCCCATCACCGGTACCGGAATGCTCTGCAGGATGGCGCCGAACTTGCCGATGAACGCGAGACCAATGGCGAATATTGCCGCCCAGGTCATGATCTTCGGGTTGTAGTTCTTGGTCAGCATCACCGCGCCGGTCACTTCCGCGTAGGTTGTGTTCGGCGGGCCGCCGAACAGGCCCGCGGTGGAGGTGGCGATGCCGTCGCCCAGCAGGGTGCGGTGCAGGCCCGGGGTCTTAAGGTAGTTCTTGCCGGTCACGCCGCCGACGGCGATCACGCCGCCGATGTGTTCGATGGCCGGAGCCAGCGCCACCGGGACGATGAACAGGATGGCCTGCCAGTTGAACTCGGGGGCGGTGAACTTCGGCAGCTCCAGCCAGGGAGCTGCGGCGATCTTCGCCACATCTACCACGCCGAATACGAAGGACAGCGCATAGCCCACGAGCACGCCGGAGATGATCGGCACGAGGCGCAGCATGCCCTTGCCGAACACTGCCACGATCAGCGTGGTAACCAGCGCTGGCATGGAGATCAGCATGGCTGTCTTGTAGGGGATCAGTTCGGTACCGTCACCTGCCTTGCCCATCGCCATGTTGGCGGCGATCGGCGCCATCGCCAGGCCAATGGAGATGATCACCGGGCCGATCACCACCGGTGGCAGCAGGCGGTCGATGAAACCGGTGCCCTTGATCTTCACCGCCAGGCCCAGGAAGGTGTAGACGAAGCCTGCCGCCACCACGCCGCCCATTGTCGCGGCCAGGCCGAACTGGCCCTTGGCGAGAATGATCGGGGTGATGAAGGCGAAGCTGGAGGCCAGGAATACCGGCACCTGGCGGCCAGTGACGATCTGGAACATCAGGGTGCCGAAGCCCGCGGTAAACAGCGCGACGTTGGGGTCCAGGCCGGTGATCAGCGGCATCAGCACCAGCGCGCCGAAGGCCACGAAGAGCATCTGCGCGCCAGAGACGATCTGGCGCCACAGCGGATCGTTGAATTCATCGGCCATGAATCAGGTGTCCTTCTGCTTGGTGCCGAAGATCTTGTCACCGGCATCGCCGAGGCCGGGCATGATGTAGCCGTTCTCGTTGAGGCGCTCGTCGATCGAAGCGGTATAGATGAGCACGTCCGGATGCGCATCGTTGACCGCCTTGATCCCTTCTGGCGCCGCCACCAGCACCATTGCGCGGATTTCCTTGCAGCCGGCGCGCTTGAGCAGGTCGATGGTCGCGACCATCGAACCGCCGGTTGCCAGCATTGGGTCGATGATGAGCGAGCGGCGCTCGGCGATGTCCGGCGCCAGCTTTTCCAGGTAGGTGTGCGCCTCCAGGGTTTCCTCGTTGCGTGCAACGCCCACGGCGCTGACCTTGGCGCCCGGAATCAGGCTGAGCACGCCGTCCAGCATGCCGATGCCGGCGCGCAGGATCGGTACTACGGTGATCTTCTTGCCGGCGATCTTTTCCACCTGTACGGCACCGGCCCAGCCCTCGATCTCGTAGTTCTCCAGCGGCAGGTCCTTGGTCGCTTCGTAGGTCAGCAGGGCACCTACTTCCTGGGCCAGCTCACGGAAATTCTTGGTGCTGATGTCATGGCGGCGCATCAGACCGATCTTGTGGCGGATCAGGGGGTGGCGGATCTCGAGTACGGGCATGGACGGGGTCTCCGGACGGGCTGGCAAAAAAATTGCGGTAGCGTAATCCATCCTAGCTACCTTGGGCCACGATTGTTGGCGAGTTTCGTCTGGTAGCCCTTGCTCCACGGCACGCCGATAGGTACCTTTGCGCACTTTTTCACCGGAGAGCCCCCATGTCCGTCGATCTCGCGCACATCCGCCAAGTCATGGCCGAAGCCGACTGCCTTTACACAAATGCCGAGGTCGAGGCCGCTATCGCCCGTGTGGCAGAGGCCATCAATGGTTCGCTGGCCGAGGCCAACCCGGTTGTATTCTGTGTGATGAACGGCGGCCTGATCTTCTCTGGCAAGCTGCTTCCTCTGCTGAACTTCCCGCTGGAGGCGTCCTACCTGCATGCGACCCGTTACCGCAACGAGACCACTGGTGGCGAGTTGTTCTGGAAGGCCAAGCCGGAAATCTCCTTCATCGACCGCGAAGTACTGATCATCGACGACATCCTCGACGAAGGGCATACCCTCTCGGCGATCATCGACTTCTGCAAGCATGCCGGCGCCAAGCGCGTGCACACTGCCGTGCTGATCGACAAGGACCATGATCGCAAGGCCCGCCCGGACCTTAAGGCCGACTATGTCGGATTGTCCTGCGTCGATCGCTACATCTTCGGCTACGGCATGGACTACAAGGGCTACTGGCGCAACGCCGCCGGCATCTTCGCGGTCAAGGGGCTCTGACATGAGTGGCCCGCGCTTCCTCGATGACGCACTGTTCGATGAGGTTGCCGCCAAGGCCGCCGCCAATCCCCGGCGGCGGCAGAACCACAATTTTCACGATCTCGCTGAGCCCTGCCACCGTTTGCTCAACGCGCTGCAACCGGACAGCTATATCCCGCCGCATTGCCACCGCCACCCCGACAAGGCCGAGAGCCTGCTGGTGGTAAAGGGCGCGCTGGGGCTGCTGATCTTCTCCGAGACTGGCGAGTTGCTGGCGACCCGCGAGTTGCGTGTCGGCGGAGAGTGCATCGGCGTCGATCTGCCGCCGGGCACCTTCCATGCCATCCTGGCGCTGGAACCGGACAGCGTGATGTTCGAAGCCAAGGCCGGCCCATTCCTGCCGCTGGCCGAGGACGAGCGTGGCCAGTGGGCACCGCGTGAGGGCGAGCCGGGTGCGGTGGAATACCTGGCCTGGATGCGTTCGCAGTTCCCCGCCTGATTCTGCGCTGAGGTGGGAAAGGCCGCGATAGGTTTGCACCGCACCGAAAGCAATCGCCACACATCGAGCTGGGTCGATGCGTGCATGGGTTAACGTGCATTTTTGACGATGCTTACCCTGCCTATCCTGGGACCTTCACTGAAATCGCCCGAGGGTTTGCATGTCTCGTCTCCTCTATATCGATGGCCAATGGCAGGTTGCCGACAGCGGCGCAGTCCTGCGCCCGATCGACCCATCCACCCGTGAAGCTTTGCCGGAAGTCGCCTGCGCTGGCGTTTCCGATGTCGAGCGTGCCGTGACGGCCGCGCGCAACGCCTTCTCTACCTGGCGCCTGACCAGTGCCGCCGAGCGCGCCGGCTACCTGCGTGCCTTCGCAGAACAGTTGGAAGCCCGCCGCGAAGCGCTTATCTCGCTGCAGATGCGGGCCAGCGGCAAGCCGCGCCTGGAAGCCGAGATCGATATCGGCGATGCCATCGCCACGTTCTCCTACTATGCCGAGCTGGCGGACCAACTGGATGCGCGACAGAACGCCGAGGTTGTGCTGCCGGACGCAGGCTTCCGCTCCCTGACCCGCTTCGAACCGATTGGCGTGGTCGGCCTGATCGTGCCGTGGAACTTCCCGCTGGTGACCAGCGCCTGGAAGGTCGCGCCGGCCCTGGCGGCGGGTTGCACCGTGGTGCTCAAGCCTTCGGAAATCACCCCGCTGATCGAACTGGTACTGGGCGAGATCGCCGATGCCATCGGGCTGCCTGCCGGTGTGCTGAATCTTGTGCCGGGTCTCGCCGATGCAGGCGCAGCGCTGTGTTCCAGCCCGGCCATCGCCAAGCTTTCTTTCACCGGCAGCAACGCGGTGGGCCGCAAGGTGATGGAGGCCGCCGCGACACGCACGCTGCCGGTCGGCCTGGAGCTGGGGGGCAAATCGCCGATCCTGGTGTTCGAGGACTGCGACCTGGACGAAGCGGTGCAGTGGATCATCGCCGGTATCTACTGGAATGCTGGGCAGATGTGCTCCGCCACATCGCGGCTGCTGGTGCAGGACTCCATCGCCGATGCTTTGCTGGCGAGGCTTGCGGCCGCGGTAGAAGGGCTGCGCGTTGGCAATCCGCTGCTGGGCGAAACCGACATGGGGCCGATGACCAGCCAGGCGCAGTACCGCAAGGTGCTCGATTACTTCGCGGTAGCCCGCGACGAGGGGCTGGAGTGTGTCGCGGGTGGCGAGGCGGGAGAGGGCTGGTTCATCCGCCCGACCGTCTATGTAGACGTACCGGCGGAAAGCCGCCTTTGGCGCGAGGAAATCTTCGGCCCGGTACTTTGCGTGCGCCGCTTCAGCGACGAGGCGGATGCACTGCGTCAGGCCAACGACAGCGATTTCGCCCTGGCGGCGACCGTCTGCAGCGCTGACCGGGACCGTGCCCAGCGGGTCGCCGAGCGGCTGGAGGCGGGCCATGTCTGGCTGAACTCGCCGCAGGTCGTGTTCCCTCAGACTTCCTGGGGCGGGGGCAAGCGCAGCGGTATCGGGCGCGAGCTTGGCCCGTGGGGCCTGTCGGCGTTCTTCGACATCAAGCACATTACCGCGCCGCGTTGATCGATGCGGCCTGGTGCTCCAGGCGCAGGTCTTCCACCAGCGCCTGGAGCGCTTCGTTATGTCCGGGTTCGTCGCGTACCACCAGGCTGTGTGTGATGCCGTAGCCGAGCCGGTCGGGTAGTAGCGCGCGCATTTCGCCCTGCTCGACCCAGTGTTCGGCATAGTGGGTCGGCAGGTAGCCCAGGTGCGTGCCGGCGCGCACCGCGTGGAGCACTGCTTCCATGTGCTGGGCGAAAGCCGTGCTGCGCTGTGGATCGGCCGGCAATTGGACATCGGCCACCGCATAACCGTGCTGGATCCAGTTGCAGCGCTCCAGTTCGCCGGGGTCGCTCACGCACTTGTCGTAGAGCGGATGTTCACGCCCGCAGAACACCGCTACGCGCTCGTGGTACAGGGCTTCGTAGCGCAGGTTTGGCAGGCGTCGGCTGAAGCAGGCGATGGCCAGGTGCAGGCGGCCATTGAGCACCAGGCGTTCCAGTTCGCTGGATGACTCGATGAGAAAATGCAGGCGTACGTCCTGATCGCGGCGGTTGAGGCGCGCCAGGGCCCGGTGGATGCGTGCATCTGGCAGTGTGGCGATATTGTCCGCCAGGCCCATGTGCAGTTCGCCCACCAGTCGACCGGCCAGCGATTGAGCCTGGTCGCGGAAGTTACCCAGTGCGGCGAACAGGGACTGTGCATATTCGAGCACTCGCTCGCCCTTTTCGGTTAGGCGGAACCCACTCTTGCCGCGCTCGCACAGGCGGTAGCCGAGACGCGTTTCCAGGCTGGCGATATGCGTGCTGATGGTCGACTGGCCCATGCCCAGCTCGCCCTGGGCGGCGGAGAAACCGCCACAGCGCACGACGCAGGCGAATATGCGCAGAAGGCGCAGGTCGAGATCGGAAACATTGTGCAGCATGCGGGGCGGTCTTTTCGATGCAAGGGTGGCGATATGTCGAAGGCTATCAATGTATCCTCCGGCGCGCCATGCGTGCCTGTCGTGGCGCTTCTGGCCCATGCTAGAGTGCTTCGCCTTGTTCTGCGGAGGTAGAGATGTCCGTTCGTAATCTGGGCGCCGTGCTGGCGCTGGGTCTTTGTCTGCCGTTGGTGGCCCTGGCTGCGCCGCCGATGCACGGCCAGTTCCTTCCGCCCGACGATGGCAGCCTGCGGCAGGGAGATGCGGAGCAGCAGCAACTGCTGCAGGTCACCGAATACAGCGTGGTGCTCGGCAATCAGCGCCAGTCCAACCAGCAGCCCATCCCGATCACCACGCCATCGCTGTTGCGACTGAAAGGCAAGCCGCTGAACAAGGGCGCGCAGATCAGCCAGGTGCTGGTCAGCTTCGACACCGAAGGCAAGAGCCTGAAAAAACCGTCCTACGACGACAAGACGCGAACGCTCAGCCTTTACTACCCGCAGTCGTCCTATCCGCAGTTGCTGGACCTGCTGCGTAACGGCACCGTCTATGTGCAGTTCCTCATCTATGCCAATGGCCATATCTGGGCCGATCTGCATACCGGCGCGGTACGTGTGCGTTGAGCCACGTTGCCAGGCGGAGTTACACTCCCGCCTCCGCGAGTGCCGATGCGGGCCGCGAACCCTGAGACAGCCGTAGAGAGAAGCGAGATGCGTAAAGACAAGAAGCAGGTGATTGGCGAAGAAATCAACGACGACGCCATCAAGCTGTTCCTCGGCGTGGAACCGGCCGACGGGACTCCCCCGTCCCTGCACAAGCTGGTCAAGGCCTACCGCAGTCTGCGTATCGATGACTTCGAGCGCTTCATCGGCTTCTTCGTCGAGGCTGGTTACGACCTCTACGCCAAGGATGCCAAGGGCCAGGACTTCATTGCTCTGATTCAGGACCAGCGCCAGGCCGAGCCCTACATCGAGGTGATCAAGGCCGCTCGCGGCTGATCGCATCGAGTCCCTGGAAAAGCCCGCCTTGTGCGGGCTTTTTCGTTTGGGCGCCCGCGACGCTCGCCAGGCCGGATGGCATGGAGCAACTAAGCGCTGAACATCTCTACGAATCCCCGCCTAGACTTCTCCCCAGAACGATACGACAAGGCGAGGACGAAGCCGTGCAAGTACAGCCCTATCTGTTTTTTCATGGTCGCGCCGATGAGGCCATTGCCTTCTACCAGCATGCGGTCGGTGCTCAGTTGAACGCGCTGATGCGTTATGAAGAAGCCCCCGGCCCCTCGCCAGTCCCGGATGGTTGGCTGGACAAGGTGATGCACGCCAGCCTGCGAATCGGCGAAACCGACGTGTTTCTCTCCGATGGGCGCGGCGAACACAATGCTGCCTTCCAGGGGTTTTCCCTGCATCTGGCACTGCGCAGCGTGGTCGCGGCGGAGCAGGCGTTCGCTGCGCTGGCGGAGGAGGGGCGGGTGGAGATGCCGCTGGAGAAGACTTTCTGGGCGCAACGCTTCGGCATGCTCACCGATCGTTTCGGCGTCGGCTGGATGGTCAGTTGTCACTGAGCGGGCGGAAACGAAAAAGCCCGCCGGATGGCGGGCCTTTTCATGAACGCGAGGTTCAGGATGCGGCGACGATCTGCAGACGGTCGGCGGTCATCTGGTTGACTTCGCGGTATAGCGCGGCGTCGGTTTCCAGTTGCTTCTCGCGGGCCGGGAAGATCTCTTTGAGCTTCGCGGTCCACTCGGCCGATTTGTAGCGCTCGGGGAAGCAGCGCTCCAGCAGGCCCAGCATGATCGACACGGTGACCGAGGCGCCCGGCGAAGCGCCGAGCAGGGCTGCGATGCTGCCGTCCTGCGCCGCCACCAGTTCGGTGCCGAACTGCAGGATGCCGCCTTTCTTCGGATCCTTCTTGATGATCTGCACGCGCTGGCCGGCGGTTTCGAGGCGCCAGTCGGCCGGGTTCAGCTCGGGGTAGAACTTGCGCAGGGCTTCGATGCGCTGGTCCATGGACTGCATGACTTCCTTCACCAGGTAGCGGGTGAGGTCCATGTTGTCACGAGCCACGGCGAGCATCGGCAGCAGGTTGCTGGTGCGCACCGAGAGCGGCAGGTCGAGGAACGAGCCGTGGCGCAGGAACTTGGTGGAGAAACCGGCGTAGGGTCCGAACAGCAGGGACTTCTTGCCATCGACTACACGGGTGTCCAGGTGCGGCACGGACATCGGCGGGGCGCCCACCTCGGCCTGGCTGTAGACCTTGGCCTGGTGGTGCTTGACCACCTCGGGGTTGTCGCAGCGCAGCCACTGGCCGCTGACCGGGAAGCCGCCGAAGCCCTTGCTTTCCGGGATGCCGGACATCTGCAGCAGCGGCAACGCGCCGCCGCCGGCGCCGAGGAAGACGAACTTCGCCTTGATCTTGCGGGACTCGCCGGACTGGGTGTTCTTGATGTCGACCAGCCAGCCGTCGCCGATGCGCTCGAGGCCGACGACCTTCTGGAAGTAGCGAACGGTGCTGCCTTCGCGGCTGCCCAGGTAGCCCAGCAGCTGGTTGGTCAGCGCGCCGAAGTTGACGTCGGTGCCGCTTTCCACGCGGGTCATCGCGACCTGCTCGTCGGCCGGGCGGCCCGGCATGGTCAGCGGTGCCCACTCGGCGATCTTCGTGCGGTCCTCGGTGTATTCCATCGAGGAGAAAGCGTGGTGCTGGCTGAGCAGCTCATGACGCTTCTTCAGGAAGGGAATATCCTTGCCGCGCACGAAGCTCATGTGCGGAACGGGGTTGATGAAGTTGCGCGGTGCGCCGAAGGCTTCCTTGCCGGTCAGGTAGGCCCAGAACTGCTTGGACACCTCGAACTGGGCGTTGATGTTCACCGCCTTCTTGATGTCGATCGAGCCGTCGGCCGCCTGCGGGGTGTAGTTCAGCTCGCAGAGACCGGCGTGGCCTGTGCCGGCGTTGTTCCAGGGGTTGGAACTCTCGACGGCTCCGGACTCCTGCAGTTCGACGATCTCCAGCTTCACGCCCGGATCGACTTCCTTGAGCAGGACAGCCAGGGTTGCGCTCATGATGCCGGCGCCTACCAGCAGCACATCCATCGATTCGATTTCGTTCTGCGCCATTAACGCGTCTCCAGAAAACTATCAGCAGCCAGTTGTGACAAGGGCTGGGCGCTCTTTGCGCGCAGGCCGCATGTCCGAATTCTTCTCAGGTCGCATGGACCTTTCGCGAATGTCTCGGGCGGGATCGGAGGAGGGGAGTTGCGCACCTTCGCTCGGCAGTCCGCGGCGGACATCCACTAGTGCATCCGGGTGGGCGCTTATGCGCGGCTTCCGGTGCCGAAAAAGCGATTCAGTGCTGCGGGGTCAGACGTTAATGGTGCTGCTACCGACGCAAAACTCTTCATTGCTCGCCACACTCTCGTGAAGTAGTGAAAAACCTTCAAATCACGCTCTTATGGAGTCGTGAAACTCAAAGGGGATCGTCGTTGCGGGCCGGTCCGGTCTCCGTGCGGAGTGGGCGGCTGCATCCTTGCCAAGTCTTCTGCGCAACGAACGTACAAAACGCGCCGGCCAGTGACCGAGGCGAGTGGCGACTCTCTTTGAGGGGTGGCAGAGGCGAGACACGGTGTGTCGGCATCGTGCGGGGCCCGACCAGGAGGCGTCCTTATAATCGGGGGGCGATTATAACGGCGAAACAAAAAAAAAGCCCTGCACCTTAGACTTTTTTCCGAGGCATTTCCCCTTGATTGGCGTTTTTCGCCCCGTCGTGGTGCGACTTGCCCCAAGGTCGGTCAAGGCCGCACGTGGAGGCGCTGGAGGGGAACCCTGAGAGTGTGCGTTGCGTCAAATGGCCAAGCGCTATCTGCTCGCGCTGACGGCCGGTATACTTCCGGCCATTCGTGGCCAACCCTTTGGAGAGATGAGCATGCTGCATCGCCTGTTGCTCAGCCTGATCGCTACCGCAAGCCTGACCCTTACCGGCTGCGCGCTCAGCCCGCAACAACTCAATCCGGACCCTGAGTTCAAGGGACCCGTCACTGCCGTTGGCCAGGGCCAGCCGGTGGTGGTCAAGGTCGTCGACGGTCGCGCCAGCACCGCGCTGGGTACTCGTGGCGGCCTGTACTCCGAAACCAGTCAGCTCACCGTGCGCAGCCAGGATGTCATTCCCAAGCTGCAGTTGCAGGCCGAGACTGCCGTTCGCCTGCTGGGCTTCACGCCTTCGGCCAACGCCTACAACGCTCCGCAACTGACCCTGACCCTGGCCGAACTGAAGTATCAGTCGCCCAAGGATGGCGTTTATGTGACCGAGGCCGACATTGGCGCGACCTTCCGGGTCGATGTGCAGAACAATCAGCGTCGCTACAGCGGCCGCTACGGCGCAGCACTGAACCAGCGTTTCGGCATGGCGCCGAACCAGGCTACCAATACCAAGCTGGTCAGCGATGTGCTCAGCGATGCGCTGAACCGTGTATTCAAGGACCCGACCATCGGCCAGACGCTGAACCAGCGCTGATCGATGCGGATATGAAAAAGCCCGGCTCCGGCCGGGCTTTTTCATGGAGCGGATCGTCTCGGTCAGGCCGCCTGGCGATATGGATCGATTTCGCAGAGGCGCACGCGCTCGTCGGTTTCCGGCAGGTCCAGATGCTCATGGCCGCTGGCCTGGGTGTAGACCAGCCAGTGGTCATCCTGGACGTTGAAGGACAGTTCGGTGACGACGGCTTCGATTTCTTCCAGGTGTTCGATCAGGTACGCATTTTCGTGGGGGACGATATCGAGCATGGCGAATCTCCTTGGCGAATGACCGGATGGGCAAAGTCGATAAAGCCAGTGGCATGCCAGGCATCGCAAAGGTCTTAGACCGTTTCTCGATAACTCTTACGCTCGTCGTAAATAAGCGTTACGCACTGGCTGCGGCGACTGGCCAGCGGATAAAATGCGTGACGATTGTTTCCCATCCATGACGGGTCATGCCCGTTCATCTTGCAGACTCACCCCCGGCTTTCCTTCGCGATAACTGGAGTTGCAGTCCTGAAGCGGAGGTTGCGATGTCGCTGCAGGCGTTCTGGAACCTGTTCCAGGCCCATCCCGGTCGGATTCTCAATGATCTGGCCCTGTTCTTTGCCCTTGCCGGCGCATGGCTGCTGCTGGCGACTCGCCGTCGCGAACGGCTGGCACTGGAGCGCCTGGTGGCTGATAGTGAAGTGCAGCCGCAACCGCTTTCCGCCATTGAGCCATTGGCCCGTCTGAATCGATTCTTCTACCGTTTCGGTTTCGCCTGCCTGGCGCTGGCGCTGGCTGTGAGCTGGTACAGCACGCGGCTGTGATGGCTGGAGCATGAAAAAAGGCGCCCAAGGGCGCCTTTTTTCATGACTGCTTGATCCGGTACTGGTTCAGTACCGGATTGGCGTACTGCAATATCAGGTGCGCGCGGTGCTCCGTGGGGCAGGCGGCCAATCGGCGCTCCCATTCGGTGCGGGCGCGGCGCAGTTCTTCGCCATTGAACAGGCTGTCGACGCTGGGCACCTGCAATGCCGGATCGCGCAGATCGGATGCCTCGTAGGCGAGATAGTGCACCGGGAACAACCGGTAGTTGCCGAGGATCTGGCGGTCCAGTTCGGCGGCTAGCTGCTTGGCATCGCTAAATTCTCCGGTGATTTCCTCGCCGAAGTTGATGTGTACCCGGCCCTTGTAGCCGGTGATGCCCTGCACGATGCTGCGGTCGTCTTCGCCCGGCGCCTTGCGGTACTCGCCTGTGGTCGCGCGGGTGAACAGTTCGCGTGCCTTGGCGGCGTCGCACGGGTCGTATTCGTAGCTGATGGACACCGGTATCAGGTGCAGCTCGCGGATCACCTCGGCGAACGGCTCGTCCTTGCGGCTCATGTGGAACATCTTGAGGATCGCCGAGTCGGTGCGGTCGTCACCGTCCTTGGCACGGCCTTCGGCCTGGGCGATCCAGATCGACTGGATGTCCTTGCAGATCGAGTGGTTGATATAGGCCGAGAGGTTCTGGTACGCCGCCAGCTTCTCGCGGCGGCCGCTGATCGAGCGGTGCACGATGAAGCTCTTGTTCAGGCGCATCAGGTCGCTGACGAAGGGCTTCTGCAGCAGGTTGTCGCCGATGGCGATGCGCGGCGTCGGCAGCTTGGCATGGAATATCGCGTAATTGCAGAAGGCCGGGTCCATCACGATATCGCGGTGATTGGCGATGAACAGGTAGGCGCGGCCGGGCTTCAGGCGCTCGACGCCGGAGTAGGTGACGCCGTCGGTAGCATGCTCGATGGTACGGTCGACGTAGGGCTCGAACTTGTCCTGCAGTGCGACGACGCTGCGGATGCCGGTGACTTCGCGAGCCAGGCGATGGGCTATAAGTGGTCTGAGCAGCCAGCCGAGCGGGCCGGACAGGCGCGGGAAACGGTAACGCGCGAGCGCGCCGAGGAAGGCGTCATCGCTCAGCAGGCGTTGCAGGACGGCCGGGACTTCGGCGTCGTTGTACGGTCGGATGGCTTCGAACTCGCCCATCATGCTCTCTTGAAATTCATGGGGTATCACGGGCCGGGGTGCGCGCTAGGCGGCCCGGAGGGTTGTTGCCGGGACCGAATGGTCGCGACGGGCACCCTTGAAGACCGCGCGATTATAAACGGAAGTCACAGTGGAGCCAGCGATGCTAGAGACTCAGGCATACATCTGTCCTTATTGTGGCGAGCCGGCCGATACCGTGCTCGACCTTTCCGGCGGCGACCAGAGCTACTATGAAGACTGTCCGGTGTGTTGCCGGCCGATCCTGTTCCAGTTGCGCACCGACGGTGTGGACTGGTCGCTCGACGTTCAGCGCGAGGACGACTGATGCAGCGAGTCTACGAGCCTGCGGACCTGATAGAGGCCGAGTTGCTGGTCGCAATGCTGGCCAGCGAGGGCATTTCTTCGCACCTGGGAGGGCGCCACCTGCTCGGCGGTATCGGCGAGTTGCCGATGCTCGGGTTGTTGCACCTGTGGGTCGAGGATGACCATGCCGAGCGCGCGCGGGAGTTGATCGCCGCGTACAATGCCGCGCAACCCGTTCCCGGGCCGGTCGACGACATGGAGGCTGGTCCGGGCGTCCTGCTGTGCTGAATCTTCTCTCCGAGTCCCCATGACCAGCCGTTATGCCCTGTTCCGCTGGAATCGCGAGCTTGCCGAGAGCGCAGGCTTTCCCGCCGATCTGCAGCCGCAATGGAATCTTGCGCCTGGCGCGCGCGTGCTGATGCTGCGCGAAGAGGGTGGCGTGCGCTGCGCCGAGCTGGCGCGCTGGGGGCTGACTCCTGCGTGGCTGAAGGATCTGTCGCGGACTCCCGCCCACGCGCGAGTGGAAACCATCGCCGAACAGCCGATGTTCCGCAATGCCTTCGCGCAGCGCCGTTGCCTGCTGCCGGCCAATGGCTTTTATGAGTGGCGCGGCGTGCGCAAGCGGCCGCACTGGGTTTCCGGTGGCGGTCTGATCTGTTTCGCCGGGGTATGGGAGGCGTACCCGGTGGAAGGGCACACCTATTACAGCGTGGCAATGCTGACCCAGGCCGCGGGCGACATGCGCCGGCCGTTGATCCTCGATGCGCGAGAACAGGAGCAGTGGCTGTCGAACGATACCGATACCGCGCGGTTGCTGGAGCTGCTGCAACTGCCCCAGGCGCGGCTGCGCGAGCAGGTGCTGGCGCACTTCGTCAACGACCCCACGTGCAACGGGCCGGAGTGCCTGACGCCGGCTTGAGCCGCTTCCCTCACAGGCGCGGACCTTGTCCGTGAAATCCAGCGCGGCGGAGTCCGCTCCCTGGGGATCAAGAATCGCCTGACGCTGAAATATCCCTGCAGGAGCGCTACTCGAGGCCGCTCCTGCAGGTAATCGGGACTTACACCTTGAACTGATTCACCAGCCGGCGTTGCTGCTCGGCCAGCTTGGTCAGTTCGGCGCTGGCCTGGGACGCTTCGTCCGCGCCGCCGGCGACCTGGTTGGCGACCATGCCGATATTGCTGACGTTGCGGTTGATGTCTTCGGCCACCGCGCTCTGCTCCTCGGCGGCGCTGGCGATCTGGGTGTTCATGTCGTTGATCACCGACACTGCCTGGGTGATCGACTCCAGAGCCTGTGCCGCTTCCTGGGCATGGCGCACGCTGTCGTCGGTCCTGTCCTGGCTTTCCTGCATCACCTGCACGACTTCGCGGGTGCCCTGTTGCAGTTGCTGGATCATCGACTGGATTTCTTCGGTGGCCTGCTGGGTCTTCTGCGCCAGGTTGCGCACTTCGTCGGCGACCACCGCGAAACCACGCCCCTGCTCACCGGCACGCGCCGCTTCGATGGCGGCGTTGAGCGCCAGCAGGTTGGTCTGTTCGGCGATGCCGCGGATGGCGACGAGGATCGCGTTGATGTTCTCGCTGTCGCGGGCCAGGGTCTGGACCACGCCGACTGCACGACCGATCTCGCTGGCCAACGCCTGGATCGCCGTCGCACTGCTCTCGACGATGCGCTTGCCCTGGTGCGCGGCCTGGTCTGCGTGATTGGCAGCTTCCGCCGCATGGGTAGCGTTGCGCGCCACGTCCTGGGCGGTGGCTGTCATCTCGTGGACGGCCGTGGCTACCAGCTCGATCTCGGCCAGTTGCTTCTGCACGCCCTGGTTGGTGCGGATGGCGATGTCGGCGGTGTGTTCCGAGGAGTCGCTGACATGCTGCACCGAGGTGACTACCTGGCCGATCATGCCCTGCAGCTTGCCGAGGAAGGTGTTGAAACCCCTGGCGATGGAGCCCAGTTCGTCAGCGCGGTCGCTGGAAAGCCGGCGGGTCAGGTCGCCTTCGCCCTTGGCGATGTCATCGAGCATGCCGACCAGTTGGCGCAGCGGACGGGCGATGCCGTGGCCGACCAACCAGATCACCGCGAGGCCGATGGCGGCGATCAGCAGGCCCACCAGGGTCATGCCCAGGGCATCGCTGTCGCGCTGGGACTTCAGGTCCGATTGCAGTTTGTTCAGTTCGCCCAGCAGCGCTTCCTGTGGCAGTTGCAGCATCAGCGTCCAGCGCGCGCCGGTGTCGGCGATGGTGAATGGCAGGAACAGCTCGATGTGGCCGTGCTCCTTGTCGACGGAGGTCAGCGGCTGGTCCAGGGTGAGCCTGGACAGGTTGGCGACTTCGTTGGAATCCAGCACGCTGCTGGCGGGCTCACCGAGCTTGGCGGGGTCCTTGGTGTAAGCCACCAGGCGACCGTTGCTGGAGATCAGCGCCATCTCGCCTGCGCCGTCGTAGAGGTTGCTGTCGGCGTTCTTCAGCAGTTCCTGGATGAAGTCCAGCGACAGGTCCACGCCCACCGCCCCCTTGAACTGGCCATTGACCAGGATTGGCGCGTTGAATGAAGACATCAGCACCATCTTGCCGCCCATCTCATACGGCGCCGGGTCGATGATGCAGGGCTGCAGCTTCTCTTTCGGGCACAGGTAGTACTCGCCTTCGCGCACGCCGGTAGGCTGCATCTTCTGGCTTTCCAGGGTGTCCCCCATCGCTTCGACGGTCAGGCTGCCATCCTTGCGATACCACCACGGCATGAAGCGACCGCTGGCGTCGTAACCCTCGCCGGTGTGGCCGGCGAATTCGCTGTCCCGTCCGGCGAAGGCGTCGGGTTCCCAGCCGGCGAAGGCGTCGAGCAGCTTGGGGTTCTGCTCGACGGTGACGCGCAACAGGTTGGACATCTCGGCGCGGGTGATGTCCAGCGCCGGCGTGCCGCTGGCGTCGAGCTTGCCCATCTGCGCATTGGTGTGGGCGAGGTCCTTGGCGACGGTCAGCGGGTACTCCAGTTCGCGCTGGATCTGGCTGACCTGGCCGCGCGCCAAAGCTACCAGACGATCATTGATCACCTGTTCGAGCAGCGCCTGGGTACGCTCCTGCACCAGGGCCTGGGTTCGGGAGCCGGCGAACAGCGCGTACAGCACCAGTGCCGCGACCACTGCCAAGACGCTGGCTCCGGCCAGCGCCACCACGGAAAACTGGATCGACTTGAATTTCATACGGGTACCCGAATGTCCCAGAGCTTGCGTGTTCCTCCTGTATCGGCAGGTGGCGCGAGATTCTTAGCCGGTGCTTGTAAAGGGTTGTAACGCCCCTGTATGCCGCCTGTTGCAGGATGGTTGCCGGCCACCTGGGGGCGGCCTACCATGCGCGCTGTCCAAGGAAAATGAATTGCTTCAGGAGTGCATCATGCCCAGCGTATTTCGCTTCGCCGGTCTGGCCGCGGCCCTTTTGCTGGCCGGGTGCCAACAGGTGAATACAACCAGCGGCGGCGTCGTTGGCGTCGAGCGCAAGCAGAACATGTTCAGCATGTTGTCGAGCGCGCAGGTCGACCAGATGTACGCGCAGTCCTACCAGCAGACTCTCGGCGAGGCGTCCAAAGCCGGCAAGCTGGATGCCAGCAGCAGCGATGCCAGGCGCGTAAAGGCCATCGCCGCGCGGCTGATCCCGCAGACCGGCACCTTCCGTCCGGACGCACCGTCCTGGCAGTGGGAAGTCAACGTAATCAAGAGCGATGAGCTCAACGCCAATTGCGGCCCTGGCGGCAAGATCATCGTCTACACCGGCCTCATCGATCAGCTCAAGCTGACCGACGACGAACTGGCGGCGGTCATGGGCCACGAGATTGCCCACGCCCTGCGCGAGCATGGCCGCGAAGCCATGTCGCGCGCCTATGCGGTACAGATGGGCGAGAACCTTGGCGGCGCGCTGCTCGGCCTCGGCAAGGACAGCATGCAGTTGGCCGATCAGGTGGTGCAATACAGCCTGACCTTGCCCAACAGCCGCCAGAATGAGAACGAAGCCGACCTGATCGGCCTGGAATTGGCCGCCCGTGCCGGCTATAACCCCAACGCTGCGCTGACGCTGTGGCAGAAGATGAGCCAGGCTGGCGGCAATGCGCCGCCGGAAATCCTCAGCACCCACCCGGCCGACAGCACCCGGATGGCTAACCTGCAGGCCGCCATTCCGAAAGTGATGCCGCTGTACGAGCAAGCCAAGGCCCGCTGAGCGGAAGCCGGGAGCGGCGCGTCATAGCGCCGCTTTCTCAGTGAACAGGGAGCGCCCGTGAAAATCGCTGTACTCGGAGCCACAGGGCTTCTGGGCCATCACGCCGCCCGCGCCATCAAGGCCGCGGGACACCAGTTGGTGCTGATCCACCGGCCATCGTCGCAGATCCAGCGGCTGGCCTATCTCGAACCGGAATGCAGGGTGGCCGAGCTGTTCGATCACCAGGGCATGGCGCGTGCGCTGAGCGGTCTGGACGCGGTGATATTCAGCGCCGGCTACTACCCGGTGCGGCCACGCCGCTGGCAGGAAGAAGTGGCCAGCGCGCTGGACCAGACCAATCATTTCTATGCCGCCTGCCTGCAGGCAAAGGTGCCGCGCATCCTGTATGTCGGCTCGGCCTTCGCCATGCCGCTGCACCCGCAGGGACAGCCCGGACACGAAGGTCTGTTCTACGAGGGCCTGCCTACTGGCAAGAGCGCCTATGTCATGTGCAAGTGGGCGCTCGACGAGCAGGCTCGCGAACAGGCGCGTGGCGGGCTGCCGGTGGTGATCGGGATTCCGGGCATGGTGCTGGGCGAGCTGGATATCGGCCCGACCACTGGCCGCCTGATTACCGCCATCGGGCACGACGAGATGCTTCACTACGTGCCGGGACGGCGCAACGTCATCGACGCGGCCGAGGCCGGTCGCGGCCTTTTGCTGGCGCTGGAGCGCGGGCGAGTGGGCGAGCGCTATCTGCTGACCGGGCAGAACATCGAGATGGGCGAGCTGACCGCCACCATCGCCCGCCTGCTGGGCAAACCGGTGCCGACGCCGATGCCGCTGCATCGTGCCCGCGCACTGGCGACCCTCGGGCGCTGGCGCTATCGGCTGACCGGCAAGGTGCCGCTGCTGGACGATACAGCGATCGAAGTGATGGCCGGAGGGCAGTTCCTCGATGGGCGCAAGGCCCGCGAGGAGTTGGGGTTCGAGTCGCGGGTGCCGCTGGAGGATACCCTGGAGCGGGCAATCGCCTGGTTCCAGGCCAACGACTATCTGTGATCGGCCCGATACCCGCAGCGCAGGATGTGTGCTCGATTCCTGCGGAGGAAGGCCCGGCGTTCACCGGGTCTTTTTCATTGCAGGGCCGTGCCTCAGGGCAGCGCCTTCTCGGAGAAGGGGCGGTTCTGCAGCCCCATCTGCGCGCGGAAGCTCTCCATGTCGAACAACGTACAGAGCTCCTGCACCTGCCCCTGGCTGTTGAACACCCAGAAGCCCATCGCGGAAATGCTGACGATCCGGTCGCTGACCGGGTAGCCCAGCACGGGCCGGGAAATACTGCCCATCAGCGTGCTCCAGGTGAAGACCTTGTTGCCTTCGCGGATGCACTCCTCGACAGCCACTTCCAGGTCGCTCATGCCGCTGCGGATCTCCTCCACCAGCTTGCGGTAGCCGAGGTTGTCCAGCGGTCGCTCGGTGAAGGCGCTCTTGTAGAGGAAGTCTGGGCTATGGAACTGCTCGACCAGGGCCAGATGCCCCTTGTTCCAGGCGAGATCGATGTGCTGGCGAGCGAGCTTCTTAAGGTCCTTGTCCGACATGGCGCCTTCCTGAGTGCAGGGACGATGGCGCACCACTGTGTATCGGATGCGATACACAGGCATTGGCCGGCGCGCCAGCGTCTCTTTCGATGCGCGTCAGTTCAGAGCGCGCCACCCAGGCTGAGCGCATGCCAGGCGGCGGCCAGGCCGAGAACGGCGAAAGCGGCGGCGGCCAGACGGCGGATCAGGTTGAGCGGCAGGCGTTCGGCAGCGAAGTTGCCGGCCAGGACCACCGGTACGTTGGCGATCAGCATGCCCAGGGTGGTGCCGATCACCACCAGCCAGAAATGCGGGTACTGCGCGGCCAGCATGACGGTAGCCACCTGGGTCTTATCGCCCATTTCGGCGAGGAAGAACGCGATCAGGGTGGTCAGGAAGGGGCCGAACTTCTTCAGCGAGCCTTCTTCGTCATCGTCGAGCTTGTCGGGAATCAGTGTCCAGGCAGCCACCGCCAGGAAGGAGGCTGCCAGTACCCAGCTCAGTGTGGTTTCGGAGAAGAAGGAAGCGACCCAGCTACCGACGGCGCCAGCGGCGAAGTGGTTGGCCAGGGTGGCGGCGATGATCCCGGCGATGATCGGCCAGGGCTTGCGGAAACGCGCGGCAAGGACGAGCGCGAGCAGTTGCGTCTTGTCGCCAATTTCGGCCAGGGCAACGATCAGGGTTGGGACGAAGAGGGATTCCATCAGGCTTCCTAAGGGGCGGGTCGACTAATCACCATGACACGTGCCACCTGCCCGCCCCGGGTCAGGTTGCTCGTGTCATAGGTCTTGTCAAACCCGGAGCCTGAGCGATGCAGGCTGGGGTCGCACGCGCCATGATCTGCGGATCAAGTGTGTTGACGCGTACCGGGCGAGTTGGGAACTCGCGGGAGACTACTCCCCTAGGACGGGGCGCATTCTGCCCAAGTCGTAGGACTTGGGCAAGCCTGCGTGTCGGATCAATCGTGCTTGGGACGGATATCCATTTCGTCGTAGCGAATGAACCGGGTGCCGTTCTTCAGGCGATAGCCCAGCCAGACGGCCAGGAACAGCGGAATGGTGATGTAGGTGGCAATCAGCCCGGCCCAGTCCACGTGCTCGCCGACGAAGGCGCGGTAGTTCTGTCCCAGGGTGATGATCAGGCAGAGGGTGAAGGCGAACAGCGGGCCGAACGGGAACCATTTGGCGCGATAGGGAAGGCTGTTGAGGTCGCCGCCCTGCAGCACGAAGCCCTTGCGGAAGCGGTAGTGCGAAATGGCGATGCCCAGCCAGACGATGAAGCCACACATTCCCGAGGCGTTGAGCAGCCAGGTGTATACGGTCTTGTCGCCGACGAAGCTGGTAAGGAAGCACAGCGCGCCGATCAGCGTGGTGGCGTAAAGGGCATAGCGCGGCACGCCGCTTTCCGAGACCTGGGTGAACAGTCGCGGAGCCTTGCCCTGGGTAGCCATCGTGTAGAGCATCCGGGTAGATGCGTACATGCCGGAGTTGCCGGCGGAGAGGATCGCCGAGAGGATCACCGCGTTCATCACACCAGCCGCCGCGGCCAGGCCCGCGCGCTCGAACAGCAGGGTGAACGGCGAAGTGCTGATGTCGCTGCTGTCGGTCTTGAGGAGGTTCGGGTCGGTGTAGGGGATCAGCATGCCGATCACGAAGATCGACAGGATGTAGAACATCAGGATCCGCCAGAAGACCTGGCGGATCGCAACGGGGATCGATTTGCGCGGGTTTTCCGACTCGCCGGCGGCGACGCCGATCAGCTCGGTACCCTGGAACGAGAACCCGGCGATCATCGCTACCCCGATCATCGCTTGCAGGCCACCGACGAAAGGCGCGTCGCCAGTGGTGAAGTTGCTGAAGCCGGGGCTGTCGATGCCGTGCATGATGCCGATGATGCTGGCCAGGCCGATGCCGATGAATATCACAACGGCCACTACCTTGATCAGCGCGAACCAGAACTCGCTCTCGCCGAAGCCTTTCACCGAGAAGAAGTTGAGCATGAACATGATGGCCAGGAAGCCGGCGCTCCAGTAGATGCCTTCCACCTCGGGGAACCAGAATTTCATCACCAGTTGCGCCGCTACCAGTTCGGCGGCGATGGTCACCGCCCAGTTGTACCAGTAGTTCCAGCCCATCGCGAAGCCGAATCCGTCGTCGATGAAACGGCTGCCGTAGGTGCAGAACGAGCCCGAATCTGGGATGTACGCTGCCAGTTCGCCGAGGCTGGTCATCAGGAAGAAGACCATCAGGCCGATCAGCGCATAGGCCATCAATGCGCCGCCGGGGCCGGCGGTAGCGATGGTGCTGCCGGAGGCGACGAACAGGCCAGTGCCGATGGAGCCACCGATGGCGATCATGTTCAGGTGGCGTGGCTTCAGGGAGCGCTTGAGATGATGCGGCTTTTCCTTCGGCCCCATGGCGAATGTCAGTTCGACGTCATCTTTGATTCTTCGATTCACGGGTGTCCTCGATTGTCAGGGCGAGCGGGGGCGTGCCGATCCATTGGCTCGGTGGAGTGTAGTGCGAGCCTGCGGTCAGCGCCGCCGGGCGCTGTAAATACGGAAGCCGTCAGCTTCGGCCAGGGTCTGGCACGGGCCGAGGTGCTGTTCGATCAGCGGCGGATACTTCAGGAAACTGTTGGCCACCAGGCGCAGCTCGCCGTTGCCGCGCAAGTGGCGCGCAGCCTGGCGGAGCAGATGTTCGGTGGCGGCGTAGCTGGTATGCACGCCCTGGTGGAAGGGCGGATTGCTGACGATGGCGGCCAGCTCGCCCGGCGCTGCGTCGATGCCGTCGCCGGCGATCACCTCGGCGTCCAGGCCGTTGGCGGCCAGGGTCAGGCGGCTGCTTTCGATAGCGAAGGCGTCTACGTCCAGCAGGGTGAGCCGGCTTGCGGGATAGCGTCGCTTGAGCGTCGCGCCGAGTACCCCGGCGCCACAGCCAAAATCCAGCAGGTGGCCGTCGGCCAGGCCGTCGAGATGCTCCAGAAGCAGAGCACTGCCGCGATCCAGGCGGCCGTGACTGAATACGCCGGGCAGCGTGATGACCTGCAGCGGCCCGTCGGCCAATGGCAGTTCATAGCGTTGCGCCAGGGCGTCCAGGTCCGGCGCGGCAGGCGCCTCGTCGATGTGCGTATGCCAGAGCTGGCAATGGCGGGCACTGTCGAGCTTGCTGGCGCGGCCGAACGTTGCGAGCTGCTTGCTGGCACGCTCGACGCCGGCGCGCTTTTCTCCAACCAGGTAAAGCTCGCCCGCCGGCACGCGGCTGGCCAGGGCGTCGAACAGGTAGTCGGTAAGCTCGCGGGATTTGGGCAGGAACAGCACGGCGGCGTCGAAGTCGCCGGCTGGCGGTGTTGCGCCGAAGTGGCAGCGTTGCGGGTAGCGGGCTTCCAGTTGGCGTGCTTCGCCTGCGTGCCAGCTCCAGCCTTGCGCCTGTGGCAGCGCGCCGAGCAGTGCGTCGGCGGGCAGGCCGGCCAGCAGCACGCGGCCCTGGAAGCGCTCGATCTGGCGCAGCAGCACTTCGCTGGTAGGGGCGTTGGACATGCGGCCTCCTCGAAAAAAGGGCGCGAGTTTAGCAGGGCTGCGTCGGCCGAGCCTAGGCGAGCCGCACCTCGCCGTTTTTCCAGAAGTCCTCGCCACGCAGTTCCAGGCGCCCGGCCGCGACTTGTTCGCGCAGGCGCCAGGCGGCCAGCAGGTCGCTGACGAACAAACCGTCGACATAGGCCATCGTCGGCCCGATGACCGACTGCACGGGGCGCCAGTGATCGTTGGCGCTTTCCAGCAGAACCTGGTCGATATGTTCGTAACCGGCGCCCGGCAACTGGCCGCCGAGCCACAGTCGCAGTTCATCGTTGGCGCTCAGTGCGCTGAGCCAGTCGGCGCCCAAGCGCTGACGCGCGATGGTGTCCAGTTCACGGCTGGCGGCCAGTGAACGTGCCACTTCCTCCGGCTTGAGCATGGCGATGGCATGGCGGTCCTCGCTGCGGCACTCGCCGCTGCCGGCGGCGGCGCTGCGCAACCGGACAGGCTCAGGCAGCAGCGCACAGACGCGGCGCAGCAGCAGTTGCTCGCTGGCGCTGTCGCCATGCCAGAGGGTGACCTCGGCGACGCTCGGGTTGCGCAGCCATTCCACTCCGGTAGCCAGCTCGATGGCAATTTCCCGGTAGCGCAACGCTTCGCCACCCAGTGTGTGCCAGAACGCGGCACGCTGCGCGCAGGGCGGGCTGTCGACATCGCTCAGCGGGCCGACTGCGAGATCGTCCGGCATCGCCAGCACCTCGTCTTCCGCCAGTACACCCGCATCCATCGCCCGTTTCAGGGCTTCGGCGGCACCGTCGCCGCAGACCATGTGCAGAGTCATGCCTTTACCTCCCGACGTGGCGTGCCGGCGAAGAACGCGGCGGCGTTCTCGCTCAACTGGCCGACGATGCGTTGCCGTGCCTCGCGGCTGCCCCACGCGCTGTGCGGGGTGAGGATGAAGCGCGGAAGGTCGTCGGCCAGCAGTGGATTGCCGTCTTTGGGCGGTTCGACGCTGAGCACGTCGAAAGCCGCGCCGCCAAGATGGCCGCGGCGCAAGGTGTCGGCCAGCGCCTGCTCGTCGACCAGGCCGCCGCGGGCGGTGTTGATGAGGAGGGCCTGGGGCTTCATCAGGTCCAGTTCGCGCTGGCCGATCAGGTTGCGCGTGGCATCGGTCAGCGGGCAGTGCAAGGTGAGCGCATCCACCTGCGGCAGCAGCTCGTCAAGTGCCAGACGGTCGGCGCGCGGCGGGCGGCCCGGCAGCGCGCCGAGCAGCACGCGCATGCCGAACGCCTCAGCCAGACGAGCCACCGCGCTACCCAGCTCGCCGTGGCCGAGCAGGCCGAGGGTCTTGCCCTCCAGCTCAACGATAGGGAAGTCCAGCAGGCAGAACTGCGTTGCCTGCTGCCAGCGTCCGGCGCGGACCGCCGCTTGGTAGTCGGGCAGGCGCGTAGCGAGGGCGAGCAGCAGCATCAGGGTGTGCTGGGCCACCGACGGCGTGCCGTAGCCCTGGCAGTTGCTCACCACTACACCGTGTGCGCGGGCGGCGGCGAGGTCGATGTTATTGGTGCCGGTGGCGGCGACCAGGATCAGCTTCAAATCCGGGCAGCGGGCGAGCACTCCGGCGTCGATCCGCACCTTGTTGCTGATCGCCACCTTCGCGCCCGCGAGACGTCCGGCCACTTGTTCCGCATCGCTGCGCCCGTGCAGGACCAGTTCGCCGAACTGTGCGTGCAGCGGGGCGAGATCGAGGTCGCCGAGGTCGAGGGAAGCGTGATCGAGGAAGACGGCGCGAGAGGTGCTCATGGAGTGGGTACCTTTGGTCATGTGTCCGCCCTGGAATGCGACCGGTCACCGTGGCGACGGCTCAGTTTCCGATAGCGGCATGGCGGTAGTGTCGTGGAACTGGATTCTGGTAGCAGCATGACGACGTGGCCAGCGCATTTTCGTCAGAGGTCGAGCAGATAGCGATATGTCGGAAATATCGATGGTGCTCTTGGATTTCGTTTCCTCAACTGTGAGGAGAGCGATCATGTCCGGGTGGACGGTCCCGGCAATTATCGGGGCGCCTATCGTTGTTGGCGGTGGTGCGGCTCTTTCAATGCTGCTCAAGGAACCCATTCAACGCAAGGAGGAGGCAGGCAGCCGCGGGATTGCCCACGGAGCGCGAGCAGTTGTTCTGCTCTGGGGCGCTGATGTCGTGCCGTGATGAAAAGGTGCCTCGTATTCTGTTGCAGGGGGCGCTGCGAGACACCGGGCAAATGTTCGCCGGACGGGATGCGTGCCGGACTCGTCGAGCCATGTGGCATCAACGCTGCCCAGCCAGCCCGCATGCTGAATGAGCGGATGGCGCTGGCCGTTTCCTCGGATCGAGGCATGGCGTATCGTGGTTTGCCGGTTCGAAACAGCGGAGGCGCGATGTACTGGACGGAATTTCTCACGGTGGCGTTCATTCACCTGCTGGCGGTCGCCAGCCCCGGCCCGGATTTCGCCGTGGTGGTGCGCGAAAGCGTGACCCACGGTCGGCGTGCCGGCACCTGGACGGCGCTGGGTGTAGGCAGTGCGATCTTTCTGCACGTGACCTATTCGCTGCTGGGCATCGGCCTGATCGTTTCGCAGTCCATCGTACTGTTCAATGCGCTGAAATGGCTGGCCGCCGCGTACTTGCTGTACATCGGCATCAAGGCGCTGCGTGCGCGTCCGGCCGACCCGGCCGCCGCCGAGGGGGGCGCAGCGCCGGTGGCGCGTACGGCACGCGGGGCTTATGTCGCCGGCTTCGTCACCAATGGCCTGAATCCGAAGGCGACCCTGTTCTTCCTCTCACTGTTTACCGTGGTGATCAATCCGCATACACCGCTGACGGTACAGGCGGGCTACGGTGTCTACCTGGCTTGTGCCACGGCCATCTGGTTCTGCCTGGTGGCACTGTTGTTCAGCCAGCAACGCGTGCGCGCAGGCTTTGCCCGCATGGGGCACTGGTTCGACCGGATGATGGGGGTGGTGCTGGTTGGACTGGGTATCAAGCTGGCATTCACCGAGCTGCGTTGAAGTCCGGCGAGGCGGGCTTTCAGACCTTGATCTCCGCCAACTGCGCCAGCGCCTGCAAGTACTCTCGGGGGTTTTCCCCCAGTAATCTTCTGAACATCGCACTGAACGCCCGCCCGCTGGTGTAGCCCAGCGCGGCGGCGACGCTCTGCACGCTCTCGCCTGCCAGCAGGCGCGGCAGGGCTTCGGTCAGGCGCAGTTGCTGGCGCCACTCCTGGAAACTCATGCCCAACTCCTGGCGGAACAGCCGGGCCAGAGTGCGCGAGCTGGCGCCAACCTGCTGGCCCCAGTCTTCCAGTGTGTAGGGATGCTCCGGGTGCTTGAGCAGCGCCTTGCAGATCGACTTCAGGCGCCGGTCGATCGGCAGCGGGAGCGCCAGGGGCAGCCGTTCGAGGGTGGCGATTTCCAGCAGGATCAGTTGCTCCAGCAGTGGCAGCGCGGCTTCGCCTGGCTGTGCCTGCCAGCGAATGCAGCGCAGGATCATTTCCCGCAGCAGCGGCGTCACCGCCAGCACGCAGCAGTCCTGCAGGTTTGCCGGGCAGGCTTCGACGCGGATGAACAGGGTGCGCATATGCACTTCGCCGGTCATATGGATTTCATGCCGGGTGCCCGGCGGAATCCACACGGCGCGGGTTGGTGGAATGACCCAGGCCCCCTTTTGGGTGACCAGCCGCATCAGGCCGCTGGCGGCGTAGAGCAATTGCGCCTGCGGGTGATCGTGAGGCTGCACGTGATGCCCATCGAGGTAGTCGAAGCCCACGGCGGCGAGGCGTGAGTCATGGGGAATATCCAAGTGCATGTCGGGTTCGATGACTTTTCTGTCAGGTCTGCGTTATGCGGACAACCTAGCATGACGCTCACTTCCCACCAAGCCGAGAGCCGACGCCATGTCCCGACCTCGAACGATCATTCGCTACATCAACATCGCCCACATCATCGATCATATGTTCATGCTGATTTTCCCTGCCGCCGTGCTGGGCATGACGCAGAGTTTCGGCCTGACCTATGCACAGATGATCGGCCTGTCGCTAGGGGGCTTCATCGCCTTTGGCGCCTGCTCGATTCCGGCCGGTTGGCTGGGCGACAAGTGGGATCGCCGGCACATGATGCAACTGTTCTTCTTCGGTATCGGCGCGGCCTCGATCCTCACCGGGCTGGCCAGCTCCGTGCCGATGCTGGTGACCGGCCTGACGCTGATCGGCGTGTTCGCCGCCATCTACCACCCGGTGGGTACGGCGATGCTGGTGGCGCACGCGGAAAACCGCGGTCACGAGATCGGTATCAACGGCATGTGGGGCAACCTCGGCGTTGCTTTCGCCGCCTTGCTCACCGGTTTCCTGACGGCGAAGTTCGGCTGGCGCGCGGCGTTCATCCTGCCGGGAGCGGCAGCGCTGCTGTTCGGTCTTGGCTTCACCTGGCAGGTACGTGCCGAGGCGCCGGTTGCGGTGAAGCACCCAGTGCCCCGTGGCGTGGGGGGGCAGAAACTGTCGATGCCACGGGTGTTCGGCGTGCTGGCGCTGGTGACGGCGACCGGCGGGGTAGTGTTCAACGCCAGTACGGTGACCTACCCGCGGCTGTTCCAGGTACGTCTGGAAGATCTGCTGGCCTCGCCGGAGAGCCTCGGTGTGGTGGTCAGCCTGGCGTATGCCTTCGGCGCGGTGGCACAGTTGATCATGGGGCGCCTGCTGGACCGCTTCAGTCTCAAAGGCCCGTTCCTGCTCATGACCTTCTGCCAGGGGCCGCTGCTGGTAGCGCTGGCCTATGCGCAAGGCTGGCCGGTAGCGGTGGTCGGCGCGTTGTTCATGTTCGCGGTGTTCGGCCAGGTGACGGTGAACGATGCGATGGTCGCCAACTTCGTCGCCCCGCAATGGCAGGCGCGGGTATTCGCCTTGCGCTACTTCGTGTCGTTCGGCGCGAGCGCCGCGGCGATTCCGCTGATCAGCTACATCGAGCCGCGCCAGGGGCTGGCCGGTTTGTACCTGATCCTCGCAGCGCTGGGCGCTATCACCTTCCTCGCGGCTGTGGTCTTCCCACGCACGGCACCTCACGCGCCCAGGCCGGCGGCGGCCTGATGTGTTCGCCAAGCCAATGAAAAAGGGGCGCTCGATGCGCCCCTTTTTCATACCGGGCTGAAAGATCAGACCAGTTCGATCGCTACCGCAGTGGCTTCGCCGCCGCCGATGCACAGCGAGGCGACGCCACGCTTGCCGCCCTTCTTCTGCAGGGCGTTGATCAGGGTGACGATGATCCGCGAGCCGGTGGAGCCGACCGGGTGGCCCTGGGCGCAGGCGCCGCCGTAGACGTTGACCTTGGCATGGTCCAGGCCGTGCTCGCGCATGGCGAGCATGGTGACCATCGCGAAGGCCTCGTTGATTTCGAAGAGATCCACGTCGTCCTTGGTCCAGCCGGCCTTCTTGAACAGGTTGGTCATGGCGCCGATCGGGGCGAGGGTGAACTCTGCCGGATCCTGGCTCTGGGTGGCGTGTGCGACGATCTTCGCCAGCGGCTTGAGACCGCGGCGCGCAGCTTCTTCAGCGGTCATCAGGACCAGCGCGGAAGCGCCGTCGGAAATGGAGCTGGCGTTGGCGGCGGTGATGGTGCCGTCCTTGCGGAAGGCCGGGCGCAGACCGGGTATCTTTTCCAGGTTAGCGGTCAGCGGCTGCTCGTCGTCCTTTACCACGGTCTCGCCCTTGCGGGTGGTTACGGTGACCGGGACGATTTCCGAGGCCAGCGAGCCGTCAGCGATGGCGGCCTGGGCACGCTTGAGCGACTCGATGGCGTAGGCGTCCATTTCCTCGCGGGTCACGCCGTACTTGTCAGCCGTTTCCTGGGCGAAGGAGCCCATCAGGCGGCCGGTACGCGCATCTTCCAGCCCGTCGAGGAACATGTGGTCCTTGATCTCGCCGTGGCCCATGCGCAGGCCGGTACGGGCTTTTTCCAGCACGTAGGGAGCGTTGGACATGCTCTCCATGCCGCCGGCGACCATCACGTTGTTGGTACCGGCCTTGAGCAGGTCATGGGCCAGCATCACGGCCTTCATGCCGGAGCCGCACAGCTTGTTGATGGTGGTGCAACCGGTGGCGGCGGGCAGGCCGGCGTTCAGCGATGCCTGGCGAGCCGGGCCCTGTTTCAGGCCGGCGGGCAGGACGTTGCCCATGATCACTTCCTGCACGTCCTCGGGCTGGATGCCGGCACGGGAAATGGCTTCGCGGATGGCGATGGCGCCCAGGTCGACGGCGGAAACGCCGGCCAGGCTGCCCTGGAAGCCGCCCATCGGAGTACGGGCGCCGCTGACGATGACGATCTCGGACATGAATCTACCTCTTCGCTCTTGTTGTAGGAGTGCGTGCATGGCCGGCTGCGCTTCGGCTGCGCGGCTTTCGCCGTGTTCCGCTGCTGCTGGCAGGCCATACCCGGACGCCGGATAAGGGGCCGGCCGTGAACGGCCGGGCGGGTGGATTCTACCGCGTGACCGGATGTCGCCAAAGAGTCATTCGCAAATCACTCTTTTGACTGATGAATGGACATCGGGACGGCTCTAGAGTCGGACTCATCAGAAGAACCCCTGCCTTGAGAGTGCGCCCGCCATGTTGAAAACCCGTGTCATCCCTGCTGCACAGAATGCCTACCAGTACCCGCTGCTGATCAAGAGCCTGCTGCTGTCCGGCAGCCGTTACGAAAAGGGCAGGGAGATCGTCTATCGCGACACGGTGCGTTACAGCTATGCCACCTTCAATGAGCGCGTGGCGCGCCTGGCCAACGTGCTGACCGACGCTGGCGTCAAGGCCGGCGATACCGTGGCGGTGATGGACTGGGACAGCCATCGTTACCTTGAGTGCATGTTCGCGATTCCGATGATCGGCGCGGTGCTGCACACCATCAACATTCGTCTGTCGCCCGACCAGATCCTCTACACCATGAACCACGCCGACGACCGCTTCGTGCTGGTCAACAGCGAATTCGCCGGGCTGTACCAGGGCATCGCCAGCCAACTGAGCACGGTCGAGAAAACCCTGCTGATCACCGATGGCGCGGACAAGAGCTGCACGCTGCCCGGTTGTGTCGGTGAGTACGAGACCCTGCTGGCTGCCGCCAGGCCGCGCTATGCGTTCCCCGATTTCGACGAGAACTCGGTGGCGACCACCTTCTATACCACCGGTACCACCGGTAACCCCAAGGGTGTGTACTTCACCCACCGACAGCTCGTGCTGCACACGCTGGCGATGGCCTCGACCATCGGCAGCCTGGACAGCATCCGCCTGATGGGCACCGACGATGTCTATATGCCTATCACGCCAATGTTCCACGTCCATGCCTGGGGCGTTCCCTACGTGGCCACGATGCTCGGCGTGAAGCAGGTGTATCCGGGGCGTTACGAACCGGACCTGTTGTGCAAGCTGATCCGTGACGAGAAGGTGACCTTCTCTCACTGCGTGCCGACCATCCTGCAGATGATGCTCAATGCCGCCAGTGCCAAGGACCACGACTTCTCCGGGCTGAAGGTGATCATTGGCGGCAGCGCGCTGAACCGGGCACTGTACGAGGCGGCCAAGGCGCGCGGTATCCAGCTCACTGCGGCATATGGGATGTCCGAGACCTGCCCGCTGATCTCCTGCGCCTACCTCAACCAGGAGTTGCGGGCCGGCGGCGAGGACGAGCGTACGACCTACCGGATCAAGGCCGGCGTACCGGTGCCGATGGTGGAGGCGGCGATCATGGACGAGCACGGCGAGTTCCTCCCGGCTGACGGTGAGTCCCAGGGAGAGCTGGTGCTGCGCGCGCCCTGGCTGACCCAGGGCTATTTCCGGGAGCCGCAGAAGGGCGAGGAGCTGTGGGCCGGAGGCTGGATGCACACCGGCGACGTCGCCACGCTCGACGGCATGGGCTTCATCGATATCCGCGACCGTATCAAGGACGTGATCAAGACTGGCGGCGAATGGCTCTCGTCGCTGGAGCTGGAGGACCTCATCAGCCGTCATCCATCGGTGCGTGAAGTCGCCGTGGTGGGCGTTCCCGATCCGCAATGGGGCGAGCGTCCATTCGCCTTGCTGGTGCTGCGCGACGGCCATTCTCTGGATGCAAAGGCGCTGAAGGAGCACCTCAAACCCTTCGTCGAGCAAGGCAACATCAACAAGTGGGCGATTCCTTCCCAGATCGCCGTTGTTACTGAAGTTCCCAAGACCAGCGTTGGCAAGCTCGACAAGAAGCGCATCCGGGTAGACATCGCCCAATGGCAGGAGGCAGGCAGCGCCTTCCTTTCCACGGTTTGAGCGACGACCGGCCGGTCAGGGCGTGAAGCGTGCGTGCCAAGCAAGCGCTTGGCACCTCGCAGCCCAGTGCTGATGCCGCTCCGGGCACGGCAAGGCGTCTAGGCAGGGCCTTTGTAAGCGAAATCACACTTTAGAGCGATCAAGCCCCGGGGGGCGCTGGATATAGTCGCCACTACTCATAACAAAAAACACATGGAGTAGCGTCGATGAAAACCATGCAACATATCTGGCGACTGGCGCGGTTGCCGCTGGCCGTCAGCCTGGCTTCTTCGCTGGCGACCCCCGCTTCCGCCGTCAGCTTCAACATCGGGGAAATCGAAGGTTCGTTCGACTCTACGCTGTCCGTGGGGGCCAGCTGGTCGACGCAGAACCCGAACAAGAACCTCATCGGTGTCAACAACGGCGGCAAGGGCCTGTCCCAGACCTCCGACGATGGCCACCTGAACTACAAGGCCGGCGAGACCTTCTCGAAGATCTTCAAAGGCATCCACGACCTCGAGCTCAAATACCAGGACACCGGCGTCTTCCTGCGCGGCAAGTACTGGTACGACTTCGAGCAGAAGGACGAGAGCACCGAGTTCAAGCCGCTGTCCGACCACAATCGCAAGGAAGCCGCCCAGGCCTCCGGCGCCGAACTGCTCGATGCCTTCATCTATCACAACTACAACATCGCCGACCTGCCGGGCACCGTCCGCCTGGGCAAGCAGGTGGTGAACTGGGGTGAGAGCACCTTCATCCAGAACGGCATCAGCGTGATCAACCCGTTCGACGTCACCGCGTTCCGCCGCCCCGGCTCCGAGATCAAGGAAGCCCTGGTGCCGGTGAACATGTTCTACATGTCGCAGAACCTGACCCAGAACCTCTCGGCCGAAGGCTTCTACCAACTGGAATGGGACCAGACGGTCGTCGACAACTGTGGCACCTTCTTCTCCCAGCCCGACGTCGTGGCTGACGGTTGTACCCAGAACCTGGCGGTACTGACCAACAACGCCGCCTCGATCCGTACCCTGAACGGCCTGCTCGGCCCGAACCTGGCGGTCACCCCGTCGCCCTGGGACGAGGGGCTGGTGGTCAAACGCGGCCCGGACCGCGACGCCCGCGACAGCGGCCAGTACGGCCTGTCTCTGAAGTACTTCGCCGATAGTGTGAACACCGAGTTCGGCGGCTACTACATGAACTACCACAGCCGCCTGCCGATCTTCAGCGGCAAGGGTGCCGATGCCTCCAAGGTCACCCAGATCAACCAGTTGATCACCAATATCGCGCGTGTCAGCCCGTCCCTGGCAGCCCAGGCTGGCGCCGCCGCGATGGCTGGCAACTCCAGCTACTTCATCGAGTATCCCGAAGACATCCACCTGTACGGCCTGAGCTTCTCCACCACGCTGCCCACCGGCACCGCGTGGAGCGGCGAGATCAGCTACCGTCCGAACGCGCCGGTACAGTTGAACACCACCGACATCCTCTATTCTGGCCTGGATCCGGTTGCCATCGGCGGCAACCACATCTACGACAACGCTTCGGTGCTGACCGGCAAGGCGGGCGAGGACCTGCACGGATACACCCGCAAGGAAATCACCCAACTGCAGACCACCTTCACTCACTTCTTCGATCAGGTGATGGGCGCCGAGCGTCTGACCCTGGTGGGCGAAGTGGGCTGGACCCACGTGGGCGGCCTGGAAAGCCAGTCTGACAAGCGTTATGGCCGTGACCCGGTGTTCGGCCCCGGTCCGCTTGCCGGCAGCCTCAACGGCGCTCCGACCTGCCAGGCGCTGAACGCATCCACCCTGGGTAGCGGCCCGCAGAACAACCTGTCGCGCAAGTGCGAAAGCGATGGTTTCACCACCGCCGACTCCTGGGGCTACCGCGTCCGCGCGATCTGGGACTACAACGATGTCTTCGCCGGTGTGAACCTGAAGCCGAACGTGGCCTGGCAGCATGACGTGGACGGCTATTCCCCCGGCCCGGGCGGCAACTTCGAAGAGGGTCGCAAGGCCGTCAGCCTGGGTGTGGATGCCGACTACCTGAACACCTACACCGCCAGCCTCTCCTACACCAACTTCTTCGATGGCAAGTACTCCACCGTCGATGACCGCGACTTCGTCAGCCTCAGCTTCGGGGTGAACTTCTAAGCCGCCAGACGCAACCGCACAGAAAGCCGCAGGCCGTCAGCGCGACGGCCTGCGGAGAGTAACGACCAAACGAGGATGACCGACTAATGAGAACAACAAAGATCCTTCTGCATTCCGGTGCCCTGGCGCTCAGCCTGCTGGCCAGCCAGGTGATGGCCGCTGTTTCCGCCGACGAAGCGGCCAAGCTTGGCACCACGCTGACCCCGATGGGCGCGGAGAAGGCCGGCAACGCTGACGGCAGCATTCCCGCCTGGACCGGCGGCCTGGCCAAGAATGCCGGCAGCGTCGATAGCAAGGGCTTCCTCTCCGATCCGTTCGCCAGCGAGAAGCCGCTGTTCACCATCACCGCGCAGAACGCCGACCAGTACAAGGACAAGCTGACTCCCGGCCAGCTCGCCATGTTCAAGCGCTACCCCGACACCTACAAGCTACCGGTGTACCCATCGCACCGCACCGCCTCCGTGCCGGACAGCGTGCTGGCCGCCACCAAGAAAAACGCTACCAGCACCACCCTGGTGCAAGGCGGCAACGGTCTGCAGAACTTCCAGACCGCCAACCCCTTCCCGATTCCGAAGGACGGCCTGGAAGTCATCTGGAACCATATCACCCGCTACCGTGGCGGCCACGTGCGTCGTCTGGTGACCCAGGCCACCCCGCAGGTGAACGGCTCATACTCTCTGGTGTACTTCCAGGATGAGTTCGTCTTCCGTACCGACCTGAAGGACTACGACGCCAGCAAGCCGAGCAACGTGCTGTTCTACTTCAAGCAGCGTGTGACCGCTCCGGCGCGTCTGGCCGGTAACGTGCTGCTGGTGCACGAGACCCTCGACCAGGTGAAGGAACCGCGCCTGGCCTGGCTGTACAACGCCGGCCAGCGCCGTGTGCGCCGTGCCCCGCAGGTTTCCTACGACGGCCCGGGTACCGCCGCCGATGGTCTGCGCACCTCCGACAACCTGGACATGTACAACGGTGCACCGGACCGCTATGACTGGAAGCTGGTCGGAAAGCAGGAACTGTACATCCCCTACAACAACTACAAGCTGGACGATCCGAAGCTCAAGTACGCCGACATCATCAAGCCCGGCCACCTGAACCAGGATCTGACCCGTTACGAGCTGCATCGTGTGTGGCACGTGACCGCTACCCTGAAGCCGGGCGAGCGCCACATCTACGCCAAGCGTGACTTCTACATCGACGAGGACACCTGGCAGGCCGTGGAAATCGACCACTACGACGGCCGTGGCACTCTGTGGCGCGTAGCCGAGGCGTTCAACCAGTACTACTACAACTACCAGGTACCGTGGTACACCGCCGAAACCCTGTACGACCTGCTGTCCGGCCGCTACCTGGTGCTGGGGCTGAAGAACGAGGAAAAATCCGCCTACGACTTCAACTACAGCGCTTCGGAAAGCGACTTCACTCCGGCCGCCCTGCGTCAGGAAGGCGTGCGCTGAGGATCGACTGCTCTTGAAAACCGGCCTTCGGGCCGGTTTTTTTATGCCTGGCAGCCGTGTCAGGCTCGCGGATACGCGCCGTAGCGCGGAATGTCGGGCGCCCGGCAGTCACGTTATGGGCAAAGACGATAAAAACGACTTCAAATACAGCCCGCGAGCGGATAGGCTCCCGAGCAGCCCTCGTATAAGAGCTAGAGCAAGAGCCAGGCCGATGACCGACTTCTCGACTCTGCCAAAACTGATCGAAAATCCTCCCAACACGGCCGGCAGCCGCTTCTTCCGGCCGCCGCTGCCGCATGGCCATGTCGCCCGCTCCCGCCTGTGCGAACGGTTGGCTACTGGTCTGAACGGGCGGCTGATCCTGGTTTCCGCACCCGCCGGCTTCGGCAAGAGTTCGCTGGCCATCGAGTTCTGCCAGACCCTGGGCAGCCAATGGCGCAGCCTGTGGCTGGGCCTGAGTGCCCGCGACAGCGATCCGGGCCGCTTCCTCGAGCGCCTGCTCGATGGCCTGCGCCTGCACTTTCCGACGCTGGGCGAAGAGGCACTGGGGTTGCTCAAGATGCGCCAGCGCCACCAGCCCTTTGCCTTCGAAGCCTGGCTCGACGACCTGCTCGACGAGTTGGTGGAGTGCATCTCCACCGAGTCTCCGCTCCTGCTGGTGCTTGACGACTATCACCTCGCCCAGGGCGCGGTACTTGACCGCTGCCTGCAGTTCCTGCTCAACCACCAGCCGGCCGGGCTCGTGCTGCTGGTGACCAGCCGCCAGCGTCCCGACTGGCATCTGGCGCGGCTGCGCCTGTCGCGGCATTTGCTGGAGTTCACCGAGCATGATCTGCGCCTGACCGCCGAGGAAACCGCACAGTTGGTCTCCGCCAACGGCGCTCAACTGGATGAAAGCGCGCTGGACAACCTGGTCGAGCGAAGCGAAGGCTGGATCGCCGGCCTGCGCCTGTGGCTGCTGGCGCATGGCGACGAACTGGCGGCCAACACGCCCGACCTGTCGGTGCATGGCGCCGAAGAATTGATCCGCGACTACCTGCTCGAAGAGGTGATCGACAAGCAGCCGCCGGATGTACAGGTATTCCTCTACCAGACCGCCCGTTTCGAACGTTTCAGCGCCGAACTCTGCGATGCGCTGCGTGACAGTCACGACAGCGCGGCTATCCTGCGCCATCTGCAGCAGCATCAGGTATTCCTGGTACCGCTGGACGAGCAGGGCCAGTGGTTCCGCTATCACCACCTGTTTTCCGACCTGCTCCTGGCCCGGCCGCTGCCCGGCTCCGGCCCCTCGGCGGCGGCTCTGCACCTGCGTGCGTGCCGCTGGTTCAGCGCTCAGGGTCTGTTCGACGACGCCGTGGAACAGGCTTTGCGCGCCGGGCATCCGGAGGTCGCGGCTAGCCTGGTGCAGAGTCTTTCCGAAGAGCAATTGCTGGCGGAGCAGAACGTCGCGACCCTGCTGCGCTGGAAGATGGACTTGCCCGACAGCCTGCTGGCCAGTACGCCTCGGCTGATCGTGTTGTACAGCTGGGCGCTGGCGCTGGCTTGCCAACTGGATGCCGCCGATGAACTGGGAATGCAGCTTTCGCGCTTCCTGCCGGCGGCGGACGAGGCGACCCAGCGCGACCTGCTGGCGCAGTGGCAGGCTCTGGCGGGGGCGATTGCCCGTGGCCGCGGTGAGATCGACGTGGCTACGCGACATTGCGAAGAAGCCATGCAGGGCCTGGGCCCGGAGCGCTTCGGGCCGCGTCTGTTGTGCCTGTCGACGCTCAGCAACCTGGCGATAGTGCGCGATGACCTGTGGCGCGCGCGCGGGCTGAATCGGGAAGCGCTGGAGCTGGCCCAGCGCTTCGGCAATCCGCTGTTCGAGGCAATGGTGCATTACGACCGCGCCCGAGTGCTGCAGGCTCGCGGCGAAGTGCTAAGGGCGGAGGAGGAGGTGCGCCAGGGGCTGGCGCGGTTGTCCGGCCTCTCGGCACAGCGCCGCTACGCCGTGCGGGGGCGGCTGATGCTCTATCAGGGGTATCTGCGCAGCCTCGCACTGCAACCGGACGAGGCGCGCAAATGGCTCAAGGCCGGGATCGAGGAGTCTCGCGCCTGCCGGGATATCAGCCTGGTGATCGGTTTCTGCATACTGGCCAGCCTGGAAGGGCGGCTCGGCAATTACACCCGCGCCTTCGCGCATCTGGCCGAGGTAGAGAGGATGATGCACGTCTGGGACGTGCCGCCGGTCTACTACCTCTCGGCCATCACCCTGATCAAATGCGAGCTCTGGCTTGGCCAGGGGCAGGTAGAACTGGCCGCCGCCTGGCTGGAGCGACTGCGCGATACCTACACCGGCGCCGAGCCGGCCACGCCGCCGGAGTGCGCGCCGCAACTGCCTCGCAGCGTGGAAATGCTCCAGGCTCTGCTGGAGTGTCGCGAAGGGCTGAGCGCCGAGGCCGAGTCGCGCCTGCGCAGGGTGGCCGACGGTGCCATGCAGGTCGGCGCGCACCTGCAGGCCCGGCTCGCGCAGGGGCAGCTACTTGAATTGTTGTTGCAGGAAGGCCGGGAGACCGATGCGGAGCGGGTGCTGGACGAATGCCTGCCGGGCCTGGAGACCGGCCTGGTGATGCCGTTGCACGGCGCGTTGCAGAACTACCCGGAATGGCTGCGCGAACGATTGGCCGGCCGGGCTCCATCGATGGCGCTGGACGCCCTGCGCGAACGCCTGCCGGCGCAGCCGGAGCGCAGCGCGCCATTGGCTGACTGCCTGAGCGGGCGCGAGCTGGCAGTGCTGGAACTGATCGCCCAGGGTTGTTCCAACCAGGAGATCAGCGAGCGCCTGTTCATCTCCCTGCATACCGTGAAAAGCCACGCCCGGCACATCAATGACAAGCTCGGCGTCGAGCGCCGCACCCAGGCCGTGGCACGGGCGAAGGAGCTGGGGCTGCTGCGCTAGGGGCCGCAGCCCGGCAGGTCACATACCCTTCTTCTGCGGCTCTGCCGGCGCGCTCAGGTCCAGCCCCCTGGGGGCCGGCAACCCCTTGGCCGGAGCGGCCAGTTGCTTTTGAACATCCGCCTGGATCGCCTGCAGCACCGGCAGCAGGTCGCGCATGTTTTCCCGCACTTCCGGGTAGGCGTGCTTCTGCGATAACTCGTCGACACGCATCAGCAATTGCGTGCGTACGTCCTGCGGCAAGTGGATGAACAGCTCGGGCATCTGCTTGGACAGCTCTGCGCTGTAGAGCACCAGGTCCTGGCGGTCGAACTGCGCGGTCAGGCCGAGATAGTCCAGCGCGCTGCTGGTCAGCATCGAAGCGGCGGCCTTGGCTTCCTGCATGCCTTGCAGGCGCACAGGGTTGCGCTGTTCGTTCTGCGCCAGAGTCATCCAGAATTCCACCGTGAGGTTGAACAGGATCGCCTGCTCGCGCAGCGAATAGCTCATCAGGCCGAGTGCTTCGGCACCGTAGGGCTGCTTGGCGGCGCGGAAGTTGAAGTACAGGCGCATCAGCTCCTTGAGCTTGAACAGCACTTCGCGCGCCTCGTTCTGCCGTAGTTCCAGTGGCGCGTAGATGTTCAACTGCTGGCGGAAGTTCTCTTCGCTGACCATGCGCTGGTAGATCGGCCCGGTGAACTCGCCACTGCGCCGGGGCAGGCCGTTGACCTGGGTTTCGTCGATCTTCTTCAGTGCGTCGATCAGCAACTGGTAGTCGGCACTGGTCCAGGGGCGCTGCACATCGGGAATCTTCTGGCCGAGGTAGTAGAGGTCGGCGCTGAAGGCGGAGCGGCAGAGAACCAGCAAAAGGATGGCCAGCGGCCAGAGCATACGGCGTGGTAGGTTCGGCACGAACAGGCTTTCCTTGCGCGGGAGCGGTCGGCCTAGGTTAGCGAGGCCGAAGGCTGGCGTCATCCCGCGCCTTGGTTGGGTGCAGCGGGGGAGGGGCGATGGAATCGGCGGCAGTCAGCGCGGTCTTCGAGGATCTTGGCGGCTTTGGCGCGGTTGCGCAGCAGGCCGGGCATGGCGAAGGACCGCTGGTGGGGCATTTGCAGCGCGCCAATATCCAACTGGCGAGTATTCCGGTGTTCGTCGCCAAGGGCCTGGCCGATACCACGGTGAATGACCTGCTGGACGCCGCCAAGGTGTCGCGGCGCACTTTCTACAAGTACTTCCAGAGCAAGCTCGATGTGCTCGAAGGCATCTACCGCACCGCGGTGCAATTGTTGCTGACGCGGTTTCGCGAGATGCGCAATGCCACCGGCAGCAGCGACGCCTGGCTGCGGGCGATGGTCGAGCGCTTCTTCGATTACCACTTGGCGGTGGGACCGATCATTCGCCTCATGCACGAGGAGGCGTTACGCACCGACTCACCATTGGGCGCGCATCGCGCGGCGGCTCACCGCGAGCTGCGAATGCTGCTGGAGGAGCGCTTTGCCGGCGAAGGCGTGCAACACGCGGCGCTGACCTACCAGGCATTGATCTGGGCGCTGGAGGCAACATCGCTGGACCTGCTCGGCAAGGGTGGCGACATTCCGCTAGGCGAGGTGAAGCAGGTGATCGGCGACTTGCTGGTGACGACGCTCTGCTCTCGCAATACCCAGCTTCAGCACGAGTAGTGCCGGCGTCCCGATGATCCGGCGCACTGTTTCTCCGCACAGAACCTAGGTTGGGCGCGGTGGCCGGAGCGCTGTGGTGTGATCGGCGTTCGAGAACAACAAGCACGGGAGTCACTCGTCCATGTCCGCCACCCTGTCTCTGCAACCACCGTTGGCCGAGGGCCTGGCTCGCTACGGTTTCGGCGCTCTGCCGCTGGAGGCGCTGGTTGCCCGCTACGCCGCGCCGGAATCCGGCTCGCGCTTCATCGAAGTGGATGGCTTCGATATCCACTATCGCGACGAAGGCAGCCGCGACAAGCCGGTGCTGGTGATGGTCCACGGTGTCATGGCCTCGCTGCACACCTGGGACGGCTGGGTCACCGCGCTGGCCGATCACTTTCGCATCATCCGCCTCGATGTTCCGGGCTTCGGCCTCACTGGCGGCGGCCGCGACCGCGACTACAGCGGCGAGCGCCTGGTGAAGGTGTTCGGCATGTTCCTCGATCGCCTCGACCTGAAGCAGGTTTCCCTCGCCGGCAACTCGCTGGGCGGCTACATCGCCTGGAACTATGCGTTGATGCAGCCGCACCGGGTTGAGCGGATGATCCTGGTCGATCCGGCTGGCTACTACATGCAGAAAGTGCCGCTGATGATCGCCAGCGCGGTGCTGCCCGGTGCCGGTGTCCTGATGCCGATGTGGATGCCGCGTGCGCTGGTTGCCCAGGGCATCAAGGAGGTATATGGCGACCCGCGGAAGATCCAGCCGGGCGTCATCGACCGCTACTACGATATCAGTCGTCGTCCGGGCAATCGCCGGGCGATGATCGATATCTTCCGCGTCCTGGTAAAGGCCAATCGCGAGGAGCTGACCGGCACACCGAACCGGGTGGCGGAGCTGAAGGTGCCGACGATGCTGATGTGGGGCGAGCGCGACCGCTGGATTTCGCCGCGCCATGTGCCGATGTGGCAGCGCGACGTGCCGGGTATCGAAGTGAAGGTGTATCCGGGCGTGGGACACATTCCGATGGAGGAGATCCCCGATGAGTCGGCGGCGGACGCCTTGCGCTTCCTGCATGCCTGAGCCTCGGTCGTTCCCATGAAAAAGCCCGGCTCACGCCGGGCTTTTTCGTTCTGCCGAGCCGCCTTTCGCCAGCGGACAGCCATCGACTGCGGTGTGCTCGCGGCGTGAGCATCGTTGCGCTCCACGCCATCCTGCAAACGTACCAATAGGTGACAGACGAGGGGAGCGTTATCCGGCGGCGGAAACGACACCGCCCCGACAGCGCGGGGCGGTGTTCGTTGCAGGGGATCGATCAGCCCGCGTGCGCCAGCGGCTGGGGGTCGTACTCCTTGCGTACCTCGTACAGCAGGTCGAGGTTGTTGTGCTGCCAGGGGTGGAAATCGCTCTTGAAGAAATCCAGGTATTCGCGCACCAGCGGGCGGAACACGCCGTTCTTGCCCCAGCTCCACTTCAGGCCGTCGCGCCAGACTCGCCAGTTCCACAGCAGGCCGTCCTTGCGCAGCATGTGGGTGAGGCCGCGGAAGGTGTCCAGGACGAAAAAGAACGTCGCCATCACCATCGCCCGGCGCAGTAGCTTGCGGCTGCCGCAGACCTGGTTGTAGACGTCGAAGGCCACTGCCTTGTGCTCGGTCTCCTCCAGCGCGTGCCAGCGCCACAGGCGCTGCATCACCGGGTCGGCACCCTGCAGGGCGCGTGGCTCGGTGAGCAATCCGTTGGCCATGATCGCGGTGATGTGCTCCAGCGCAGCGGTAGCTGCCAGTTGGCGCTTGGCGGGGAATTTCTTCTGGGTGTAGCGGATGCGTGCCTGGGCCAGCTTTTCGATGCGGGTGATGTCGTAACCCTGGTCGCGCAGGCGCTGGCTGTAGATCAGGTGTTCACGGCTGTGAAGACCTTCCTGACCGATGAAACCGCGGATCTGCTCCTTGAGCACCGGGTCGGTGATCTGGTCGCGGAAGTGGCGTACCGAGTCGATGAAGAAACGTTCGCCGTCGGGGAATAGTACCGACATCGCGTCGAAGAGATGGGACTTGAAGGCGTCCCCGCTGTGCCAGTGGCGTGGCAGCGGATCAGGCAGATCGAAGTCCATATGTCGGGGCTTGATTTCCAGTCCCGCGGGAGTGGTGCTGGCCATGGCGGCTCCATTGTTGTGGTTGTCCATGTTCACTACTGTGGGCTTGTGGGAAAAGCCTCACAAGGTTATTGTCTGCCAACTTTCCGGTCATATCCGGCCAGCGGTCGATACAAGAAAAACGATGAAACAACCGCTCAACTTCACCGCCGAACTGGTGCCCGTCGCCTATGCGCAGGCACTTCTGGACCTCGCCGAGGAACTTGGCGTGCCGCGTGCGCGCCTGTTCGACCTGGCCCGCGTGCGCCCCGAGGTGTTGCAGAGCCCCAATGGCCGGCTGTCTTTCATCGACTTCAACCTGCTGGCCGGCGCCGCGCTGGCCAACTGCGGCGAGCCGGCCTTCGGCCTGCTGCTGGGGCAGCGGCTGAACGTCTCTACCCACGGCATCCTCGGCTACGCCGTGCTCTCCAGCGCAAACCTCGAGCGCGCCATCGGCTTTGCCCTGAAGTACTACCGCGTGCTGGGGCTGGCCTATGACCTGGAAATGATCGAGGACGGCGGGGTTTCCTCGTTGCGCGCCAGCGAATCGATTCCCCTCGGGCCGATGGGGCGTTTCGCCGCCGAGGGCTTGATGACCAGCCTTTACACCATCGCGCGTTTCCTGGTCGGCGAGCCTCTGCAGGGAGTCAGCGTCGGCTTCGGTCATCCCGCGCCGCCCTATGCCGAGCGCTATACGGAGGTATTCGGCTGCACTGTGTTGTTCGACCAGCCCTATCACTTCATCGCGCTGCCCAGCGAATACCTGGCGCGGCCGATGGCGCTTGCCAATCCGGCCACTGTGCAGATGTGCGAACAGCAATGCGAAGCGCTGCTGGCCACGCTGGACGTGCAGGAGGGGCTGCTCACTCGCATCCGTCGCCTTCTGCTTGCGCGTCCCGGCGAGTTTCCCGACCTGGAAACCGTAGCAGGCGAGCTGCACACCAGCGGGCGCAGCCTGCGCCGACATCTTTCGAAGCTGGGCACCACCTACCAGGAAGTGCTCGACGATGTGCGCAAGCGCCTGGCATTGCAGTACCTCACCACGACGCACCTGCCACTCTACGAGATCGCGCTGTTGCTGGGCTTCAACGATCCTTCAAACTTCCGGCGTGCGTTCAGGAAATGGACCGGCAAGCTGCCCACCGATTACCGGCAGGACACCTGAGGCCCGGCTCGCCAGCGCCCGGTGTAATCGGCGAAAATGCCGGCCTTTCCCAGCCAACGAGTGAGCCCGTGATGAGTGAGCAGCCTGCGCTGATCCGCGAAACCTTCCCTGTCGGCCCGTTGCAGTGCAACTGCACCATCATCGGTGATCCGCTGACGAAGAAGGCCATCGTCGTCGATCCGGGCGGCGATCATGAGTTGATCCTGCAGCGCCTCGACGCGCTGGGGCTGAAGGTGGTGAGTATCATCCACACCCACGCGCATCTGGATCACTTCCTCGCCTCCGGTCAGATGAAGGAGAAGACCGGCGCGACCCTGCACCTGCACAAGGACGACCAGTTCCTCTGGGACAACCTGGAAATGCAGTGCCGCATGTTCGGTGTGCCCTACACGCCGGTACCGTCGCCGGACCAGTGGCTGGCGGACGACGAGGAGCTGGCCTGCGGCTGCGGCGTTGCGCTGCACACTCCGGGGCATACTCCGGGATCGATGAGCTTCTGGTTCCCCCGGGACAAACTGCTGATCGCCGGCGACACTCTGTTCCGCCGGAGCATCGGCCGCACCGACCTGTGGGGCGGCGATTACCCCACCATCGAGCGCTCGATTCGCGAACGCCTGTATTCGCTCGACGAAGAGGCCACCGTGATCACCGGACATGGCCCGGACACCCGGCTCGGAGAAGAGATGCGCGAAAATCCATTCGTTAGAGTTTGAGGATCTTTTACTCAAAAAGATGGAATTTTTCCGTCAGACTATGATCTAAGCAGCGCCCAATCGGGCGACATCGTTATCGAGGAGTCTTCCTTCATGTTCACTGCACGTAGTCTGTCCATGGTCGCGGCCGCCACCGCCTTCGCTCTCATGGCCGGTTGCGCCTCCCAGAACCCCTATGATCCCAACACCCAGGTTCCGCCCGAGGGTGGCATGAGCAAGACCGCCAAGTACGGTGCCCTGGGGGCCTTGGCCGGTGCCGTCGCCGGTGCCGCGATCAACCACGACAACCGTGGCAAGGGCGCGATGATCGGCGCCGCCGCAGTGGGTGCCGCCGCCGCAGGTTACGGCTACTACGCTGACAAGCAGGAAGCCAAGTTGCGCCAGCAGATGCAGGGCACCGGCGTACAGGTCGAGCGCCAGGGTGACGACATCAAGCTGATCATGCCGGGCAACATCACCTTCGCCACCGACTCGGCAAACATCGCGCCGTCCTTCTATACCCCGCTGAACAACCTGGCCAACTCCTTCAAGGAGTTCAACCAGAACAGCATCGAGATCGTCGGCTACACCGACAGCACTGGCAGCCGCCAGCACAATATGGACCTGTCCCAACGCCGTGCGCAGTCGGTGGCGACCTACCTGACCTCCCAGGGTGTCGACGCTTCCCGCGTCAGCACCCGCGGCATGGGCCCGGATCAGCCGATCGCCTCCAACGCCAACGCCGATGGCCGCGCGCAGAACCGTCGCGTCGAGGTCAATCTGAAAGCCCTGCCGGGCGCGCAGACCCAGCAGTACCAATAAGCGCCGCCCATGAAAAAGCCCGCCAATGGCGGGCTTTTTCGTTTCTGCCGCCGGGCCGGCAGCGCGGCTCAGGCCCTGGCTGCCGGAAACTCCCGGTGCAATTGGCCGAGCAGGGCGTCCTTGCGCTCCCACAACTGGTTGACCCAGAGCTGGAACTCGGCGCGGTAGCCTTCATCCTGATCGTAGCTCTTGCCAACGAACTGGCGCGGAATTTCGAGCTCCTCGAAGCGCACCACTACTTCGCGCAGCTTGCCCGACAGCAGGCACCAGAAGGTCGGGCGGCCGTCCGGGTAGTGGATGGTGATGTTCACCAGGGTCTTGAGCTGTTCGCCCATCGCGTCGAGCACGAAGGCGATTCCGCCAGCCTTGGGCTTGAGCAGGTGCTTGAACGGCGACTGCTGCTCGTCATGCTTGGCCTGGGTGAAACGGGTGCCTTCGAGGAAGTTGAAGATCGACACCGGAATGCGGCTGAACTTGGCGCAGGCGTTGCGCGTGGTTTCCAGATCCTTGCCTTTCTTTTCAGGGTGCTTGGCCAGGTAAGCCTTGCTGTAGCGCTTCATGAAGGGGAAATCGAGCGCCCACCAGCACAGACCGATGATGGGAACCCAGATCAGTTCCTGCTTGAGGAAGAAGCGTAGCAGCGGGATGCGACGGTTGAGCTGGTACTGCAGAACGAGGATGTCGACCCAGCTCTGATGGTTACTGGTCACCAGATAGGAGTGCTCGTACTCCAGCCCTTCGAGCCCCTTCACGTTCCACTGGGTGCGGCGGACCAGATTCATCCAGCCTTTGTTGCAGGCGATCCAGCTTTCGGCGATCAGGCTCATGATCTTGCTGCAGGCGCGCTGCGCGGCGACGAACGGCAGGACGATCTTCACCAGCGTCATGCTGAACAGCAGAGTCGCCCAGCACAGCGTGCTGACCACCAGGATCAGGGTGGCGAGAATGCCGCGCAGGGCGGGAGGGAGGAAACTCAACATCGAGGAATGGTCCTTGTACGTGGGCGCCCGCCGTGCGGGCGCGTGAAGCGTTCTGGGGCACATCCCCGTGCCGTGGCAATCAGCCTTTCGCGTCCTTGCTGCTGTCCGCCTGGATCGCGGTCAGCGCGATGGTGTAGACAATGTCGTCCACCAGTGCGCCGCGCGACAGGTCGTTCACCGGTTTGCGCAGACCTTGCAGCATCGGTCCGATGCTGACGCAGTCGGCGCTGCGCTGAACCGCCTTGTAGGTCGTGTTCCCGGTATTCAGGTCTGGGAATACGAACACGTTGGCGCGCCCGGCAACCGGGCTGTCAGGGGCTTTCTGGCGACCTACGCTGGCGATGGCGGCGGCATCATACTGCAAGGGGCCATCAATCAACAGATCGGGACGTTTTTCCTGCGCGATGCGTGTGGCTTCGCGTACTTTCTCGACATCTGCACCCGTTCCGGAGTCTCCGGTGGAGTAGCTGATCATCGCCACGCGCGGCGTAATGCCGAATGCCTGCGCGGAGTCGGCACTCTGCAGGGCTATCTCCGCCAGGTCACTGGCCGAAGGGTCGGGATTCACCGCGCAATCGCCATAGACCACCACCTGTTCGGGCAGCAGCATGAAGAATACCGATGACACCAGGTTGTAGCCGGGGGCGGTCTTGATCAGTTGCAGCGCCGGGCGGATGGTGTTGGCGGTTGTGTGGATGGCGCCTGAGACCAGGCCGTCCACCTCTTCCAGGGCGAGCATCATGGTGCCAAGCACCACGTTGTCTTCCAGTTGCTGCTCCGCCATCGGAGCGTTGAGGCTCTTGCCCTTGCGCAGTTCCACCATTGGCTCGACATAGCGGCTGCGTACCAGGTCCGGATCGACGATTTCCAGGTCCTCCGGCAGCACGATGCCGAGCATCTGTGCTACGGCCTGCACGTCGTCGGGCTTGGCCAGCAGCACGCAGCGGGCGATGCCACGGGCATGGCAGATTGCCGCGGCCTGGACAGTGCGCGGTTCGCTGCCTTCGGGCAGGACGATGCGCTTGCCGGCGCGGTTGGCGCGCTGGGTCAACTGGTAGCGGAACACCGGCGGCGACAGGCGCAGCTCGTGGGGCGTACCGCAGCGCTGCTTGAGCCAGTCGAAGTCGATGTGCTCGGCGACGAATTCGGTGACGCGTTCGGCACGCTCGCGGTCGTCTACCGGGATCTCCTTGTTCATCTGGCTGAGGTTGCCGGCAGTATCGAACGAGCCGGTCTTCACCGTCAGTACCGGCAGACCGCTTTGCAGGGCGCTGCGGCACAACTCCATGATCCGCGCGTCCGGCACCAGGCCGGAGCACAGCAGCAGGCCGGCCAGCGGTACGCCGTTCATGGCGGCGAGGCAGGCGGCGAGGATGATGTCGTCGCGATCGCCCGGCACCACCACCAGCACTCCGGGCTTGAGCAGGTGCACGGTGTTCGGCGCGGATGGCGCGCAGAGGATGATTTTCTGCACACGGCGTTGTTCGTAGTCGCCGGCATTGAGCACGCTGGCGTCCAGCAGATCGGCCACGTCGCGGGTGCGCGGTGCGTTCAGCTCGTCCTGCCAGGGAATGCAGCCGAGCAGGCGCACGTCGCCGTCGCGTAGCAGCGGGGAGTGTTCCTTCAGGCGCTGGCCGAACAGGCGAGCGGCTTCGGCGGCGCTACGCGGCATGTCGTCGCTGTCGCCGCCACGCACCTTGTTCACTATCAGGCCGGCCAGGCTCGGGTCGCGCGGGCCACCGAACAACTGGGCGAGAATCTCGATGCGGTCGGACAGCTCGGCGGCGGTCTCGCCATCCGGCGAGGACACCAGGATCACCTCGGCGTCGATGCTGCGCGCCATGTGCCCGTTGATACGCGCGGCGTAGCTGGCGTGCTTGGTCGGCACCATGCCTTCGACGATCATCACGTCCTTGTCCGCCGCCGCCTGGTTGTACAGGCCGATGATTTCTTCCAGCAGCTCGTCGAGCAGGCCGTCGCCGAGCATCCGTTCGACCTTGCCCAGCGACAGCGGCGTGGGGGCGTCGAGGCCGTGGGTGCGGGCGACCAGTTCGCTTGAGCGCTCCGGGCCGTCGTCGCCGACATGGGGCTGGGCGATGGGCTTGAAGAAGCCGACCTTCAGGCCGGCGCGTTGCAGGGCGCGGATCAGCCCCAGGCTGGTGGATGTAAGGCCGACGCCGAAACCGGTCGGCGCGAGGAAGAAGGTGTGCATCCAGGCTCCTTAAGCCGTGCAGGAATGGCGGCTGTCCTTGTGGGGCGGCCGCGCGGGAATTTCAGTCGAGTACGGCCAGAGTGTCGAGTGCGATCTGGCGTTCCTCGTTGGTGGGGATCACCAGCACTCGGGGATGGCCGGGCAGGTGGATAGGCCCGCCGATGCCGCCCACGCAGCGCGCATTGGCCTGGCCGTCGAGCTCCAGGTCGAGCACGTGCAGGTGCTTCACTGTCAGGTTGCGCACCAGCGGGGAGTTCTCGCCGATGCCGCCGGTGAAGATGATGCCGTCCAGACGCGGCAGCGCACAGGTCAGCGAGGCGAGGGACTTGGCCAATCGGTAACAGAATACTTCGATGGCTAGTGCTGCTCCGGCATGGCCCTGCTCGCGGGCGTGTTCCAGGGTGCGCATGTCGTTGGACAGGCCCGACAGGCCGAGCAGGCCGCTGTCGTTGTTGAGCATGTGGTCGATCTTCTCCAGGCTCCAGCCGAGAGTGCGGGCGAGGTGGCTGTGCAGGTTCGGATCGACGTCGCCGCTGCGGGTGCCCATCATCAGGCCTTCCAGCGGGGTCAGCCCCATGCTGGTGTCGCGGCTCTGGCCGTTGGCGATGGCGCAGGTCGAAGCGCCGTTGCCCAGGTGCGCCGATAGCCAGTTACTGTCGCCGACCGCCAGGCCGCTCATCTGCGCCGCCATGTGGCTGACGTAGCGGTGGCTGGTGCCGTGAAAGCCGTAGCGGCGCACGTGCTGCTCGCGGTACAGCGGCTCGGGGATGGCGTAGCGGTAAGCCCGCTCGGGCAGGCTCTGATGGAAAGCCGTGTCGAATACCGCGATGTGCGGAAGATCCGGATAGAGCGCCAGGGCGGCGTCGATGCCCAGCAGGTTGGCCGGGTTGTGCAGTGGCGCCAGTGGCGAGGTTTCGCGGATGGCCGAGAGGACTTCCTCGTCGAGACGCGAGGCCTGAGTGAAGCGCTCGCCACCGTGCACCACACGGTGGCCGATGGCGTGCAGCTCGCCCTGGGCGGCCTGGCTCACCAGCGGCAGCAGGCGGCCGAGGGCGGCCTTGTGGTCGCCGCCGGGAAGTTCCAGCGTCTGTGGCTGGTCGTCGCCCTCAGCCTGCCAGCGCAGGCTGGCGCCGCTGGAACCCAGGCGCTCGGCGAGGCCGTGGAGGATGAAGTCGTCACGGCCTTCGCGGACCAGGGCGAATTTGATCGAGGAACTGCCGCAATTGATCACCAGGATGTTGCGTGCCGGCATGCTTACTCCTTGTCGCTGTTCTGTTCCTTGGTGCACCAGCCGCAGGAGAAGTGGCGGCCGATCATTGCCTGCCGCTGTTGCGCATCGATCACCCAGGGCCTGGACTGCCACGGCGGCTGGTGGCGCAGGTGCTGGGTATGGCCGCAGGACAAGACTGCCACCCAGTGCCCTTCTTCGTCCTGATGAAAGTCAAGCAGGCGCGGAGCGTCCGCGCGGCCCCGTCCGTCCGTCTTCGGGTCGCAATCGGGTGCGCCGCCGCGTAAACTTACGCGCTCAACTTCTATATCAGAAAGGTTTCGTACCATGCAGATCGCGGCCAACAAGGCGGTTTCCATCGACTATACCCTGACCAACGACGCAGGTGAGGTCATCGACAGCTCCGCCGGCGGCGCTCCGCTGGTCTACCTGCACGGCGCCCGCAACATCATCGCTGGTCTGGAAAAGGCCCTGGAAGGCAAGCAGGTTGGCGACGAGCTGGATGTCACCATCGAGCCGACCGACGCATACGGCGAGTACAGCGCCGAGCTGGTCGCTACCCTGACCCGCGAAATGTTCGAAGGCGTGGATGAACTGGAAGTCGGCATGCAGTTCCATGCATCGGCTCCGGACGGTGGCATGCAGATCGTCACTATCCGCGACATCGACGGCGACGACGTGATCGTCGACGGCAACCATCCGCTGGCCGGCCAGCGCCTGAACTTCAAGGTGAAAGTGGTCGACGTGCGCGATGCTTCCGCCGAAGAAGTCGCCCACGGCCACATCCACGGCGAAGGCGGTCATCACCACTGATCGGCAGATTGCCGGCTCGGGTGAAGCCATCGTCGAGCTGCTAAGCTCAATCGGGAAAGGCGCCTTCTGGCGCCTTTCTCATGCGACAAAGCCAAGGCATTTTTCCCGAATTGACTGGGATGCGCAGAGGGCGGGACAACCTGTCCGCCGCTGCGCGGGCACACTGTGCCTCTATCTCCAAGGAGCAAGCAATGAGCGCTTTTCACGATCTGACGCTGCAAGGCCTGGACGGCAAGGACCTGCCGTTGGCGCCGCTCAAGGGCAAGGTGGTGCTGGTGGTCAACGTTGCCTCCAAGTGCGGCCTTACTCCGCAATATGCCGGTCTGGAGAAGCTCTATCAGCAATACCGTGACCAGGGTTTCGTGGTGCTCGGCCTGCCGTGCAACCAGTTCGCGGCCCAGGAGCCGGGTAGCGAAGCCGAGATCCAGTCGTTCTGTGCGCTGAACTACGGAGTGAGCTTCCCGATGTCGTCCAAGCTGGACGTAAACGGTGCCGAACGCCATCCGCTGTACCGCCTGCTGGCCGGCGAGGGGGCAGAGTTCCCCGGCGACATCACCTGGAACTTCGAGAAGTTCCTGCTTGCCCCGGACGGTCGGGTGCTGGCGCGTTTCAGTCCGCGTACCGCGCCGGATGACCCGGCAATCGTCCAGGCCATCGAGAAGGCGCTTGCCGCCTGACCCTGTGCGGCGGGAGAGGGCGCATACGCCAATCCCGCCGGCATTTCTCCCGCGGAACTTGTACCGCGCCGCGCAGGGCGGCTTAATCGGGGAACCCGCTTCCGGAGCCCGCCATGAGCCGTTTCGCCGTCGAGTCGTCCTGTCTGCCCGCCACGCCCGATGCGCTTCGCGCCCTGATCGAACAGCGCCGCGCGGTGCGCCGATTCCTCGATGAGCCGGTGGCGGACGAAATACTGCGCGACTGCCTGGAGCAGGCCGTGCTCGCGCCCAATGCCTGCAACCTGCAGCCCTGGAGCTTCCAGGTGATCCGCGACCCCGAGCTGCGCCGCAGGCTGGTGCCGGTTTGCCTGGGACAGAATGCGGCACGCACTGCGCCGGTGTTGATCGCAGTGCTGGCGCGCCCGGACACCTGGCGCGAATCCTGCGCCGCGATTATCGAGCAGTGGCCGGAGCCGCAGGTGCCGGAGAAAATCCGTGACTTCTACCAGCGCACCGCACCCTTCCAGTACAACCAGGGGGCGTTCGGTCTGCGCGGGTTGTTCAAGCGCGTGCTCTACGCCTTCGTTGGCCAGCGCCGTGCCCTGATGCGCCAGCCCAACAGCCACGCCGAAATGCGCCTGTGGGCGGTGAAGTCCACCGCGCTGGCGGCACAGAACCTGATGCTCGCGCTACAGAGCCACGGCCTGGCCACCTGCCCGATGGAGGGCTTCGACGAAGTGCGGCTGCGCAAGGTGCTGGAGATTCCGCGCCGCGCAGTGCCGATCATGCTGCTGGCGGTGGGGCGGGCTGCCGAGAATGGCGTCTACAACCCGCGCCTGCGCTTCCCGTTGGAACAGCGCGTCAGTTGGCACTGAGCGCATCGGGCCGGGTGAGCACGCCCATCCGGCCGCCACCGAACGACCAATCGTCACTCTCACTGGTGGTTATCTGCACCATCACGTCCTCGCCGGCGATGCGCAGGTTCTCGCCCAGCAGCGCCGTCAGCCGCCGATAGAATGCCTGCTTGGTCTGTCCGTCGCGCGGTCGGCCGATGGTGATCGCGATCAGCACGAAGTCGTCCGAGCGCGGCCCGCCGAGGTAGTTGCGGTCGAAGGCGAACTCGTGGGGCTCGTGCTGGTGAATCATCACGAAGCGGTCATTGACCGGTACATCGAACGCCTCGTGCATGGCCTGGTAGACCGTGTCGGCGAGCTCGCGCAGGTACTCGGGCTGCTTGCCCCTGAGCAGGGAGATGCGGACGGTAGGCATGGTGCCGTTCCTCGGTGAGTGATTGACGAGCCCAGGCTAGCCCGGCAATTTGGTTCGGAAAATCGGGAAATATTTGACTGATAATTCGATTAATCGGGATGGTCGTCATGACTCGCATCAACTTCGACCTGGACGTGCTGCGTACCTTCGTCACCGGCGTCGAGCTCGGCAGCTTCGCCCGCGCAGCCGACCGGCTGGGGCGCTCCACATCGGCAGTCAGCGCACAGCTGAAGAAGCTGGAAGAGCAGGCTGGCACACCGGTGCTGCGGCGCGAAGGGCGGGGTATGGCGCTGACCGAACCGGGCGAGACACTGCTGGCCTACGCGCGCCGGTTGCTGGAACTCAACGACGAAGCCGCCAGCGCGCTGCGTGGCGCTGCGCTCGAGGGGCGTGTGCGCCTGGGGATGCAGGAAGACTTCGGCGAAACCCTGCTACCGACAGTACTGGGCCGCTTTTCCCGCGCCCATCCCAAGGTGCGCATCGAAGTGCGTACCGCGCGCAACCGGCAACTGCTGCAGGACATGCGAGCGGGAGAGCTGGACCTGGCCCTGGCCTGGGATACCGGTGAACGCACGCCGCACATGGAGCGGCTCGGTGCGGTGAGGCAGTGCTGGATCGGCGCCGCCAACGTTCCTTTCCAGGCCGGAGACGGCCCTCTGCCGCTGGTGATGCTGGAAGCTCCATGCCTGCTGCGTAGCGCGGCGACCGAGGCGCTGGATCGGGCGGGCATCGCCTGGCGTGTGGCGTTCACCAGTGCCGGGTTGTCCGGTATCTGGGCGGCGGTGGCGGCCGGGCTTGGCATTGGCCTGCGTACGCCGGTCGGCTTGCCGTCTCATGTTACGCGGCTCGACGCCTCCCACTACGGCCTGCCTGAAATGGCCGCGCTGGGTGTCTGCCTGCACAGCACCGACGCGACGCCCGGCCCCGTGGTTGCACGGTTGCGCGAGATGTTGCGCGAGCCCGCGGTCGAACTGCTGGAACATCACGCCTCCAGTTGAATGGTTTCTGATGGAAAATCACCGCAATCAATGATGCTGGGAAGGGCGAGACGACCGGTCATATTCTTGCGGCCATGAACAGCATCCGACTCGACAAGCGCGATCTGATCCTCGCCAAGGGCTCCCTGGCGATGACCCGTTGCGGATACCACGGCACCGGTGTGCAGGACATTGTCCAGGCCGCCGGTATTCCCAAGGGCTCCTTCTACCACTACTTCGAGAGCAAGGAAGACTTCGCCCTGCAGGCCCTGGAGTACCTCTACGAGCCCCGCCTGGCGCGCTACGCGGAGGCTCTCGGCAACCCGGCGCTGGGGCCTCGGGCGCGTATTCTCACCTACTATCGCGAGCTGCTGGCGCACTTCGCTCGCCAGGAGAAGGTGGCGTATCACTGCTTCATCGGCAGCCTCAGCTTCGAGATGGCCGAGCTGTCGCCAGCGATCACCGCGCGGGTCGACGGCATCCTGCAACGCTCCATCGACATCCTCCGCGACTGCCTCGGCGATGCCCTGCGGGCCGGCGAGCTGCCCGCCACGGAGAACGTCGAGCAGCTCGCCGAATTCATCGGCAACGCCTGGCAAGGCGTGCTGGCCCGCCTCAAGGTCAGCGCCTCGCTCAAGCCGCTGGAACGCTTCATCGAACGCCTGGAGCACGTGCTGCAGGCTTGATTCACAGCCAAACCCAAAAGCGAGACGACCGGTCGCCTGGTCGTCCTGGAGACCGTAATGACCGCATCCGTAGAAACGCTGTTCTCGCCTTTCCGCCTGGGCGACCTGGAGCTTCCCACCCGCGTCGTGATGGCACCGATGACCCGCAACTTCAGCCCCGGTGGCGTTCCTCACGCCCAGGTCGTGGAGTACTACCGCCGCCGCGCTGCCGCGGGCGTGGGCCTGATCGTCACCGAGGGCACCACGGTCAACCACAAGGCCGCCAACGGTTACCCGAACGTACCGCGTTTCTATGGTGAGGATGCCCTGGCCGGCTGGAAGCAGGTGGTCGATGCGGTTCATGCCGAAGGCGGAAAGATCGTTCCGCAACTCTGGCACGTCGGCGCCGTGCGCCGCCTGGGTACCGAGCCGGATGCGAGCGTTCCGGGCTATGGCCCCAGCGGCAAGGTCAAGGACGGCACCGTGCTGGTCCATGAGATGACCAGGGAAGACATCCAGGAAGTCATCGCCGCCTTCGCCCAGGCAGCGCGCGATGCCAAGGCCATCGGCATGGATGGCGTGGAAATCCACGGTGCTCATGGCTACCTGATCGACCAGTTCTTCTGGGACGGCAGCAACAAGCGCACCGACGAGTACGGCGGCAGCCTGGCCAACCGTTCGCGCTTCGCCATCGAGTTGATCAAGGCCGTGCGTGAGGCCGTTGGCTCCGACTACCCGATCATCTTCCGCTTCTCCCAATGGAAGCAGCAGGACTACAGCGCTCGCCTGGTGCAGACCGCGCAGGAGCTGGAAGCCTTCCTCAAGCCTCTGTCCGAGGCTGGTGTGGACATCTTCCACTGCTCGACCCGCCGCTTCTGGATTCCCGAATTCGAAGGCTCCGAGCTCAATCTGGCCGGCTGGACCCGCCAGCTCACCGGCAAGCCGACCATCACCGTGGGCAATGTCGGCCTGGATGGCAGCGAGTTCCTTGCTTTCTTCGGCAAGACCGATGAAGTGGCGCAACCGTCGGGCATCGATGGCCTGCTGGAGCGACTGAATAACCAGGAATTCGATCTGGTTGCGGTTGGCCGCGCTCTGCTGGTGGACCCGGACTGGGCCGTGAAGGTGCGTGATGGTCGCCTGGCCGACATCAAGCCGTTCAGCCGCGACGCACTGATGTCGCTGGCCTGATCGACAGAGCTGAGCGCTGAGCTAAAGCCCCTGGCGCCATCGACGCCGGGGGCTTTTTCATGAGTGTTCGGCGACCCCGGAAGAGGCTGTTTGCGAGTTGTTTATGATGAGTCATAAGCTGTCCGAATGGTCCTGGGGTTGCACTCCCGGCGTTTACAAAACTTTTCCAAGACCCATCTTTCCGCATGCTGACTTCCCAGTCCGAAACGGGCATTGTATGACGGCGTTCACACAACAATAGGCCGGGATACGGCCATAGGAGTAAGTCATGCGGATCGGCTTGGTAGTCGATGCAACCTGCGACCTTCCCCCTGAATTCCTTGCCGCCAACAACATTCGCGTCCTGCCCATCGGCATCCGTCTGGGCGAACGTCGTATCGTTGATGATCGAGATCCCGACACCACCCTGAAATTCTATTCCCAGGACCTGCCCAAGGTCGGCCTGGAGGACGGTAGCGAGCCGCTGACCCCCGCCCAGACCCACGACTGGTTCCTGGAAACGCTCGTTACCGACTTCGACTACGTTATCTGCCTCACCGTCAGCAGCCAGCGCAGCCCGATCTTCGACAACGCGACCCAGGCATCCTTCAGCCTGCTGCAGAGCTACAAGGAGCGCCGCGCAGCCGCCGGTGTCGCCGGGCCGTTCGCGCTGCGGGTGATCGACAGCCACACAGTGTTCGCCGGTCTTGCCGTTCTGGCCGCCGAAGGCGTGCGTCTGCTGGGCGCGGATAATTCGCCCAACGCTGTGCGCACCCGCCTCGAGCAGCTCAGCGAGCAGATGAATACATTCCTGGTTGCCAGCGACCTGGGCCACATCCGCCGTCGCGGTTTCCAGAAGGGCGATCGCAGCAGCATCGGTGACCGCTTGCGCGGTGCGTTTCTGGGCCTTGGGTCGATGCTCGACATGAAACCGGTGCTTAGCCTGGTTCAGGGAGAGGACAAGCCGGTCTCGGTATCGCCGAACTACGAGAAGTCCGCCGAACGCCTGCTCAACTTCGCCCGTGCGCGGGTGGAGGCGGGCGAGTTGCTGGCCCCGCAGATGTGTCTGAGCTACGCCGGGGATCCGTCCGCGCTGCGCGACCTGCCGGGGTTCGCCGCGCTGGAGGCGGCCTGCCAGGCCAACGGCGTACAGGTGCACCTCGCGATGCTCAGCCCGACCGGCGGCATCAACCTCGGCGCGGGCGCCATGAGCCTGTCGTTCGCGGCGGAGCCCAAACCCTTCGCCTGATCCTCACTTGTGCAGGGAAGACCCCTCTACCTGTCCCGGGCTGGGGGCGGTCTTTCCCGCCGAAGTCGCCCGGCACGCCTCGTGCAGATAGCCTTCGAAACGATCCACCACCGCATCCCAGGCCTGGTGGCTGGCGTGGTGGCGGGCATTCAGGCGTACCCGGCGCAGGCGTTCGGGGTCTTCCAGCAACCAACTGGCGGCTTCGAAGAAACCATCATTGTCCCCCGGCGTCGCCAGAGTGCCGTTATGCCCGTGGCGAATGTGCTGTCCGGCTGCGGCCTGGTCGAACGCCACGACCGCCAGACCTGAGGCCAGTGCTTCGAGCACCACGTTGCCGAAGGTTTCCGACAGGCTGGGAAAGAGAAACAGGTCGCCGCAAGCGTAGTGGCGAGCCAGTTCCTCGCCTCGTTGCAGGCCGCAGAACACTGCCTCGGGCATCTCCCGCTGGAGCTGCGCACGCTGCGGGCCGTCGCCGACTATCACCAGGCGCAGCCTGAGTTGCGGGTGTGCGGCGCAGAGCGCACGGAAGCAACTGCCCAGTTGCAGCAGGTTCTTCTCTGCCGCCAGGCGCCCCACGTGCAGCACCGCGATGTCGCGCTCCCCCAGGCCCCATTCGCCGCGCAGCGTGTCATCGCGGCGGCCTGGATGGAACAGTTGGCTGTCGACGCCGCGCGACAACTGGGCGAGGTGCTCGAAGCCGCGGCGCTGCAACTCCAGCGACTGGCTGACGCTGGGCACCAGGGTTTGCAGCGTGCGGTTGTGGAACCAGCGCAGGTACAGCGTCACCAGGCGCATCAGCGGACCGAAACCATAGTGTGCGCTGTATTGCTGGAAGTTGGTGTGGAAGCCGCTGATCACCGGTATCTGCAGGCGCCGCGCCGCGCGCAGGGCGGCCAGCCCCAGCGGGCCTTCGGTGGCGATGTAGAGCACGTCGGGGCGAAGGCGTTTCCAGTGGCGCAACAGCTTGTGCAGGCAGGACTGGCCCCATTGCAGCCCCGGATAGCCCGGCAGCGGCCAGCCCCGGGTCAGAACCAGTTCAGCGTCGCTGTGCCGGCTCCCATCGATGTACTGGCGTGGGCGCACAACCTGGATCTGGTGTCCCCGGCGCAACAAACCTGCGGCCAGCCGGCCCAGGGTGTTGGCGACGCCGTTGATCTCTGGCGGGAAGGTTTCGCTGATCAGCGCGATGCGCAGGAGTGTCGTGGTCATGACCGCAGTGTCGCGGCGCGCAGTGGCGCGCCGATGACGTTGCGATGATCGATACATGACAGCGCCGGCCTGTCTGCAAGCCGCGCTCCGCGCAGGGCCACGCTGCGAGGCGCGACGCCGGAGGCTCGGCTATCTCCGGGGATTACGTTAAGATGCGGCCCGCAACGTCGGCTTTCCGCTGGCCACGTTGAGAGTGCGCCGCCGGGCCCGTTTCCGGTTCGCAGAGCGCTCGCGGAAACTTCACTTCATGGCGTGGCTTATCTATCAATGAACAGTTCTACAGGGTTCCTACTGGCTATCGAGGGTGTCGACGGCACGGGCAAGCGGACGCAAGTGACCGCGCTCCAATCCATCTTCGAGAACGCCGGGCGCGAAGTGGCCGTCTACGGCTTTCCGGACTACGACCATTCGTTCCTCGGCTCCACGGTGAGGGCGATGCTGATGGACAAGCTCGGCGACGCGAAGGCCATCCACCCGACATTCAGTGCCGCCCTGTTTGCGCTGGAACGTTCGGAGAAGGCCCGGCAGATCCGAGCCGACCTCGCCGCCGGCAAGCTGGTGATCTGCGACCGCTACGTGTACTCCAACGTGGCGCACCAGGCGTGCCGCCTGCCTGCGGCGGAGCAGCTCGAATTCCAGAAGTGGGTCGAGCACCTGGAGTTCGAAACCCTGGGCATGCCGCGCGCGGACGCAACGGTATTGCTTGAAGTCGATGAAGCAGAGGCAGAGCGCCGCCGGATTTCCCGCTCCGAACAGGCCCAGGGCGCTCGCCCGCTGGACGCCTACGAAAGCGATACCGCCGGCCTTGCCACCGCGCGCACGATCTACAGCCAGCTTGCCCAGCGGCTGGGTTGGCTGAACGTAGAAGCGTTCGGCGGACCTCCCGAGGAAATCACCGCGCGCGTGTTGCGTGCGCTCAGTCCGGTTCTAACCCCATGACGCTGGAGCAGTTACTCGATCGAAAGAAAGCTAGCCGCATATTTTTCGTTGCAGTTCTTCTTTTGGTGATTGTTCTACTGGGGGTTCGCTATTTTGTGATTCCCAGATTTGCCCCGACCCTTTCGCAGGGCGGGCTGCCCCTCATCGCCAAAATACTTGAGGATGCGTCGACGACAATGGTCGTCACTGTTCTTATCGCCGCATTTCTAAAATGGGTCGACCCCTTCAGGAGCAAGGTTCTCGGCCTTGCTATGGTCGATCCCTGGGAAGTGAAGACGTACTTTGCAGATGCGCTGAATAGCTCCAACAAGTGGAGCTTTGCTGGTGGCTGCGGACGCTACTTCAGATCGGCGGTTTTGCGAGAAATGCAGAAGCGGGCCAGAAGCAGTAGCACCTCCAAGTCCGTCGAAGCGATTATCCTGAATCCTGAGAATACCCTGTTGTGCGAACGGCACGCCCGCTATCGCTCCGGCACTCTGAGGGGGGAGCGCGAAGGGAACTGGACAACCGAGCGAGTGAAGCAGGAGCTACTCGCCACCGTGCTGATCAGCAAGCGCGTTGCCAGTACAGCGACCCTGCTGGATGTCGATATCTACGTTGTGGATCACTTCAGTAGTTTCCGCGTCGACCTTGCCGAGACTTGTGCAATCGAGACGCGAGAAGACCCAACAGCCCCAGCATTGAAGTGCGATAGTGGTAGCTACTACTACACGGCGCTAAACAATGAGTACCGACTCCTGCGTGAGCAATCCAGACCGATTGTCGGTGGCGAGGCTGAGTGTGCCGCTGTTTCTGACCTTGCCTCGTTGAAGACAGCGCTGAGTGCCGTTGGCCTGTCGGGTCATGGCCTCTCGGATGAAGATCTTGCGCCGGTACTGACATTGCTCCGTAAGCCAGGAACTCCCTATGAGTAGCGGCGCTGAATGGCGTCTGTGCAGCTGGTTCGAGCAGCCCTCCACCGCTGATGATCGTCGGGAACTTGCGGAACTGGTAAAGCCACTGCTGGATTCACTGCAGCCGGTTTGGCATCCGCTGGGCTTCATTCATGTGCGGCTGGCGACGCTGTCGTCACATGAGACTATCCGTCTGCACCTTTGGCCAGCGGATCAAAAGCACGTTGCTGAGCAATTCGATAAGGTTCACGACCACTTGTTCAATGTCGCCAGTCGAGTGGTCAGTGGCGAAGTCACCAACATCAGATATTGCTTCACGCCAGATGACGACGGAGATTGGCGTGAGGTTCGTGTTCGCTATGGTGAAAAGCAGAGTGAGCTGCAGGAGACCGGGCTGACCGGCAGGTTGGATGCGTTGGGCTCAACGCAGTATTGCGCGCCTGCGACATACGATGTGCCTCGCTACGAGCTGCATGAGACTGTTCTGTCCGGCGTGTCCAGCGCATTGACCGTCGTGAGGACCGATTCAGCGTCCAGCTATTTTCCCCGCGCCATATTTCGTCGCGACTCGCCTTTGCCCCCGCCTCGTGCGCCTGTTGCTTGTAGTCAGCGGCAGTGGCGCGATCTTCTGGGTGAGTTGATCCCCATTTGACGAGTCGCCGCCTCCGCGGAGAGGTGGCTGTAGTGAGCCACCGGCACCTGCGCAGTAGGCCCCGCTGAGGTGACTCTCGCCGGCGCGGCGCATACCTGCCCCGTGCTGGCCTACTTCACCAGTGCTTTCTCGCCTTCCTCGCGCACCCAGAACAGCACCGCGCCGGCCACGGCGGCGGGCATGGCGACCAGGTTGACCAGCGGGATCAGCAGCGCCAGGTAGGTCACTCCGCCAAAGCCCATGCACGCCCAGCGCTTGCTGCGCAGCCAGGCGAGCATCTCGTTCCAGCCCAGTTTGTGGTTGTCCGCCGGGTAGTCGATGTACTGCACGGCCATCATCCACACGCCGAACAGCAACCAGAGCGGCGTGGCGATCAGGTTCAGGCCGGGGATCAGGCTGAGGATGAACAGGGCGATGGCGCGTGGCAGGAAGTAGCCGAGCTTGCGCAGTTCGCGGCCGATGGTGCGCGGCACCATCGCCATCAGTTCGCTCCAACTGAAGGCCGGGAAGTCATCGGTACCGCGTACCACTACTTCCACCTTCTCCGCGAGGAAGCCGTTGAACGGCGCGGCGATCAGGTTGGCGATCATGGTGAAGGTGAAGAATACGATCAGCAGGACCAGGGCTACGAACAGCGGCCACAGGATGAACTGCAGGAAGCTCGCCCATTCCGGCAGGCTCGGCATGAGCCAGTCGACCCAGTGGCTGAACTGGTTCATGGCGAAGCCGACCAGGCCGATGAAGAGCAGGATATTGATGCTCAGCGGCAGCAGTACGAACAGCCGCAGACCGGGACGCATCATCAGTTTCAGGCCTTCGCCGAGATATTGCGGGCCGCTCAGGGTAGACATTGGATTCACTCTCCAGGGGTAAAGCACCTGCGACCTTAGCAGACCCGGCGAAGTGCCGGCGAGCCGTCTGTTTTGCCGGGTGTGTGAGAGTTCAGGCGGGCTTGTAACGCAGGCAGCGGTTGCGTTCCTGCTTGGCCTGGTACATGGCTATGTCGGCGGCGTGGGTGAGGGCGTCGGCATCTTTCGCGTCCTGTGGATAAAGTGCGATGCCGATGCTCGGCGTGACGAAGTCGATGTGCTGGCCGGCTAGTCCATAGGCGTTGCCCAGCACCCGCAGCAGGCGCATGCCGAGGCTCTCGGCCTGGGCTGGCTCGGCTTCTTCGAGCAGTACGGCGAACTCGTCTCCCCCCAGCCGGAATGCCTGGTCGGGTTGCCGCAGGCTGCTGCGCAGGCGTTCGCCGACTGCATTGAGCAGGTCGTCGCCGACAGCGTGGCCGAAGCGGTCGTTGACCTGCTTGAACTTGTCCAGGTCGATATAGAGCAGGGCGATGCGCTCGCAGCGGCTGATGGCAGCGGGCAGTTGCTCATCGAACGCCTTGCGGTTGCCCAGGCCGGTTACGGCATCGCGGAAGGCAAGGTCGATCAACTGGTTCTGGTAGGCGATCTGGTCGCTGATGTCGCGCAGGATGCCGCGCAGGCCGGCGAACCCGCCGTGGGCGTCGCGGATCGCCGACATGCGCGTCTCGAAGTTGACCAGCCTGCCGTCGTGGCGCTTGAACGGTGCGGCGAAGGTGGTTTCCTCCTGCTCGCTGCGCACTTGTCGGTAAAGGCTCTGGGCGCGCTCCAGGTCGGCGTCCAGCAACAGCATCCGGTAGTGCTGGCCGATGAGTTCTTCCTCCGCGTAACCGAGCATCCGGCACAGCGCGGTGTTGGCTGTGAGGATGATGCCCTGGTCATCCATCTCGAAGTAGCCGTCGTGGATGGCATTGAGGATCGCCCGGTCCCGCGCCTCGCTCTGCTCCAGGCGGTCGAGCATGTGGTTCATCTCACCGGCCAGTTGCCCCAGTTCGTCGTTCCCCAGGCTGCCCAGGCGTTGCTGGCTTTCGTCCTGGCCGATGCTGGATACCTCGCGATTCAGGGTGCGTACGCGGCGGATGATCCAGAACTCCAGGGCCAGGTAGGCCAGCAGCAGGGCGGTGGCCAGCAAGGCCAGCGCCAGGTAGAGGAAGAGTCGGATCGATTGCCTGCCCTGGAGGTAGAGCGGTCGCGGGCTGATGACATCGATGCGCATCTGTGGCTGTCCCTGGGAGCTGAGGTACAGCAGCGACATCTGCTGCTTGTTGCGGCCGAGCACCTGGCGCGGGCTGAGCAGGGTGGCGCCGCGATTGCTCGGAATGTTCAGCGGCCGCCATTCGCTGTCCGGCCTGGTGTCGTTGGCCAGGCGCAGCCGCGCGCCCATCTGGTTCTCCAGCGCGGACATGCGCCTCCTGTCGAAGAGTACGCCGGCGATCAGAGCGCCGGCGGGTTTTGCCTGTCCGGCGGTGTTGCTGATCGGGTAGCTCAGCAATAGCTGGGGCAAGCCGCTGATCTGCACCAGTTGATCGATGCTGTGCTTCGTATCGTCGTTGAACTTCAGGGCGCCGAGGTCGATCGCGGTTTTCAGGATGTCTCGCTGCAGGTCGCCGGCGCTGGGCACGGCGATGCCGGGGAAACGTTCGGGCAGGTGGTCGAGCTTCCACCGCTGACCGGCGATGCGTCCGTCGCCATCGACATACATCACGTAGTCGAATCCGAGGAATCCGAGCATATCGACTTCGAGGTTTTCCTCGACGAACTTCGAGTCGGGCTTTTGCATGAAGGCGTAGCTGCTGTCCCACCAGGCATAGCTGCGGGCAATGTCGAGGTAGCGCTGTTTCTCGAAGCCGATGCGCTTGTGGACGATGCGCACCTCATCGGCCAGGCGCTGGCGATCGCCGCGGTCGAAGCGGTCGAGCAGGATCATGTCCGATAGCACCCATACCCCCGCGAGGCTCGCGGCGAACAGGGGCAGGAACAGCAGGAGCAGACGGGCGCGAAGATTCATGCAGTGAGCGAGGGGCCTTTGGCGATTGCATCAGTCTAGTCAGACTCAATGGAGATGCGCGCGTATAGGCATTGGCTATCGGGTGAATTGAGATTCGACATTTCTGTAGACGTCGGCCAGCGCTGTAATCTGCGCCACAAGCTGATTTGCGCGGGATCAATGGCGAATTCGGATGTGCCTGACATATCTCAAGGGTATTCGGGAAATCTGCGGGACAATCTCTCCCGTGGTTCACCCCACACCGCATCGCTGATGTTCTCCCTGTCCATGCGGTCCCGCGTAAAAAACCTTTCAGAGGAGCTGCCGTTCCTCCAACCTTCCCCCTGGTACTTTGGCAGCTCCCTTTTCTTTTGCCTGACTCTCTTCAACTCAAGAACAGGAGGCAGCGATGTCCGAGAATCGTCATGCGCGGGTCATCATTCTGGGTTCCGGGCCGGCCGGCTACAGCGCGGCGGTCTATGCGGCCCGCGCCAACCTCAAGCCGCTGCTGATTACCGGCATGCAGGCTGGCGGCCAGCTCACCACGACCACCGAAGTGGACAACTGGCCCGGCGACCCCCACGGCCTGACCGGCCCCGCGCTGATGCAGCGCATGCAGGAGCACGCCGAGCGCTTCGAGACCGAGATCGTCTTCGACCATATCCACGGCGTGGACCTGGCCGGCAAACCCTTCGTGCTCAAGGGCGACAGCGGCACCTATACGGCGGATGCGCTGATCATCGCCACTGGCGCCAGCGCGCGTTACCTGGGCCTGCCTTCGGAAGAGACGTTCATGGGCAAGGGCGTTTCCGCCTGCGCCACCTGTGACGGCTTCTTCTACCGCAATCGCGAGGTCGCCGTGGTGGGCGGCGGCAATACGGCGGTGGAAGAGGCGCTGTACCTGGCCAACATCGCCAGCAAGGTAACGCTGGTGCATCGCCGCGACAGCTTCCGCGCCGAGAAGATTCTGCAGGACAAACTGCGTGCCCGCGTCGCCGAGGGCAAGATCGAACTTCGGTTGGATGCGCAGGTCGACGAGGTGCTGGGCGACGACATGGGGGTCACTGGCGTTCGCCTGCGCCACAATGATGGCGAGATGTCCGAACTTGCGGTGGATGGCCTGTTTGTCGCCATCGGCCATACGCCGAACACGTCGCTGTTCGAAGGACAACTGGAACTCAAGGACGGCTATCTGGTCGTCAATGGCGGCCGCGGCGGCAACGCCACCGCGACCGGTATCCCCGGCGTGTTCGCCGCCGGTGACGTCGCGGACCACGTTTATCGCCAGGCCATTACCTCTGCTGGCGCTGGCTGCATGGCCGCGCTGGACGTAGAGCGTTACCTGGATTCCCTGTAACGGCCCGAAGAGCCGGCGTGCAGGAAGAGGCCCCGCTTGCGGGGCCTTTTTCTTTCTGGGGCCGCCAGGTGCCGCGGGGCGGCGGAGCCTTCTTGTTCTGACGTGATCAGCCCGGGAATGCAGGGCGCCGTCGCACCTTTCGGCCAGCGAGCGGCCAAGAAAAAGCCCCGCTGGTGCGGGGCTTTTTTCATCGAACCCTGGTGTTCAACCGCGACGCGACAACGGCTGACGCTCGAACTTGACGCCGGCCAGGCCGGTGGCCTGCAGGGCACGGATGTTGGCGTGATCGGTGCCTTCCGGGGTGTCACGCACCGCACGGTAGTGCTCGCCGAACGCCAGTAGGGTCTCTTCCTGGCTCAGTCCTTCGAGAATGGCGAAGCCCAGGGTCTTGCAGGAGCCTTCGTTCTGCCCCGCAGGGTTCTCCACGGTGCCGTTGCTGAAGGCGCTGGGGCTGTAGCTGTAGTGTTCGGCGATGAACGCCAGGGTATCGGTGAACAGGTGCTGCTCGCTGCGCAGACGCACGCGAAAATCGGTCAGGGTCATCAAGGCAAACTCGTTAGTGCTTCTTCGCGTTATCGAAGGCCGACTGCTGTTCGGGCGTCGCTTCCTTCTGGTACTTGGCCTTCCATTCGGCGTAAGGCATGCCGTAGATCTCTTCGCGGGCCTGGTCGGCACTGAGCTCCAGTCCCTTGTCGTCCGCTGCAGCCTTGTACCACTTGGACAGGCAGTTGCGGCAAAAGCCGGCAAGGTTCATCAGATCGATGTTCTGCACATCCTTGCGGGTACGCAGGTGCTGTACCAGGGTGCGGAAGGCGGCGGCTTCGAGTTCGGTGCGCTGTTCGTTGGTCAGGTTCAAGGGCTCGGTCATGGCGTGTCTCTCACGTAGGCGCATCAGAGGCGCATGGCGGGGCTGGCCAGATTCTAAGAGGGAGGCGATCCGCCAGCAACGCCCGTTGGCCGACTGGCACGGGCGTTCAGGATGCGCGGGGCTCAGCGCTGGGCAGACAGTGCGATCGATACCGATTCGGCAAAGCGCAGGGCGTGGGGCTTGTCGACTTCCACCTCGGCGTAATGCACCGCCGGGTTGGCCATCACCAGGTCAAGTAGTTCCTGGGTCAGGCGTTCGAGCAGGGCGAAGCGGTTTTCCTCGACATGGGCGATGACCGCCTTGGTGATGGTGCGGTAGTTCAGCGCATGGTCGATATCGTTGACCTGCACGGCGTCGCCGGCCGGGTACAGGATGGTGATGTTGATCAGCACATCCTGCTTGTTGAGGATCTCCTCTTCCTTGATGCCGATGTAGGTGCGCACGCGCAGATCCTTGACCCGGATTCGCGCCATGCCTGGCTCCAGTCGCGTCATTTCACTTGCTCCGTCCGATCAATTGCAGGAATTCCTGGCGGGTGGTGTTGGATGCGCGGAACGAGCCGAGCATCACCGAGGTGTTCATAACCGAATTCTGCTTCTCCACGCCGCGCATCATCATGCACATGTGCTGGGCCTCGATCACCACCGCCACGCCGGCAGCGCTGGTGACCTGTTCGATCGCCTCGGCTATCTGGCGAGTCAGGCTTTCCTGGATCTGCAGGCGGCGCGCGAACATGTCGACGATGCGTGCCACCTTCGACAGGCCCAGCACCTTGCCGGTGGGAATGTATGCCACATGGGCCTTGCCGATGAAGGGCAGCAGGTGGTGTTCGCACAGCGAGTAGAGCTCGATGTCCTTGACGATCACCATCTCGTCGTTGTCGGAGGCGAACAGTGCGCCGTTGACGATCTCTTCCAGCGTCTGCCCGTAGCCGTGGCAGAGGTACTGCATGGCCTTGGCCGCGCGCTTGGGCGTGTCCAGCAGGCCCTCGCGGGCCGGGTCTTCGCCCAGTCCCAGGAGAATCTCACGGTAGTGGTGAGACATGTCATCGATCATTGTGGAGTTCCTCGTGCCCGGCGGGCGGGTCATTTGAGGTGCCGGCCGCCGTTGACGGTAAGGGTAGTGCCGGTCACGTAGGGGCTGTCGAGCAGGTAGCGCACGCTCTGGTAGATCACTTCCGGCCCCGGCTCGATACCCAGGGCGGACTTGGCGAGGGTGCGCGCGCGGTACTGCGCGTCGTCGCCTTCGTTGAACATGATCAGGGCCGGCGCGATGCCGTTGACCTTGATGCGCGGAGCCAGGCTCGCGGCGAAGGACAATGTGAGGTTGTCCAGGCCGGCCTTGCTGGCGCAATAGGCGATGCGGTTGGCGCTGCCCTTGCGGGCGACGTCGTCTGAGAGGTGGATGATGTCGGCCGACGAGCCGCGCCCGGTGGCGTCGCGTTCGAGCAGGTCGGCACAGTGCAGGTTGATCAGGTATGGCGCGAGCATATGCAGGCGGAACAGTTCGCCGAAGACCTGCGCCTCGTGGCCTGGCGTTTCGCCGACCCACGCCGATGCGTTGTGGACGATGGCGCGCAGACGGTCGGTATGGGCACGCAGTTCCTCGATGAAAGCGAGGATGCCGCTTTCATCGGCCAACTCGGCGCGCAGGCAGGTGGCGCCCAGGTCACGCAGTTCGGCGATGCCGGGTTTATCCTGGCGGTAGGTCGCGATCACCGGCTGGCCGTCCTGCAGCAGACGCTTTGCGCAATGCAGACCGATGCGCTGACTGGCGCCAGTGATCAGGATGGGTGCCGGGGAGTTGCCCATGCGTGCCTCGTACGGTGGAATGAAACGGCGTGCCGTAAAATATCCGAGCTGCCGGGTAGGGCAAAACTATACCAGTCCCGGCGCGGCCCGGCACGGATGGGGCATAATGAGCGGCCTTGTCTTGCCTTGTGGGAGCCACCATGAAAGTCGCCATTCTGTCCGGTTCGGTCTACGGCACCTCCGAAGAGGTCGCGCGCCATGCCAAGCGCCTGCTCGAAGCCGCCGGTTTCGAAGCCTGGCACGACCCTCGCGCCACCCTCGACGGCCTGCTGGCCCTCGATCCCGAGGCGCTGCTGGTGGTGACTTCGACCACGGGCATGGGCGAACTTCCAGATACCTTCCAACCCTTGTTCCATGCCCTGCGCGACCGCCTTCCGTACTGGAGCGGCCGCCCGAGCGGGGTGATCGCCCTGGGTGATTCCAGTTATGGCGACACCTACTGCGGTGGCGGCGAGCAGGTGCGCGAGCTGCTGGCGGAGATGGGTATGCGCGAAGCGGTGCCGATGCTGCGCCTGGATGGCAGCGAGACGGTGGATCAGGAAACCGACTCCGAACCGTGGATCGCCGACTTCATCGCCGCGCTGAAAGCCTGATGCATCCACGCGCCCGCTACCTGATCGATACCCTGGGCCTCACTCCGCACCCGGAGGGCGGCTTCTATCGCCGGGTATTCGAATCGGCGCTTGCGGACGCCAATGGGCGCCAGCAGTCTTCGGCGATTTTCTTCCTGCTGCCCGGCGGGACGGTCAGCCGCTGGCATCGGGTGGATGCCGACGAGCTGTGGCACTACCACGAGGGCGGGCCGCTGGAGTTGCTGGTGGCGCAAACTCCCGACGCCGTACGTCGCGAGCTGCTGGGCGCGGTGGCTGAGGGCAGCCTGCCGCAGCGCGCGGTTCCCGCCCATGCCTGGCAGGCGGCGCGCTGCCTGGGGGACTACGTGCTGGTGGGTTGCACCGTGTCGCCGGCGTTCGACTTCGCCGGGTTCCGGCTGCTGGCGGACGATGCACAGGCGCAGCGGGACTGGCCGAGACTGGCCGGTGAGTTCCCCGATCTGCTCTGAGGCGGTTGGGTGTCACTGCGAGCCTGGCGGATGCAACGGCATTTCCTCCATCAGCGATAGCCAGGCTTTCGCCGCGTTCGACAGGTAGGCATCGCGCCGCCAGATGAAGCTGATATCCCAACGCAGGTCCGGCTCGCTGAGCAGTACCCGCGCCACTCCCGGGCGCTCCAGGTCCCTGGCCACCACACGTGGCAGCAGCACCACGCCCTGCCCGGCGGCGACCAGTGCGCCGAGGAAGTCTGCCTGGCCGCTGCGGCCGCCTTCCTTCGGTTCGAATCCGGCTTCGCGGCAGGCGCGCAGCAGGCGGTCGTTCAGTGTGAAGCTCTGCTGGTAGAGCAGGAACGGGGTGTCGGCCAGTTCCACCAGGCTCAGACTTTCCCGCGTGGCCAGCGGGTGGTCCGCGGGCAGCAGGGCATCCAGCGGCTCGTTGCAGAAGGGCTGGAAGTCGAAAGCCGGATCTTCCGGCGTAAGGCCGCCGCCCAGCTCCAGTTCGCCGCTGTAGACCTGTTCCTCCATCGTCTTGCTGCCGCCTTCGATCAGGTGCACGACGATGTTCGGGTAGCGCCGCCGGTATTCGGCGAAGCGTCCGGCGAACAGCGCATCGGCCCCCAGCAGCGGCAGTCCCAGGCGCAGCTCGCCGCGGTGCAGGCGGCTGAGGTCGTCCAGTTCGGTGAGCAGTTCGCGGCGCAGGCGCAGCATGTCTTCGGCGCGACGCAGCACCACTTCGCCGGCTGCGGTGAGGCGCACGTGCGGGCCGCTGCGCTCCAGCAGTTGCACGCGCAGGCTCTGTTCCAACTGGGCGATCTGCTTGCTGACCGCGGACTGGCTGGCGTTCAGGCGCACCGCCGCCTGAGTGAAGCTGCCCTGGCGGACCACTTCGGCGAAGGCGCGAAGCTGCTTGAATTCCATATTGGAATGGCTCCGATTCGAACAATTCGTTTTGGGGATGATAGGCGCGGGCGTACGCTTTGCGCCATTACCAACGTGATTCCCCGCACTTATTGCCGAGTACGCCGTCATGCTTCGCCGCGCTTCGCGTCTGCTCTTCGAAATCGCCGTCCTGATCGCCTTCTGGTGGGTTGGCGGCTGGATCGCCACGCGCACCGGGCTGCCGTTGCCTGGCGGGGTGATCGGTCTGGCGCTGCTGCTGGTGCTGTTCGCCTGCGGCGCCATCCGTCCGGCGTTGCTGCAAGGTGGTGCCGGAGTGCTGCTGGCGGAGATGCTGCTGTTCTTCATCCCCGCCCTGATGAGCCTGCTGGACTACGGTCCGCTGCTGCGCAGCGAGGGCTGGAAAATCCTGCTGGTGATCACTGCCAGCACCGTGCTGGTGATGCTGGCGACCGCCCTGGCAGTAGAGTGGATGTGCCATTGGAGGTCACGTCATGAGTCCCGATAAGGAAGCTCTGTTCTGGCTGGTCGCCACCCTCGGCGGCTACCTGCTCAGCCGGCTGCTGTATCGCCGCTTCCAGCAGTACTGGCTGTCGCCCATCGTGTTCGTGCCGGCGCTGCTGTTCGCCCTGGCGATACCGATGCACGCCAGCTACGCCGACTATGCCCGCGACACCAACTGGCTGGTCGCGCTGCTCGGCCCGGCAACCGTGGCTTTCGCCATCCCGATCTGGCAGCAGCGCGCGCTGCTGGCCCGTCACTGGCCGGCGCTGCTGACCGGCATGTTCGCCGGCTCCGCCGTGGCCATCGGCAGTTCCTGGGCATTGGCCCATGCCATGGCGCTGGATGGCCAGGTGACGCTGTCGCTGCTGCCGCGCTCGATTACTACGCCGTTCGCGATGGAAATTTCCCATGACCTGGGCGGCGTACCGGCACTGACCGCAGCCTTCGTGATGATCACCGGGGTGTTCGGCGCGCTGATTGGCGGAGTCTTGATGAAGCTGCTGCGTCTACGCTCCGCCCTGGCCCGTGGTGCTCTGCTGGGCGTTGGCGCCCACGGTGCGGGCACCAGCAGGGCATACGAGTTCGGTGGCGAGGAAGGCTCGGCGGCGGGGCTGCTGATGGTCCTGACCGGCTTGTTCAACCTGCTGCTGGCGCCGCTCCTGGCGTACTGCCTGTAGGCTCAGTTGAGTTCGTAGGCGTCGAGCATGCGGGAGGTGTCGGCAGGGGAGTTGAACATCATCACATCGATGATCGACAAGCCCGCCTCGAAAGTCTGCCGCCGCTGGTCGTAGCTTGCCAGCCGCGGCTCCTGGAAGCGCAGGGTGAGGCCGGCTGCGACGAACTTGCTGCGATCGAAGAAACTCTGTCCTCCAGGCGGATTCCAGTATTCCTCAACGCCGCCCAGCGCCTTGCAGATGTTCAACGCCCACTCGTCCGGCGCCGTCGGCCGCTCCATTTCGAGACCCATGCGCGAGAGCACCGGCATCCGCCGGGGGAAACCCAGGTAGGCGCAGGTGGCTTCCAGGGTGCTCTTGTTCAGCGAAACGATGTCGTCGAACGGGTGATCCAGTGCTGCGGCGATCATCTCGCGCACGTCGCGGTAGTAGGGCGCCACCTTGCGGTACACCTCCAGTTGCGAGAAGAGGCTGCGCCGCCAGTCCTGGCTGTTGTCCACCCGCACATCCTTGATCAGGGTATTGCGGCTGTGCTTGATCCGCGGCACGCGGATGTACAGCCAGCCCTCCTGCTGCCGGAGGATGCGGTTGCGCTCGATCCAGCCGTGGTGGATGTACTGCACGGTATCGAACAGCACGAACAGGTCGGTGTGCTTGATGAGGCTGAAGTAGCCCAGGTAGGGAAAGAAGTAGGGTTGCATGATGGCTGTCTTTTTCACGGACGTGCCTCGTAGACCGGCATGGAGTCTCCTCCCGACTCCGGGGTACGGCATGGGTGCAGCTGGATATGTCGAATTGCTGATCCGCACGCTCGACGGGCGTTCCGGCAGGCTCGAAGGACAGGGACGCTTCCGCCAGCCCGAGTGCGCGATCTGCCGTTGCGCTGCTCGGACGGCGCCATCGTGAGGTTGTCGTCCACACGCCGGGCTCCATCGGCGTATTGGGCCACTATAGGCGTGGATGCCCGGCGCGCAAGCCGGTTCAATCGCCAGGCTTATGCCGGAACATTCGCCATAGCGTGACTCGCGCAACTGTCAGTTCCGTGACAGTCCGTCTTGCGCGGCGCTGGCTAGACTGCGGCGTCAAACAACAACGAAGAGGTTCCAGTCATGCACGCCGCTCATCCGCTGCCCACCGTGAACGTCAAGGATCAGGTCTCCGCCGCTGAATGGCAGACCCGGATCGATCTCGCCGCCTGCTACCGGCTGATTGCGATGCATGGCTGGGATGACCTGATCTTCACCCACATCTCCGCCAAGGTCCCCGGCACCGAGGACTTCCTGATCAACCCGTTCGGCATGATGTTCCATGAGATCACCGCGTCGAGCCTGGTGAAGATCGACCTGTCGGGCAAGAAGCTGATGGACAGCCCGTACGAAATCAACCCGGCCGGCTACACCATCCACAGTGCCATCCATGAAGTCCGCCACGACGTCTCCTGCGTGCTGCATACCCACACGCCGGCGGGCATCGCCGTGTCGGCGCAGAAGCAGGGCCTGTTGCCGATTTCCCAGCAGTCGCTGTTCGTGCTGTCCAGCCTGGCGTACCACGCCTACGAAGGCGTGGCGCTGAACCACGAGGAGAAGGCACGCCTGCAAGCCGACCTCGGCGAGGCCGGCTTCATGATCCTGCCCAACCACGGGCTGCTGACCTGTTCGCCGACCATCGCCGACACCTTCCTGATGATGTTCACCCTGCAACGCGCCTGCGAAATCCAGGTGCTGGCCCAGGGCGGCGGCGCCGAGCTCATCATGATCCCGCAACCGATCCTCGATGGCGCCCGCGCGATGGCCGCCGGCGTCACTCGCAGCAAGCAGGGCATGGGTGGCGCGCTGGCCTGGCCGGCGTTGCTGCGCAAGCTGGACCAGCAGAACCCTGGCTACCGCGACTGATGGGGCTGCCCGGCATCGCCCTGCGTGACTGGCGCGCGCAGGGCCGTTCCTTCGACTTCCGTGGCCACGGCATCCGCTACTGGTGTGCCGGTGCCGGCGAGCCGCTGTTGCTGATCCACGGATTCCCGACGGCGTCCTGGGACTGGCACTACCTGTGGCGGCCACTGGCCGAGCGCTACCGGGTGATCGCCTGCGACATGCTCGGCTTTGGCGATTCGGCCAAGCCACGCGGGCACGATTACCGCATTCTCGAACAGGCCGATCTGCAACAGGCGCTGCTGGCGTACCTTCAGGTGCGTGAACCGGTCCATCTGCTGGTGCACGACTACGGCAACAGCGTTGGCCAGGAATTGCTCGCCCGGCACGAAGACGGGGATTTCGCGGCGGCGTCCTGCGTGTTCCTCAATGGCGGGCTGTTCCCGGAAACCCACCGGCCAGTGCTGTCGCAGAAGCTGCTGCTCAGCCCGTTCGGCGGGCTGTTCGGCCGCCTGTTCGACCGTCGCCGTCTGGCGCAGAACTTCGCCCGGGTGTTCGGTCCGCATACCCAGCCGTCCGAGGAGGAACTGGATGGCTTCTGGAGTCTGATCCAGCACAACGACGGCCCCCGGGTGATGCACCGGCTGATCCACTACATTATCGACCGCCGGGAGCATCGCGAGCGCTGGGTCGGCGCGATGCAGCGCACGGCGGTGCCGATGCGCGTGATCGACGGACCGCTGGACCCGATTTCCGGCGCGCACATGGTGGAGCGCTACCGGGAGTTGATCCCGCGGCCCGACACCGTGCTGCTCGGCGGCATCGGCCACTATCCACAGGTCGAGGCGCCGGAACAGGTGCTGGAGCATTACCTGGCGTTTCGTCTGGCGCAGGTTACGGATGTATCTGCGTGCGATATCAGATCACACTGATGGTGGCATGAGCGCCGGTGCCACTAGCCTGCCGGGCATTTCTTCCCGGAGGGCGCCAGATGCCGCTCAAGACCATTATTCCCCTGCGCCAGCCGCAAGGTTCGCTGCTGTACCGCCTGCTGCTGCGGTTGCACGCCGGTTTCGCGTGGGTCGCCGTTCCGCTGCTGCTCGCCCTGGGTGCCGCGGGCGCCGCAGCAGGCTACTTCGCCTGGCAGCTACGCTACTGGCCGCTGGCGGTCGCCGCTGTGCTCGCCCTGCTGGGCATGGTGGCGCTGATGTTGCTCTGGAGCGAGTACGATTGGTGGCTGTTCAAGCTGGGGCCGCGGAAGCAACCGAACCTGCCGATTCGCTGACGGATCATCCCCCGGCCTTATCGGGCACCATTCAGCCGTATTCGTCTTGGTTGTGACTGGATCATGACTGCCGGACACTCGACGCAAATATCCTTGCCTGGAGTCCCAACCCATGAGTGATGCCCTGCGTTTCGACGGAAAAGTCGTGATCGTTACCGGAGCCGGCGGCGGTATCGGCCGTGCCCATGCGCTGTTGTTCGCCAGGCATGGCGCCAGGGTAGTGGTGAACGACCTGGGCGGCAGCACCCACGGTGAGGGCGCCAACGCCTCGGCGGCCGACCGCGTGGTGGCGGAAATCCGCGAAGCCGGCGGCACCGCCATCGCCAACCATGATTCGGTGACCGACGGCGAGAAGATCGTGCGCCAGGCTGTCGAGGAGTTCGGCCGCATCGATGTCGTGGTGAACAACGCCGGCATCCTGCGCGACAAGACCTTCCACAAGATGGAAGACGCCGACTGGGACCTGGTCTACAAGGTCCACGTCGAAGGCGCCTACAAGGTGACCCGCGCGGCCTGGCCGTTCATGCGCGAACAGGGCTACGGCCGGGTGATCTTCACTTCGTCCACATCCGGCATCTATGGCAACTTCGGTCAGAGCAACTACGGCATGGCCAAGCTCGGCCTGTATGGTCTGACCCGCAACCTGGCCATCGAAGGCCGCAAGAACAACATCTTCGTCAACGCCATCGCCCCCACGGGCGGTACCCGCATGACCGAGGGCCTGATCCCGCCGCAGGTGTTCGAGCAGCTCAAGCCCGAGCTGGTCAGCCCGCTGGTGGTGTACCTGGGCAGCGAAGCCTGCCAGGAAACCTCCGGCCTGTTCGAAGTCGGTGGCGGCTGGATCGGCAAGGTGCGCTGGGAGCGCAGCCTGGGCGTTGGCTTCGACCCGCGCAAGGGCTTCAGCGTCGAGGACGTGGCGGCCAACTGGCAGCAGATCTGCGACTTCGAGAACGCCGCGCACCCGAAGGACAACGTCGAAGCGTTGCGCGAGATGATGGCGAACCTGCAGAAATACGCCGGTTGATCCGGCCAGCCTGACCGGCGGAATGGCCAGTGGGGCTGTTCCGGCGCGACGGACGCAGTAAGGTGTGAGGGCCGGCTTTTAGCCGGCCCTTTGCATTGGTGCCTGGGAGCCTGTCTGCGATCTGCCGCGCGTTGGGTGCTGGAATTGCCTGGCTGTGCTTCGAGAACGCCGCTCTTCGGGCTCATTCCGCCTACCGCGGCGCGGGTTCGCCGCGAACAGGCTCCGAGGAGTTCGCCATGAGCGTGATAATCCAGAAGAACGGCCCGGTGACCACCCTGGTGATCGCGCGGCCGGCGGTGCGCAACGCAGTGGACCGCCCCACCGCCGAGGCCCTGGCCGATGCGTTGCGCGATTTCGAGCAGGACGACGAGGCGCGGGTCGCCGTGCTGGCGGGGGCCGGTGGCACCTTCTGCGCGGGCGCCGACCTGGCGGCGGTGGCCGAGGACGGCGAGCGTCGCAATCGGCTGGAGACCGAAGGGGACGGGCCGATGGGGCCCAGCCGCATGCAGCTCTCCAAACCGCTGATTGCCGCCATTGAGGGGTACGCGGTAGCCGGCGGGCTGGAGCTGGCGCTGCTGGCCGACATGCGGGTGATGGCGGAGGACGCGGTGTGCGGGGTCTTCTGCCGGCGATTCGGCGTGCCGCTGATCGACGGCGGCACCGTGCGCCTGCCGCGCATCATTGGCCAGGGCAGGGCGCTGGACATGATCCTCACCGGTCGTCCCGTCGGTGCGCAGGAGGCGCTGATGATGGGCCTGGCCAATCGCGTGGTGCCGCGTGGTCAGGCGCTGGAGGCGGCGGAGGAACTGGCGCGGGAGATCGCCGAGTTTCCCCAGCGCTGCATGCTGGCCGACCGCGACAGCGTCTTCACGCAGTGGAACCTGTCCTTCGACGTGGCGCTGGCCAACGAATTCCAGGGCGGCCTGGCTGTGATCGAGAGTGGCGAGACGGTGCAGGGCGCCAGGCGCTTTGCCGGCGGGCAAGGGCGGCACGGAGAGTTTTGAGAGGGCTGCAGTCGAGGTGGAAGGAAAAGCCCGGGGAACGGACTTTTCCCTCGTCCCCACGTGCAATCAGTCGCGGTCGATGATCACGTAAGTCTTGCGCACGGTTTCCTGGATATCCCACACGCCGAGGCTGTTCTGCGGCAGCAGGAAGGCATCGCCGGCCTGGAAGGCGATCGGCTCGCCACCGTCCGGCGTAAAGGTGCCGCGGCCTGCGATGAAGTGGCAGAACTCCTGCTCGACGATCTGCCGGCGCCAGCGGCCGGGAGTGCATTCCCAGATGCCGGTTTCCACGCGGTCCGGACGCTCGATGGATTCCACGCGGGTTTCCGAGACCGGCTCGCCCAGCGGCACGGCGACCGGGTTGGCTTCACCGAGCTCGGCGTGCAGGGTGTTTTTCAGGTGGGTCAGTTTCATTCTTCGGGGCTCCAGTGGGGGTGGGGGGACGGATCAGCCGACCTTCCAGGTCATCAGGCTTTCCATCGTCGCGGCGAGTTTCTCCGCCAGTTGGCGACGCCAGGGCGCGCTGTGCGGGTTGGCCAGGACTTCGTCTTCGTGCACGAAACTGCGGATGATCGCGTTGTAGCCCAGCCAGCGGCACGGTTCCGGCTCCCAGCCACGCAGGGCGTCCTGCATGCTGCGGTCGTCGATCACCCAGGGTTGGCGGGTCAGGTCGCTGGCCTGGCCCAGGATCAGGTCGGCCAGCGTACGGCCGCCCAGGTTGGTGGCGCCGACGCCTTCTCCGCCGTAGCCGCCGGAGAGCGCGATGCCGTTGCGGCGGTCGATCAGCATATGCGGGTGGAAGCGCCGCGACATGCCGAGGTTGCCACCCCAGGTGTGGGTGATGCGCACATCCTTGAGTTGCGGAAACAACTCACCGAACAGGTAGCGACGCAGTCCGACTTCGTCGTCGTTCAGGTTGAAGTCGGTGCGCAGCTTGCCGCCAAAGCGGTAGCCGCCGCGTGCGCCGAAGGCCAGGCGGTTGTCGGGGGTGCGCTGGCCATAGGTGACCTGGCGGCTGAATTCGCTGAACGCCTGGCCCTTGTCGAGGCCGATTTGCGCCCACACCGATTCTGGCAGCGGCTCGGTGGCCACCAGCAGACTCTGCACCGGCAACTGGTAGTTGCCCAGCGGCGGCAGGTCGGCAGCGTAGCCTTCGATGGCCGGCACCACCCAGTGAGCCTTCAGCTCGCCCTTGGCGGTACGCAGCACGCCGGGCTGCCAGTAGGTGACGCGGCTCTTCTCGAAGATCTGCACGCCCAGGCGTTCCACGGCGCGGGCCAGGCCACGGACCAGCTTGGCCGGATCGATGGTGGCGCAGTGCGGGGTGTGGATGGCGCCCAGTGCGCTGGGGATGCGCAGTTGTTCGGCCAGCTCGCTCTTGCTCAGCCAGCGGTAGTCATCCTCCGTCAGGCCCTCGGCGTGCAGGTGGGCGAGGTACTGCCGCAGGCGGGTTTCCTGCTCGGGGTAGCGCGCGGCGGTGTAAAGCACGCCGCCCTTGCGATAGTCGCAGTCGATGCCTTCGCGGTCGAGCACGCGAGCCACTTCATCGGGGATATCGTGCAGCAGGTCGTAGGACGCGCGGCGCTGTTCCGGCGAGAGGCCGGCGAGCAGGCGGTCCTCGCCGAGAATGTTGCCCATCAGCCAGCCGCCGTTGCGCCCGGAGGCACCGAAGCCGGCGGTTTCCGCCTCGACGATGGCGATCTTCAGTTGCGGCGCGCGCTGCTTGAGGTAATAGGCAGTCCACAGCCCGGTATAACCGGCGCCGGCGATGGCCACGTCGACTTCCAGTGCACCTTCCAGGGAGGGACGCGGGACGAGGGCGTCGTCCAATTGGTTCATCCACAGACTGATATGACGCCATGCCGACATAGACGACTCCGGAGGGGAAGAGGGGGGATGTCGGCAAGCCTAGAAGCGGCGCGGGGTTCTGTCGTCTGCGCGGGTACGCGGGGAGTGCCCGCGCGCCCGCCGGCAGGTGTTGGTCAGGCGCTGTTCTGCTCGTCGCGCAGGCGCTTGAGGTACTCGCGTGGCGATTGCCCGGTGTGCTGGCGGAAGCAGCGGTAGAAGGCCGACAGCGAGTTGAAGCCGGCGGAGAACGCCAACTCGTCGATGCGTGCCGGCAGCGGCGGACGCAACTGCGCGAGCAGGTGCTGCAGGCGGGTCTGGTTGACGTACTGGTAGAAGCTCAGGCCCATCACCTGGTTGAGCAGGTAGGAGATCTGGTTGCGGGTGTAGCCGGTGGCGCTGGCTACCTGGGTCAGGTCGAGATCCGGCGCCAGGTAGGGCTGGTTCTTGCTGAAGTAGTGTTCCAGGTCGCTTGCCAGTTGGCTCAACTGGCGCGGCGAGAGGCCGAGGCGGCTGGTCGCCGGGCGTGGGTCGCTGGTCTGGGTACGGCTCTCGGTGCCTTCGCGCACGACCGAGGCGTACTCGTTGATCCGCCATATCTTGCCGTCGCGCACTGTGATGGCCTCACTGGAGTGGAAGGTCGCCAGGCGGCCGCTGAGTGTGACGGCGATTCGGTACTGGATGAAGGCAGTGTCGCCGTCGACGCGGATGCGGTCGATGTGGTCGAGGAACTCCTCCGGGCGACTGGGCATGGTGGTGCTCACGTAGTCGCGCAGATCGCCCTGGCTCAGGCGGCGATTCTGGAAGAAGTCGTTGTACTCCACCTGCGGATGGTAGAGCTCGAGCACCGCTTCGAGGTCACGAACCTTCCAGCATTGGTGATAGCGCAGAACCACCTCGCGGGTCTGCTCGGTGAGGTGGCTGTCGGTCGGGCGTTGGTCGATGTAGTGCATAGGCTGCCAAGGATGCCCCAGAACAGCGTCGCTCGGGTAGTGGCAAGTCTGTATGCACTATCCAGATTCTCGATGATCCGTCATCGCCTGCGCCAATTCTGCTCGGAAAGACCCGTCCCAGAGGGGGGATTCACTCTTTCGGGCGACAGCTCAAATACCACCTTGGAGCGCTTACTCCCCTCCCGGCGGCTGAGTAGGGTGTAGCCACCTAGACACCGTCAGGAGAGCCGCATGACAACAAAAACAAGGCGCGGATTCTTCCAACCGCAACTTCTCGCCACTGCTGTCGCCCTGGGATGCGCCACCCAGGCTCAGGCGATCAACTTCAACATCGGGGAAATCGAAGGGCAGTTCGATTCCAGCCTGTCCGTGGGGGCAAGCTGGAGTACGCAGAGTCCGAAACAGGACCTGATCGGTTCCGCCAACGGCGGGCATGGCATGACCCAGACCAACGATGACGGTCGCCTGAACTTCCGCAAGGGCCACACCTTCTCGAAGATCTTCAAGGGCATTCATGACCTGGAGCTGAAGTACGGGGACTTCGGCGTCTTCACCCGCGGCAAGTACTGGTACGATTTCCGTCTCAAGGACGAGGGAACCGAGTGGAAGCCGATTTCCGACAGCGGCCGCAAGGAGGGAGCCAAGTCCTCCGGCGCACAATTGCTGGACGCCTTCGGTTACTACAACTACTCCATCGCCGACCTGCCCGGCACCGTTCGCGTGGGCAAGCAGGTAGTGAGCTGGGGTGAGAGTTCGTTCATCGGCAACAGCATCAACACCATCAACCCCATCGATGTATCCGCGTTCCGCCGCCCTGGTTCGGAGATCAAGGAAGGCCTGATCCCGGTGAACATGCTCTACCTCTCGCAGAGCCTCACCGACAGCCTCTCCGTGGAAGGTTTCTACCAGTTGGAGTGGGACCAGACCGTTCTGGACAACTGCGGCACCTTCTTCTCCACCACCGACGTGGCGGCCGATGGCTGCAACACCAACTACAACGTCCTCGACAAGAACACCGTCACCGCGCTGAACGCCCCGGCGACCAAGGCGCTGCTCAACTCGCTGGGCGTGACCGTCACTCCCGAGGGCCTGATGGTGCCGCGCGGCGCCGACCGCGACGCCCGCGACTCCGGCCAGTGGGGCCTGTCCATGCGCTGGCTGGGTTCCGATACCGAGTACGGCGCCTATGTGATGAACTATCACAGCCGCACGCCCATCGTGAGCATGCAGAACGCCGGCTCCGCTGATATCGGCAACGCTCTGCGCGCCATCGGTGCGGGCGCCTCGGCGCTGGCCCAGCCGATCCTGCTTGGCCGCGGCCACTACTTCCTCGAATACCCCGAGGACATCCGCCTGTACGGCCTGAGCTTCTCCACCACACTGCCCACCGGCACTGCGTGGCAGGGCGAGATCAGCTACCGGCCGAACATGCCGCTGCAGCTCAACACCACCGACCTGACGCCGCTGCTGGCCACCACCGTGGCCAACGGCTTCGCCACTGGCGGCGTGGCTGGCGCTCTGGCCCAGGCCAACCAGGTCAACCACGGTTACGTGCGCAAGGAAGTGACTCAGGCGCAGACCACCTTCACCCACTTCTTCGATCAGGTCATGGGCGCAGACCGCCTGACCCTGGTTGGCGAAGTCGGCGTGACCTACGTTGGCGGCATGACCAACAAGGTCGGCGAGCGCTACGGTCGTGATTCGGTGTACGGCGTGCCGGAGAACGCGGCGGCCGACGACGAGTACGGCAGCGGCGGCTTCTACACCTCTTCCTCCTGGGGTTACCGCACCCGCGCCATCTGGGACTACAACAACGTGTTCGCCGGGGTCAACCTCAAGCCGAACATCGCCTGGTCGCAGGACGTCAACGGCACCGGTCCGGTGTTCAACGAAGGCAGCAAGGCCGCCAGCATCGGCATCGATGCCGACTACCAGAACACCTACACCGCGAGCCTGAGCTACACGAACTTCTTCGGTGGCGACTACAACACCATCGTCGATCGGGACTTCCTCGCGCTCAGCTTCGGCGTGAACTTCTGACCTGCCTGACCAAGGAACTGACGTATGAGAACGACACGAATCCTTCAATGCGGCGCGCTGGCACTGAGCCTGTTGTCCTGCGGCGTGATGGCGGCCGTCTCCGCCGATGATGTGGCCAAGCTGGGTACCAGCCTGACGCCGATGGGCTCGCAGAAGGAAGGCAACGCCGACGGCAGCATCCCGGCCTGGACCGGCGGCATCTCCCGCACGGCCGGCAAGCTTGACGCCAAGGGCTTCCTCTCCGACCCGTTCGCTGGCGAGAAACCGCTGTTCACCATCACCGCGCAGAATGCCGAGCAGTACAAGGACAAACTGTCCGCCGGGCAGATGGCGATGTTCAAGCGCTACCCGCAGACCTACAAGATCCCGGTATACACCAGCCATCGCACCTTCGCGCTGCCCGACGAGATCTATGGCTCGATCAAGCGTAGCGCCGAGTTCGTCCAGCCGATCAACGACGGCAATGGCCTGGAAAACTTCGAGAAAAGCCGCTACTACGCCTTCCCGATTCCGAAGAACGGCGTACAGGCGCTGTGGAACCACCTGACCCGTTACCACGGCGGTAACATCTCGCGCACCGTGGTGCAGGTAGTGCCGCAGACCAACGGCAGCTACACTCCGATCCGCTTCGAAGAATCGATCGCGGTGCCGCAGAACATCACGGACCAGGACGCCAGCAAGACCGGCAACATCCTCACCTACTTCAAGCAGCAGGTAACGGCTCCGGCGCGCCTGGCCGGTAACGTCCTGCTGGTCCACGAAACCCTGGACCAGGTGAAGGAGCCGCGCCTGGCGTGGATCTACAACGCCGGGCAGCGCCGAGTGCGCCGTGCCCCGCAGGTAGCCTACGATGGTCCGGGCACCGCTTCCGACGGCATGCGCACCTCCGACAACTACGACATGTTCTCCGGCGCGCCGGACCGCTACGACTGGAAACTGGTGGGCAAGCGCGAAATGTACATTCCGTACAACAGCTATCGCCTGAACTCGCCGGACCTCAAGTACGATGACATCGTCAAGCCGGGCCACATCAACCAGGACCTGACCCGCTACGAGTTGCACCGCGTGTGGGAAGTCGTGGGCACCCTCAAGTCCGGCGAGCGCAACATCTACGCTACCCGCCACTTCTACCTCGACGAGGACAGTTGGCAGATCGCCGAATCCGAGCTGTACGACGGTCGCGGCCAACTGTGGCGCGTCGGTGAAGGCCATAGCATGACCTTCTACACCGAGCTGGCCACCGGCTACGCAGCCGAGTCGCTGTACGACGTTCTCGCCGGCCGCTACGTGACCTTTGGCCTGAACAACGAAGAGCGGCGTGGCTACCAGTTCGGCATCAAGGCCAGCATGGCCGACTTCACTCCGGCGGCACTGCGCAATACCGGCGTGCGCTGACCGGAAATCCGCTCCTTTGCCCGGCGCCCCGTGTGGTCGCCGGGTTTCTTTTATGACGCTGTAAGCTGTCTGCCAGGCCCTTGCGCATGTTGCGCTATGACGCCCCATGAGTGCGGCTAATGGTCCTTTGCCCGGCCCTCTGGCCGGCATAGTCTGGCCTGCAAATGGCCGGAAGAAGCCCATGTCGACAATCGCCCTGCACCGCGCGGCGCTGCCGCGCCTGCCACGCCAGCACCTGCCCCGCGAACGGCTGCATGCCAGCCTGAGCGCCGCCGAATGCCGCCTTCGCCTGCTCGTGGCGCCACCCGGCTGTGGCAAGACGGTGCTGATGAGCGAGTGCGCCCGCCTGGCGCCGGTGGGCATCCGGGTTGTCTGGCTGGGGTTGGGGGGCCGCTCGCTGGAACCCGCGCAGTTCTGCGAGCGCCTGGGCGAAGCGCTGGGCGTGCCGTGGGCCGGCGAGGATGCCCTGTGTGCCTGGCTGGAGACTGCCAGCGAGCCGACCTGGCTGATGCTCGACGACTATCCGCGCGCACCCGATGCAGCACTGGATGACTGCTTCGACCGCCTGCTCGCCGTGGCCTCGCCACAGATCGGCTGGTGGCTGGCCAGCCGGCGCCGGCCACTGTGCAACCTGACCCGCCTGTTGCTCGAAGGCGAACTGCTGGAGGTGGGCGCCGCGAATCTCGCCCTGACCCAGTACGAGCTGGATCGCTATCTACAAGCGGACGGCCTGGAGTGGCCGCAAGCCCAGCGCGAATCGCTGCACGACTCGACCCAGGGCTGGTTCGCCGGTGTACGCCTGCGCCTGCTGAGCATGGGCAGCGACGGCCTGGCACCGTGCGCCACGCAACTGGCGGAAACCGGTGGCGCGCTGTTGCAGGATTACCTGCAGCGCGAGGTCCTGGCGACGTTGCCGGCGGCGCTGGCGGAAACGCTCTGCGCCCTGGCCTACATCCCGCGCTTCAACCGCGAATTGAGCGACTACCTGTTCGACGAACCGGGCCAGGGGTTGGACGGGCTGCTTGGCTGGGGCGCACTGATCGAACCGGTGGACAACACGCAGCACTGGTTCCGCGTGGCGCCGATGGTCGCGCCGGCGCTGGCCAGCCTGTCGCGCTGGCCGGCGGCGACCCTGCATCGGCGTGCGTGCCAGTGGTTTACCCAGGGCGGCGAAATCCACTCGGCGTTCGAGCATTCGCTGCTCGCCGACGAGCCCGATGTATCGGCCAGCCTGTTGCAGGGATTCACCGAGGAGCAGTTGCTGCACGGCTGCAATGTCGACCGGGTACTGCGGCTGCGCGAGATGATGCCTGCCGAACTGCTGTGCAGTACACCGCGCCTGCTTATCCTCAATGCCTGGACGCTGCTGTTCGTCGGCCGGCTGGACGACGTGGAAGCGCTGCTCGCCGGCTTTACCCGCTTCCTGCCGATGCCCGGCGCGCGCCGCCAGCGCGCGCTGATCGCCCAGTGGCAGGGGCTTAATGGCGTGCTCAACCACGCCAGGGGACGCATGGGGGCTGGCGAACAGTTGCGCGAGGCGCTGGAGCACCTGCCGGAGGATGCCTGGGCGCAGACGCTGATCTGCCTCTCGGCGCTGACCCAGCAGGCCCAGGCCGATGGACGGCTGGCGGAGGCCCGGCTGATCAACCGCGATGCCCTCAAGCTGGCGCGGCTGCATGGCAGCCTGACCTTCGAAGCGCTGCTGGAACTCGACCGCGCCCAATGGCTGGAACAGCGCGGCGAGCTGCAGCGCGCCGATGCGTTGCTGGCACGAGTACAGGAGTACCTCGACGAAACACGCGTGGCCGGCAACGCCATGGCCGGCCGCGTGGCCTTGCGCCGCGGCTGGCTGTGCCTGCGCCAGGGCCGCGACGAGGAAGCGCGGGAGCTGTTCATCTCCGGCCTCATCGAAACCCGCCGCAGCCACGACCCGAGCCTGATCTACGGATTCACCGGCCTGGCCTGGCTGGACGCCCTCGACGGCGACACCGAAGGCGCATTCAACCGCCTGATCGAGGTGGAGAGGCTGATGCAACTGCAACACGTGCCGGAGCCGATGTATCGCGGCCCGCTGCTGCTGGCCAGTGGCGCGCTGAATCTGCGCCAGGGGCGTCCGGGGCCGGCGCGCGAAGTGCTGCAGCGAGTTGCCGCACGTTACCGGATCGATCGTCTGACACCTCCGGCCGCGGCGCCGGACCAGATTCTCCAGGTCGAGCATCACCTGGCGCTGGCGGAACTGTACGACGGTGAGGTCGAAGGCGCACGGCAGCGCCTGCAGGCGATGCTGCCGGATCTGTTGCGCCAGGGGCGCCATACGCTGGCCTGCGATGTCTGGCTGGCTCTGGCTGAAACCCATTACATCGGCGGCAACCTGGACGAAGCGCGGCAGGCGCTCGACGACGGCGTGGCACTGGCGCAGCGTTTCGGTCTGCTTGCCACCCTGCGCGAGACCCAGCGTCGCCAACCCGCCCTGTTCGGCCTGCGCCCTGGAACGGGGGAGGTGCCCGCTCACAACCTCCTGAGCCTGCGCGAACTGTCGGTGCTGGAGCTGATCGCGCGGGGCTGTTCGAACCTGGAGATCGGCGAGCGGCTCTATATCTCGCTGCATACGGTGAAAACCCATGCCCGGCGGATAAACGGCAAGCTCGGCGTAGAGCGCCGTACCCAGGCGGTGGCGCGGGCGAAGGAGCTGGGGCTGCTGAAGATCTGAGAGTCGCTCAGTGCAATGCCTTGGGCGGTACGCTGATGTCCGCCAGCCGACGGGCCAGGCGCAGTTGCTCGGCGCTGTCGTCGCTGAGCAGCATCGCGCGCTCCAGGTCGTAGCGCTCGGCCTGGGGGCAATCGAGGGTGTGATAGAGATCGGCGCGGGCCAGGTGATCGCTCGCGGTGGGCGGACCCAGCTCCAGTACCCGTTGTGCATCCTTGAGCGCGGCCAGCGGCTCGCCCACACCCAGGTGCAACTGTCGCAGGTTGCGTGACAGGCGTTGCAGCATGTCGGCGGCGCTGGCGGTTTTCAGGTGGGCGGCGGACAACTCGGCCTGTGCGCCCAACTGGCGAACCAGCAGGTCGCGGCAGTCGCGGGTATAGATGCGACGGCCGGTGGCGGGATCGAGCAGGTGGTCGGCGCCGGGGACGCGCAGCAGGAAGCGTCCGGGAAAATTCACCCCAACCAGCGCGATACCGTGCAGGCGTGCCAGCTCCAGAGCGATCAGCGCCAGTGACAGCGGCTGTCCGTGGCGGCGTTGCAGCACATGGGGGAGCAGCGCGGCGCGCGGTTGCAGGGGGAGGGCGTCGTCTTCGGCGAAGCCCAGTTCGCTCAGCCGGCGCAGCAGCGCTTGCGCCCGTTCGGCATCGCTGGTCGAAGGCAGTGCCACCGCAACCTGATGCAGCAGCGTGTCGAGCAGGCGCTGCGCCTGCGCCGGCGGCTGGTGCGGCTCGTGTTCGGCGGCGATCCACAGCGCCGCCTCGAACAGAGCGGGTGGATCCTGGGCGAGACAGGCGAGGCAGGCTTGGCGCGGGTCCATGGCGTTCTCCGGCTGACTCTGCGGTTTTAACCGCAGTGGGCGTCGCCCGTCCAGTCTCCCGCCGCGATACGATCATCGCGGTCGAACGCGTAACCAATGGTGCTGCCTATACTGATATGGCCCCGAATCGGAGCCATCCGGTTCATAGACAGCAAGGGAGCGCCGCCATGTTCGACATGATGGAAGCCACCCGGCTCGAGTCGCTGCATCTCGCCCAGGACCCGGCCACGGGACTCAAGGCCATCATCGCCATCCACAACTCCCGGTTGGGACCGGCGCTGGGTGGCTGCCGCTACCTGCCTTACCCCAGCCATGACGCCGCCCTGCGCGATGCCGCGCGCCTGGCCCAGGGCATGAGCTACAAGGCTGCGCTGGCCGGATTGCGCCAGGGTGGTGGAAAGGCAGTGATCATCCGTTCGCCGCATGTGAACAACCGGGGCGAGCTGTTCGAGGCCTTCGGCCGCTTCGTCGACTCGCTCGGCGGTGCCTACATCACTGCGGTAGACAGCGGCACCTCCAGCGCGGACATGGACTGTATCGCCCAGTACACCCGGCATGTCACCAGCACCACCAGCGGCGGCGATCCTTCACCGCATACCGCCCTTGGTGTGTTCTCCGGCATTCGCGCCAGCGCCCAGGCGCGGTTGGGCAGCGACGATCTGGAGGGCCTGCGTGTCGCGATCCAGGGGCTGGGGCATGTCGGTTACGCGCTGGCCGAGCATCTGGCAGCAGCGGGCGCGGAGCTGCTGGTGAGCGACATCGACCCCGGCAAGGTGCAACTGGCCGTGGAGCAACTGGGCGCGCGCCCGGTACCCAACGAGGCGCTACTCACCACGCCGTGCGACATACTCGCCCCGTGCGGCCTGGGCGGCGTGCTGACCTCGCAGGTCGTAGGACACCTGCGCTGTGCGGCGGTGGCGGGCGCGGCCAACAACCAGCTGGCGCAGCCGGAAGTCGCCGACGAACTGGAAGGGCGCGGCATCCTGTATGCGCCGGACTACGTGATCAACTCCGGCGGCCTGATCTACGTCGCCTTGCAGCACCAGGGCGAGCAGTTGCCGACCATCACCGCGCATCTGGCGAGGATCGCCGAGAGGCTCACCGAGGTCTACGCCCACGCCCAGGCCGATCACCTGTCGCCGGCGCGAATCGCCGACAAGCTGGCTGAGCGGATTCTCTATGGGGAGTACTCGGGGCATTGATGCCCCGGTAGAGCGGGCCGCGCCGCGAAGGGCGACAGGCCCCGGGTTACTCTTCGGCGGCAGCTTCGCTGAAGATTTCGCTCAGCGCGTCGGGCTGGTTCTTGAAGGCGCGGGCGAAGGCGTCGCGGTTCTTGGCCATGAAGATGCCGATCTCCTCGACCTGCTCCTCCTTCAGCGAAGGCACCGCCTTCTGCAGCACATCGGCCAGCGTTTCCGCCAGCTCCAGCATCTTGTCGTGCCGGTCGGCTTCTGCCTTATCCATGAACAGGCGCTCCGGATCGCGGCTGCTGCGGTACACCACTTCGACGGCCATTCATCACCTCGTAAGCCTTCTTTTGATTGGGGGTTGGAATTTACTGTGTATTTATACAGTAATCTGGCGGCGATGTGCTACTGCCGGAACGTCGAAGAATAGCCGCGGAGCGATGAGATGTGACCAGGTGGCCATCATTTGCGCCGATCCAAAGCGGTGCGCGCGCCCTTTTGCCGAGCGGCAGGGCGCAGTCGTGACCGGCGCGAGGCGCCGTGAGTCAGATGCCTTCGAGGGTGGGAATCGGTTCAGGATGCGATGGGCAGGCCGCCCGTCATGGTCGCCAGCAGTTGTGGCGCGGTGCCGCCCTGTTCGATGGCGATGCCGAAGCGAATGCTCTGGATGAAGCGCTGCAGTTGCTCCGGATCCTGCAATTGCGTGTTGCGGATCAGCCGGCGGGCGGCGACGCCGTCGTCGGTGGAGAGGGTGAGGACGATGCTGCCGTCGGGGCGTTCGAGGCTGAAGTTGACTCGATACTGTTCCTGAAAGGCGTCTGTCAGTACCTGGAAGGGACTTTCCATGAATCGGTCCTGCCTGTTGAGTGGCGTGCCTCTGGATGGACCGGAGGCAGGCCGAAAAAGTTCGCGGTCATATTGCCGCAGCTCGTCTGTGACATGACTGCGCAAGGTCAATGGCGTACGGCTTGCACGCTTTACGCCAACAATTATCCGATACGGGGAGAGCCGACGAATGAAACTGGACTGGGCCGAGCGCCTGCGCGAACGGATGCACGGCTGTGCCGAATCCCTGGGCAACCTGCTGGTGGAGGGCTTCCATTACCTGGCGCTGTTCGCCATTGGCGGTACGGTGTTCTGGTCGGCTGCCGCGGCCTTCGGCGGTATGGTCAGCAAGGGGCACGCGAGCATCGACGATATCCTGCTGCTGTTCATCTACCTCGAACTGGGCGCGATGGTCGGGATCTACTTCAAGACCAACCATATGCCGGTGCGCTTCCTGATCTATGTGGCAATGACCGCGCTGACCCGCCTGATGATCGCCGACATCCAGCACAACCATGTGCCCGATGACGGCATCATCCTTGTCTCCGTGGCGCTGCTGTTGCTGGCGCTGGCGATACTGGTGGTGCGCTATGCGTCTTCGCGCTTTCCCTCTCCGGCGTCGCCCTCGCGCGGTGGCGAACGCGATCTGATCAGCGACGACGAGCGCTGATCGCACGCGGGCTTTGATCCCGGGCCGTCACGGCGGCGGCGGATGCACTACCATCGGTGCATCCGCCGCCTGAGAAGTTCGAGCCCATGAAGGGATGGAAGCTGTTTGCGCCGCTGCTGATTCTGGTGATCATCGCCATCACCCTTTATCTCCGCCTGCACTCCCAGCCCCTGCTGCTGCAGGGCGAGGCGGATGCCACCAATGTCATCGTCGCGTCCAAGGCCAAGGGCCGCGTCGAACTGCTGCATGTGCGGCGTGGTGACGATGTGAAGCAGGGCCAGTTGCTGATCACCCTCAGCAGCCCGGAGCTGCAGGCCCAACTGGACTCGCTGCGCGCCGCGCGCAACCAGGTGCAGGCGCAGCTCGACGAGTCGCTGCACGGCACCCGCGAGGAGACCCTGCGCGCGCTCCAGGCCAGCCTGTCCCAGGCCCAGGCGGAACTGCGCAACGCCGAGCTGGACTATCAGCGCAACGAAGAGCTGGCCGGGCGCGGCTTCGTTTCCCAGGCGCAGCTTGATCTTTCCCGCCGCGGCCGTGATGTGGCGCGCAACCGCGTCGCCGAGGCCCAGGCCAATCTCGACGAAGGCACCCAGGGCGACCGCGAGGAGCGTCGGCGTGCGCTGGAGGCGGCAGTACGCCGGGCCGATGCGCAGATTCTGGAGCTACAGGCGCAGACCGATGAGCTGAACGTGGTGGCGCCAGTGGATGGCGAGGTCGGGCCGATCCCGGCGGAGCAGGGCGAGCTGATCAACGCCTACAGCCCGCTGCTTACGCTGGTGAGGCTGTCGGACAGCTATTTCGTCTTCAACCTGCGCGAAGACATCCTGGCCGGGGTGCGCAAGGGCGACAAAGTGTCGATCCAGGTTCCGGCGCTGGGCAATGCCGAGGTGATGGCCGAGGTGCGCTACATAGCGCCGCTGGGCGACTTCGCCACCAAGCGCGCGACCCGCGCCACTGGCGATTTCGACTTGAAGACCTTCGAGGTCCGGCTGTACCCCGAAACGGCGGTGGATGGACTGCGGCCAGGGATGAGCGCGCTGTGGCACTGGAAGCAGTAAGACGCAATCTGCTGCGTTTCGCCCAGGCCTTCGGCAGCGAAACGCGGGTTGCCCTGCGTAGCTGGACCATCCACTGGCTCGGCTGGCTGTGGCCGTTGCTGCTGTTCGTGGTGATCAGCGGGGTGTACAAGGCCGGCACCCTGCTGGACATGCCCGTGGCTGTGGTCGACGCCGACCACAGCAGCCTGTCGCGGCGTATCGTTCGCGAGCTGGATGCCGGTTCCCACGCCCAGGTCGAGACCCTGGGCGGCGGTCTGCAGGAAGGTCTGCGGCGGCTGCGCATGGCCGACGATTACGCGCTGCTGTACATCCCGCGCGACTTCGAGGCCGACGCACTGGCTGGCCGCCAGCCGACCGCCGAGCTGTACTACAACTCGCTTTTCTACTCTGCCGGCTTCTATTCGACCCAGGACTTCAGCGGTCTGATGAGCTCGCTCAACGCAGAGCTGCGCCCGCGCCTGGCGGCCGGCATGGATCGCTCGATGCCGCCGCTGGCGAGCATTGCGGTCGCTTACGAAAGCCTGTTCAACGCCAGCGGCAACTACATCTACTTCCAACAGTTCGCCGCCATCGTGCACCTGCTGCAGTTGTTCGTGATCGTCGCCACGGTGCACGTGCTGGCGCGCGAGGCGCCCGAGCTGCGCGCGTCGTCGCCGCACATCCTGCGTGCCCAGGCGCTCGGCGCGCGGCTGCTCGGCAAGCTGGCCCCCTACACGCTGCTGTTCAGTACGCTGCTGATGGTGGAGCTGTTCCTGCTGGTGACGTTGAACGGCGCAAGGATCAACGGCAGCCCCTGGTGGATGCTGGCGATCACTACGTGCTACGTGGCGGCGGCTCAGAGCGTCGGGCTGGTGCTGTTCATCTTTACCGCCAACCGGTTCAGTGCCTATTCGCTGATCGGCCTGCTGATCGGCCTGGCACAGACCTATTCCGGCGTGCTGTTGCCGGAGCTGGCAATGCCGCCCATCGCCCGCGTGATCTCCGAGGCCGAGCCGTTGACCCATACGTTGCACGGGCTGTTCGACCAGTTCCTGCGCAAGGCTCCGGCGGAGTCGGGGTTGTATACCTGCAGCAAGCTGCTGCTCTACCCGCTGCTGGCCTACATGATCGCCAAGATGCGCCTGCGCCGGCGCCTCGACCTGAGCCCGGCCTGAGGAGCGCGCATGGAGAACTTCTGTAACGTCTTCCGCGAATCCCTGGCCAACATGCTGGGCAAGCCGCTATGGCTGCTGATGGTATTGTCGGTGGCGCTGACTACGCTGCCCTATGCCCACCGCACGATGGACGACCTGCCGGTTGCGGTGATCGATATGGACCACAGCGCAGTATCGCGTGAGCTGGTGCGCCTGCTCGATGCGGCGCCGAAGATCGCGACCATCGGCTATGACCAGTTGCCCGAGGCCCAGCATGACCTGGCCTGGCGCAGACTGTTCGGCATCGTGGTGATTCCGCTGGACTTCGAAAAGCGCGTGCTGCGCGGCGAAGCGGTCACCGTACCGATCTTCGGCGACGCTACCAACCGCATGGCCAACGGGCAGATCCAGCAGGACATCAGCGCCACCTATGGCGAGCTGTCGTTGCGCTACAACCGCGAGCGGCTGATGCGCGGCGGTTTCTCCGAGACCCAGGCCAATGTCCTGCTGCAACCGGCGATCGGCCAGCTCACCGACCTGTTCAACCCCGGCACCAGCTTCGCCGCCATCGTCCTGCCGGGCCTGGTGACGCTGATCCTGCAGCACAGCCTGCTGCTGTCCTGCACGCGGGTGAACCTCAACCTGCGCGGCGGCACCCCCCGCTCGCTGCGCCAGCCGACTTCAACGCGGTTCGGCCGCTATGCCGCGCAGTTGCTGATCTGGACTGTGCTGGCGATGCTCTTCTACGTGATCTGGCCGTGGATGATGGGCTATCGGCAAACCGCGTCGTTCTTCATGCTGATGGGGCTGGTGCTGCCGTTCCTGCTGGCAGTGATCGCCATGAGCGAGTTCATCGCCGAACTGCTCCCTTCGGAGGAGTCGGTTTACCTGACCATGACCTTCATCACCCTGCCGCTGTTCTACATGGCCGGCTTCACCTGGCCGCCGCAGGCGATGCCGCACTGGGTGCAACTGCTGGCGGACGCGATTCCCTCCACTTGGGCGATCCGCGCGGTGGTGGAAATGAACCAGATGAACCTGCCGCTCTCCGCCGTGGCCGACCGCATCCTCATTCTCTTCGCGATGGCGGCGGCGTATGGTCTGTTGGGTACACTGATCTACCAGTACCGTAACTGGCGCTGGGATCAGCTCAAGGGATGGTGATGGAAATGGTGCGTGCCGCCGCCCTGCCCGGGGGCGGCTCGCGCGGTGGCGTCAGCGGTGCCATCGTGGCCTGGCCGCTGGCGGACATGCTGCTGTCAGGCATGATCGATACGCTGTCGTTGCCCTGTACGCACTACCGTCAGCATCGCGACCGGTAGCATCCAGATTGGCCGCAACTAGCGGGCGGCAGAGGAGAACCAGATGAGCCAACTCGATGGCAAGGTCGCAGTCGTCACCGGCGCGGCCAGCGGTATCGGCCGGCAGATCGCCATGACCCTGGCGCAAGCCGGCGCGGCGGTAGCCATCGCCGACCTGCAGCAGGACGCCGCGCAGCGGGTAGTCGACGAAATCCAAGGCGCCGGCGGCAAGGCGCTGGCGGTAGCGATGGACGTCAGTGACGAGCAGGCGGTGGACGGTGGTATCGACCGGGTGGCCGACACCTTCGGTGGCATAGACATCCTGGTCTCCAACGCCGGCATCCAGATCGTCAACCCGCTGCATGACTTTGCCTTCTCCGACTGGAAGAAGATGCTCGCCATCCACCTCGACGGCGCGTTCCTCACCACACGCGCCGCGCTGCGCCACATGTACCCGGCGAAGCGCGGCGGTGTGGTGATCTACATGGGCTCGGTGCACTCCCACGAGGCATCGCCACTTAAGTCTGCATATGTCACCGCCAAGCACGGGCTGCTCGGTCTTGCGCGCACGCTGGCGAAGGAGGGCGGGCCGCATGGCGTGCGTTCCCACGTCGTCTGCCCGGGCTTCGTGCGCACGCCGCTGGTGGAGAAGCAGATTCCCGAACAGGCCAGGGAGCTGGGTATCAGCGAGGAAGACGTCGTGAAGAAAGTCATGCTCGGCGGTACGGTCGACGGCGAGTTCACCACGGTCGAGGACGTGGCGCAGACCGTGCTGTTCCTCGCCAGCTTCCCGTCGGCGGCTCTCACCGGGCAATCGATCCTGGTCAGCCACGGTTGGGGGATGCGCTGAGAAAAAAGCCCCGGCGCGGAAGGAAGGCTGGCCAGGGCTACAGGGGAAATCATGGGCGCCGACGGGAGTCCTGGTTTGCCCGGGGCGTCTGCCTCTGCCGGGTCCGGCTCATTGTGTCGGCGCAGGTGTAGGTTCCTATAGGCGCGTGCTGGGCGATGTAGTGGATTTCCACTGGTGATGTAGGAAGGTTCTTTTGTGTAAGCGGGCGAGAGGGCGCCGGATTGAGCGGATGGGCGGGTGGGATTTCGCGGACAGAGTTCGCTCCTACCTGAAACATCGCGCCGGGGCGTGCCCTATCCCTCCGCCCTGGCTGCGCGCCCCGCTCCGAAGGGAGAGGGAGCTCTCCGTGCCGGCTGACGCTGAGGTTTCATCCTGCACCATACGGTCCCCTCTCCCTTCAGGGAGAGGGTTAGGGAGAGGGAAATACAGGCACGGACTTTCAGAGAAAGACAGTTGCTCCTGCAAAAGCGGTACCTCTGACGGGATGTTCTGTAAGAGCAGGCCATGCCCGCGACCGCGCGCAGGGTGCGCTCCAGGGAAATACCATCGCCGGGCGGGTTCGCGAGCACGCTCGCTCCTACAGGGGCGCGGCGATTCAGACGGCCTTGGGCAACGGTGCGAACAGCGCGTCGATATCCGCGTCGTCCAGTTGCCAGTCGCCGGTCGAGCCTTCGAGGATGCCGGCGGCCAGCGCCGCCTTGTCGCGCTGCAGCAACTGGATCTTTTCTTCCACCGTACCCCGTGCGATCAGCTTGTAGACGAACACCGGCTTGTCCTGACCAATGCGGTAAGCGCGGTCGCTGGCCTGGTTTTCCGCAGCGGGGTTCCACCAGGGGTCGTAGTGGATCACGGTGTCGGCGGCGGTCAGGTTCAGCCCCACGCCACCGGCCTTCAGGCTGATCAGGAACAGCGGCACGTGGCCTTCCTGGAAGTTCTTCACCGGCGCGCGGCGGTCGCGGGTATCGCCGGTCAGCAGCGCATATTCGAGGTTGCGTTCGGCCAGCGCTTCGCCGATCAGCGCGAGCATCGAGGTGAACTGCGAAAACACCAGTACGCGGCGGCCTTCGGCGAGCAGTTCTTCGAGCATGTCCAGCAGGTACACCAGCTTGCCGGAAGTCACCGCGCGCGCCGACTTGCCGGTGGGGGGCGGTGCTTCCTTGTTCACCAGGCGGATATCGCAGCAGACCTGGCGCAGCTTGAGCAGCGCTTCGAGGATGATGATGCGGCTGCGCGCCAGGCCGCGCCGGGCGATCTCGTCGCGCACCTTGCGGTCCAGTGCCAGGCGCACGGTTTCGTAGAGGTCTCGCTGGGCCTCGCTGAGTTCGATGTGCTGGATGAACTCGCTCTTGGGCGGCAGCTCCGAAGCCACCTGTTCCTTGGTACGGCGCAGCAGGAATGGGCGGATGCGCGCGGCCAGGTGGGCCAGCCGGGCCTGGTCGCCGTGGCGCTCGATGGGGGTGCGGTAGTCGATGGAGAACTGGCGCGCATCGCCCAGCCAGCCCGGCAGCAGGAAGTGGAACAGCGACCACAGCTCGCCCAGGTGGTTTTCCAGCGGCGTGCCGGTCAGGCACAGGCGGTTGCGCGCGCGCAGGTGGCGCGCAGCCTGGGCCGCCTTGGTGCCGGCATTCTTGATGTTCTGCGCCTCGTCGAGGATCAACAGGTGATACTCATGCTGGGCGAGCTTCTCTGCGTCGCGCGGCAGCAGGGCGTAGGTCGTGAGGATCAGATCATGCTCGGCGATCTTCGCGAATGCCTTTCGCCGGCTGGCGCCGTGCAGGGCCAGCACGCGCAGCTCGGGAGTGAAGCGCTCGGCTTCGTCTAGCCAGTTGGGGATCAGGCTGGTTGGCATGATCACCAGGGCTGGCGTGGTCAGCCGGCCAGCCTGCTTTTCCAGCAGGATATGGGCGAGGGACTGCAACGTCTTGCCCAGCCCCATGTCGTCCGCGAGGATGCCGCTGGCACCGACTTCGCGCAGCGTCTGCATCCAGCTCAGGCCCTCATGCTGGTAGGCGCGCAGTTCGGCGTTCAGGCCGCTGGGAATGTCTGACGGGCGGGCGCGGTAGTCGCGCAGGCGGTGGGCGATTTCGCGCAATTGCTCGCCGCCCTGCCAGGTCAGCGGCAGGTCCTCCAGCTCGAACAGCCGCGCTGCGTCCGGGGCGCCCATGCGCAGGCGGCGCACCGGCGGTTGTTCGCCCAGGTAGAACTCCGACAGCGTGCCGAGCAGCGGCTTGAGCTTGCCGAACGGCAGGGAAACCCGCAGTGGGCGGTCGGAAGCGGTCTGCCAGGTGTGGACCGGGTTGCGCCCGGCATCCAGGCGCAGTACCAGTTGTTCATTGTCGGCATGGCGGGCGAGGGCTATCGGGTCGAGCAGCGCCGGGGTGCGCCGGATCAGCTCGATCAGCGCCGGCAGCAGGCTGATGCGCCGGCCATCGACCTCGATGCCCAGTTCCAGGTCGAACCACTGGCGATCCTCGGCTTCTTCGATCTCGGCGTACCAGTTCTCCACCGGCGTAAGGTCGAAGACGAACTCGGGACGGATATCTATTTCCCAGCCCTGCTCGCGCAGTCGCGGCAGCCCTTCGCGCATGAAGCTCTGCCAGGTGGCGTCGTCGGGCAGCTCGAACATCTCTCCGGCGCCGTCCTCCAGCGCATCGCTGCGGCGCATCGCCGGTTTGAAGCCCAGTTCGCGCAGTTCGAGGCGCCAGGCGTTCTCCTGCTCCAACTGGCGACTGACGCGGACGATGCGGTCATCGCGGAACACCCGTATCTCGCGGCCCGAGCGTGGCGTCACGCTACCGGATACCGGCATGTCGCCATACAGGAACGCCAGCGCGGCGCGGTGCCGGGAGATGTTCTGCATTCGCCCGCTGCGCAGGTCGAAGCCGCTGTGCACGTGGCTGCCCAGGGTCAGGCGTGGCCGTGGCGCAAGCTCGTCGCGCTCCGTGGCGGGCAGTGGGGATTCGGCGGGTGGCTTCATCCGAGTTTCCTTCCGGCGATCCAGCCGAGTACGCAAACGCCCGATGATACCGCGAAAATTCTCGGGCGGGACGCGTACGAGTCCGCCCACGACCAGTTGCCTTCCGGCAGTTGGGCGGGCGGGCTCAGGGAAACCGGCGTTCAGCGGGCGAAGCGCCTGGCTCCGGCGACGCACAGCACCACCGCGATGGTAGCGCCGGCCATCAGCGGGCTGACCTGCTCGTGCAGCAACAGGCCGGCCAGCGCCAGGCCGAAGAACGGCTGCAGCAGTTGCAACTGGCCAACCGCGGCGATACCGCCTGTGGCCAGCCCGTGGTACCAGAAGAAGAAGCCGATCAGCATGCTGAACAGTGACACGTAGCCCAGGCTCAACCAGGCTGGCCAACTGGCGCCGGTGAACGTCGCCGGTTGCGTGTACCACGCCAGCGGCAGCATCAGCGGGAGGGACAGCACCAGTACCCAGCAGATCACTTGCCAACTGCCCAGGTGACGGGCGATGCGACCGCCCTCGGCGTAGCCCAGGCCGCAGACCGCCACGGCGGCGAGCATCAGCAGGTCGCCGGCGAAATTGCCCGCGCCGCTCTGCGACAGTGCGAAGCCGGCCACCACCGAACTGCCCAGCAGCGAGCAGATCCAGAAGGCCGGGCGTGGTTTCTCGCCTGCGCGCACTACGCCGAACAGCGCGGTGGCCAGCGGCAACAGGCCGACGAAGACGATGGCATGCGCGGAGCTGACGTGCTGCAGGGCCAGGGCAGTGAGCAGGGGGAAGCCGACCACCACGCCGCCTGCGACCACCAGCAGCGGCATCAGGTCCTTGCGTGCCGGCAGCCGTTGCCGCAGCACGACGAGGATCGCCGCCGCCAGCAGGCCCGCGATGCTGGCGCGGGCGAGGGTGAGGAAGGTGGGGTCGAAGTCGGCCACCGCCACTCTGGTTGCCGGCAATGAGCCGCTGAATATGAGGACACCGAGAAAACCACTGAGCCAGCCGCCCAGGTTACCGTTCATGGCTGTGTTGCCGTTCATGAGGATTCATCTCACAAGTATCGAGCCGTGAGGATGATCTCCGGGGCGACGATGGACCAGTGACAGAAAGGTACAATTTGCGCAAACTGTCCGTAAATTATCCCGGTACAGTCGAGGGTGCATGGCCAGGCCGAAGAGTACGCGAGTCGACGATGTCACCCGCCATGTACAGGAGCGCCTGGCGGCGCGGGCATTGATTCCCGGCGAGCGCTTGCCGTCGATACGCCGGTTGTCGGAACAGTTGGGGGTGTCCAAGACGACGGTGGTGGAAGCCTATGACCGGCTCGCCGCCGACGGCATCATCGCCTCCCGGCGTGGCTCGGGCTTCTATGTCAGCGGCCATGCGCCGCCGTTGTCGCTGGCGGAAATCGGCCCGGCGCTGGACCGCAGCATCGATCCACTGTGGATATCCCGGCAATCGCTGGAGGCCGCCGATACCTCGCTCAAGCCTGGTTGTGGCTGGCTGCCGCCGTCGTGGCTGCCGGACGATGAGCTGCGCCGTGCGCTGCGGCAGATCGCCCGTGCGCCACAGTCGAGCCTGCTGGAGTACGGCCGCCCATACGGTCACGCGGGCCTGCGCGAGCAACTGGCGCGACGCCTTGCGGATTACGGCGTGCCGGTCGGACCTCAGCAGGTGGTGCTCACCGACAGCGGCACCCAGGCTATCGATCTGGTCTGCCGCTTCCTTCTGGAACCGGGTGACTGCGTGCTGGTGGATGATCCCGGCTATTTCAATTTCCAGGCGCTGCTGCGCGCCCATCGGGTACAGGTGGTGGGGGTTCCCCATACGCCCAGCGGCCCCGACGTGGCCGTCATGGCGGCGCTGCTGGAGCAGCATCGGCCACGCCTGTACATCACCAACTCAGCCTTCCACAACCCGACCGGCGCAGTGCTCTCGCCGCTGGTCGCCCATCGTCTGCTCAAGCTCGCCGAGGCCCATGACCTGCTGATCGTCGAGGACGACATCTTCGCCGACTTCGAGCACGAGAGTTCGCCGCGCCTGTCGGCCTTCGATGGGCTGGAGCGGGTGATTCAGGTCGGCAGTTTCTCCAAGACGCTGTCCGCTTCGGTCCGTTGTGGCTACATCGCCACCAAGCCCGAATGGTGCGAACGCCTGGTGGACCTGAAACTGGCCACCAGCTTCGGCAACAGCCCGTTCAGCGCCGAGCTGCTCTTCGAGCTGTTGCGCAAGGGTAGCTACCGGCGCCATCTCGACAGCCTGCGCGCCCGCCTGGCCGACGCGATGGGCGAAACCCTGGGGCGCCTGCGCCGGCTGGATATCCAGCCGTGGCTGGAGCCACGCGGTGGCATCTTCGTCTGGGCCCGCCTGCCGGGCGACCTGGATGCCGCCCAAGTGTCCCGCGCGGCGCTGGCGGACAACCTGGTGCTGGCGCCGGGCAACGTCTTCAGCCTCAGCCAGAGCGCCACCGGTTTCCTGCGCTTCAATGTCGCCCAATGCCTTTCGCCGCGTGTCTTCGACGGGCTGGAGAGGGCAATGGAGCAGGTGCGAGGGCACTGCTCGCAATAAGTTTCCGATCGCCCTGCAGGTTTTCCTTCGTCGTTCGGCCTCTGTGCAATCCCGCTCATCCGAACCAAGGAAACGCCATGCTCGCCGTATCTCCCGCGCGCTTTCGCCCCCTGACTCGCGCGTTGCACATCGCCGCCTTCGGTCTGATCGCCGGAGTGTCGCTGTTACCGGGCCAAGCGCTGCTCGCCGCACTGGCGGCACAGCACTTCAGTGTGCCGCACGGCGCCCTGGAGGACGCACTCAACGCCTATGCCCGCCAGGCCGGGGTGCTGCTGTCATTCGACCCGTCGCTGACCCGCGAACTGCGCAGCTCGGGGCTGGACGGCGACTATTCGGTGGAAGCCGGGTTCGCCGTCCTGCTGTCCGGCAGCGGGCTGTCCGCCGAGGCCAGCGCCGACGGCAGCTATCGCTTGCAGCGCAGCGCCACCGAAGGCGCGCTGGAGATGAAGTCGCAGACCATCATCGGCGAGGCCGAGGAAGATCCAAAAGGGGCCGGGTAGGGCTGGTGTATCTCGCGGACAACGGGCTTGCCCCTTACGTGAGCTACAGCGAAGGCTTCACAGCGAACTCGGGTACCGACTACCACGGCAAACCCTTCGACCCGACCAAGGCCAGGCAGTACGAGGCGGGCGTGAAGTTCCAGCCCAAGGGCTCGGACAGCTCGGTCAGCGCCGCCATATTCGAGATCACCCAGCGCAACGTGCTGACCCCCGATACCGATCCGACCCACCTCAACAGCAGCGTGCAGTCCGGCGAGGCACGCTCCCGCGGCCTGGAACTGGAGGGTGTGGCGAGCCTGAGCGATGAACTGAACATGATCGCCACCTATACCTGCCAGGATGTAAAGATCACCAAGGCCAACGACGAAAGCGACGGCAAGACGCCGATCAGCATTCCCACACCGCGCAACATCGCCTCGTTCTGGGCCGACTACACACTGCGCGACGGTGGGCTGAAAGGGCTCGGTTTCGGTGCCGGCGGGCGCTACAGCGGCCGCAGTCCGGGGACCCCGGACAACTCGCTGAATGTGCCGGGCTACACCCTGCTCGACGCCGTCGTGCATTACGACACCGGGCCTTGGCGCTTCGCGGTCAACGCCACCAATCTGACTGACCGCGAGTACATCGCCGGCTGCTACGACGCGACTCGCTGCGTCTTCGGCAACGGCCGCAACGTCATCGGCAGCGCGACGTACCGTTGGTGAGCCGGTCGGCAGGATATCGACTGGTGGCCAGGGTTAATCGGAAAAGTACGACTGGTTTAACGAACAAGGCCGGCAGAAGGGCGGTGCCCCTGTCTCTAGGATGGCCGTCTGGCGGCAGGCAGAACACGCTGTCCGTCATATCGGATACCGAGCAGGAGTAAGCACTATGGGCGAGCCGTGTCAGTTGTACCTGCGAGTTGCCATCAGCCGCGAGCGGCTGGACGAGTTTCTGCGCAGCGAGGCGGGGGCCGCGACCGAATTCGAGGATCTGCGGCAGTGGTTGCAGGACCATCGCAAGTGGCGCACTCCGTTCACCTGGCCGGAACTGTGCGAGCTGGGGGAGGGCACCTGTGCGGCGGCATGGATTACTGGCTGGCGAGGGCACCTGCGTTCGCCGGCATGCAACCATTACGACGAGGCGACCCAGACCTGGACGCTGGCTGTGCTGGAGTTCGCCGACAGCCTCGACTGGATCGTCGGCGGGATCAACGTGTTGCGGCGCATCGCCGATTTCAAGGACCTGCCCGGAACCGACCTCCTGCTCCTGTACGAGTACCTCTTCGAGCAGGGCGAGGTGGTCGCCGCCGTGGAGCTGACCATCGGTCACTCACGCATTCTGCCGGGTGAGCCGGCACCCGGCATGCTCACCGAAGCCAATCGGGCGATGAATGCGCTGTTGCGCGCAATGGACGTTTCCGGTCGATACAACGTGCAACGAATTTCCGACGAGACGCCTGACCGCGTACCGGAGTGATTTCTTTCAACTGAGAAGCAATATCATATAATCCTGTCTTTCATTCACCTCCGCTCACCGCGCGGAGCTCCCAGGACCTACCCAACCCATGTGCGCTTCTCTTTCGCGCCGCCCGCTCCAGGGGCTGGCTGCATGACTGTCCATCCCGCCGGCGCCGTTGCCGCGCGCATTGTCAGCGCCGTGCTCGGCGGTTATGCCCTGGCCTATGCCGCAACCGCATTCCTCAGCGTCTACCTGCCGATGTCGCGGCCTGATCGCGTTTCCCTCGCCAGCCTGGCCTGCTTCATCGTCTGGGTCGCCGCGATCATCTACGCGTTCGGCGCCCGCAGCCCCTGGCGTGCCGTCTGGGTGCCACTGGCGCTCAGCGTCCTGCTCGGCGTAGCGGCCTTCCTGCCAACCGGCTACGGAGTGCGCCCATGAGCCTGCGCCAGTCCATGTCCGGTCTGCATACCTGGAGCGGCCTGCTGATAAGCTGGATCCTGTTCGTCGTGCTGTTCTCCGGGACCGTCGCGGTGTTCGACAAGGAACTCACCCGCTGGATGACCCCGCAACTGCAGAGGCTGGAGCAGGTGCAGGTTGGCGCCGACCGGATTCGCGACCTGATCGTCGAGCGTGCGCCCAAGGCCCACGGCTACTGGATGCACCCGCCCACCGAGCGTATGCCCTACTGGACTGCAGGCTGGGAGCCCGCCGACCTGGGCGAGTTCCAGTCCTTCCTGGTCGACGCGCAGTCCGGCCAGGTGCTGCCCGGGACCGTGGGCGGCAACTTCTTCCTCGAACTGCACTACGAACTTCACGGCGGCATGCTCGGCCTCTATACCGTCGGCATCGCCGGGGTCTTCATGCTGGTGGCGCTGGTCAGCGGCGCGATCGTCCACCGGCGCATCTTCAAGGACTTCTTCACCCTGCGGCCCAAGGCCGCCAAGCAGCGCGCCTGGCTCGATGCGCACAACGTCCTCGGCGTGCTCGGCCTGCCGTTCCACCTGCTCATGGCCTACACCGGGCTGGCGATCTTCATCACCTTCTATATGACCGCAGGCATCAAGGTCGCCTACAAGAACGACGCCGAACACTTCTTCCATGAAGTGCAGGGCGCCTTCGACCGCGAAGAACTGGGCAAGCCGGCCAAGCCACCGAAATCCATCGATCGCATGATCACCAAGGCACACGAAGCCTGGGGCGACGACAGCCAGGTCGGCTGGATCAATATCGAGCACCCCAACGACGCGGCGGCGATGGTCCAGATCCGTCGCGCCGTCGACCGCAGCATGGTGAACGACCAGCGCACGGTGTCGTTCGATTCCGGCACGGGAGCGCTGCTGCATGTGCAGCCGCCCTACAAGCCCGGTTATCACACCTATGCCTGGCTGACCGGCTTGCACATGGCGCAGTTCGGCAACGAGCTGTTGCGGGTGATGTACTTCCTGCTCGGCCTGGTGGGCTGCACGATGGTCTTCGGCGGTCTGCAGGTCTGGGTGAGCAAGCGCGAGGCGCGCGGGCATCGGGGCGTTGTACTGGTGCGGGTGCTCAATGGCGCGGTGTGCGGCGGGCTGCCGTTGGCCTCGCTGGGGTTGCTGGCGGTATCGCGCCTGCTGCCTGTCGAGATGGCCGGGCGTGAGCGCTGGGAGGCGACCGCGTTCGTGGCGGCTTGGTTGCTGGCGCTGGCCCATGCGCTGTGGCGCCGTGGCGGGCGGGGCATGGCTCGCGAGCAGTGCGGCGCGATGGCTGGTTTGGCGCTGTTGCTGCCGGTGCTTGGCCTGTTCGGGCCTGAGCCCGGCCGCTTGACGACTCGTATCGCCGAGAGCGATTGGTTGATGGCAGGCATCGAGCTTGGCCTGCTGCTGATTGGCGCGTTGTGCGCCTTCCTGGCCTGGCGCCTGGGACAGGAGCGTGCCGAGCCTGTCCGCGGGCGTGGCGCTCGCAACGAGGAGTACGCCTGATGTTACTGGTGTTCGGTTTGAATCTGCTGGCACTGGCAGCGGCCTGCCTGTCGCTCGCTCGGCATCATCGGGATCTGTTTGGCGGTGCGCCGTCGGCGTTGCGGGTGCGGCTGTTGCGTGCCGTCGCACTGGTGGATGGTGCGTTGGCGTTGGCCTTTGCGATCCATCGCATGGGGATCGAGCTGGGTGTCGTCTACTGGGCGTGCCTGTTGATGATAGCGGGTGCCGCGCTGGTTCTGCTGCTGGCCTGGCGGCCCCGTTGGGCGTTGCCAGTGGCGGCGGCGATGCCGGTGTTTGGTGGTGTCCTGGCGGTGATGGGCTGACGCCGGCTTTGCTGGCTGATCGTGGACGGAGTCCGCTCCTACGCGGGCGCAAAGCACCGGTGTTCCCCTGTGAAAATGAATTCATCCGCACGGGCTGTCGCGGACAAGGGCTAGGCGCCCCTGTCTCTCCTACGGGAGCGCAGCTCCGCTTTGGCTCTATAAGACTTCCAGAGAAACATCCGCACACTCCGGGCGCCCCTTCAGGAGGCCGAGTGGTATCGGAGTTTCAGGGAGTGAGCGGCATGGATGCCGCGAGAGCAGCGATGGGCCAGGGATGGCCCTTCGCGGCGTGCCCCTGAAACTTCGATGGAGCGAGGGAACTCCGGCGAAGCCGGGGCCGGATGAGGGGGAAGAGACTTTTGCCTGCTTTGCGTCGTTTGGCAAAGTAGGTCGCCCGAGGGGGGCGAAACAAAATCTCTCAGCACACGCCGAAGGGCGCAGAAACGCCGTACGAGACGGCGATAACGCCAAAGGCGTTATTCGCCCTACGAAGAGCAAAGCCACTCACTCCTCGAACGCCGCCCGATATTCCCCCGGTGTCCCGCCCACCACCGAGCGGAAGCGGTTGGCGAAATGGCTGGCGCTGGAGAACCCGCAGGCCAGCGCCACCTGGCTCAGCGGCTGGCTGGTGTTGCGCAGCAGTTGCTGCGCCAGCGCCACGCGGCGGGCCAGCACGTACTGGTGCGGAGGCATGCCGAAGCTCTCGCGGAACATCCGCGCGAAGTGGTACTCCGACAGCGCCGTCTGCGAGGCCAGTTCGCCCAGCGACAATGGCTGGTCCAGCCGCTGTTCGATGTAGTCGGCCACCCGCCGTCGCATCGCCGGCGCCAGCCCACCCTTGAGCCGCAGCCCATTGCGCAGGCCGACCTGGTTGAGCAGCAGGTGGTCGATCAGATCGTGGGCCAGCGTACTGGTGCGTATGCGCTCGCCCGGCTCGTGCCATTCCAGCTTCACCAGTTGCCGAAAGCGCGCGGCCTGCTGCGGATCGTCGAGGAATGTCCGTTCGTGCAATTGCAGTTCGCGCGGCTCGCGGTCCAGCAGGCGGATGCAGCCCAGCGCGAACTGTTCATTGCCGATGTACAAATGTGCCAGGCGGATGTTGCCGTTGACGATCCAGTTCGCCTCCGAGCCCGCGGGCATTACGCAGAGCTTGTCCGGCGCCCCCTTGTTGCCCGGCGCGCCGCGGCGGAAGGTCCCGGTGCCATCGTTCAGGTAGCACGACAGCGTGTGGTGGCTGGGTGCGTGGTAGTCGCGCGCATCGTGGCTATTGCTCCAGATCGCTGCGGACAGCCCGTCGCCCAGCCCGGCGCAACGCTCGAGACGGGCGTTCGGCGAGGCACTCATCGACTGGAAGACTTCGAGTTGCTGGATGGCGGACATGGTGCATTCCTCTTTGTGCCTACTCTACCGTCGCGGGCGCGAGTTTCCAGCCCGGTCGCCGCAATAAGCGCAAGAATCTGCAAGCCGGCCACGGGCGCCGCCGGGAGACTGGCCGGGTACTGCCCGGAGGTCGTCATGAACCTGTCGCTCTATCTGCTCACCGTGCTCATCTGGGGCACCACCTGGATCGCCATCAAGCTACAGGTCGGTGTCGTCGGCATCCCGCTGTCCATCGCCTACCGCTTCAGCCTCGCGGCGCTGGTGCTGTTCGCCATCCTCCTGCTCAGCCGCAGGCTGCAACCGCTGGGGCGGCGCGGTCAGGCCATCTGCCTTGCGCAGGGCGTGAGCCTGTTCTGCATCAACTTCCTGTGCTTCTACACCGCCAGCCAATGGATCCCCAGCGGGCTGATCGCCGTGGTCTTCTCTACCGCGACCCTCTGGAATGCGCTCAACGCGCGAATCTTCTTTGGCCAGCGCATCGCTCCGAACGTCCTGGGCGGCGGCACTCTGGGGCTGCTGGGGCTGGTCCTGCTGTTCTGGCCCGAGCTCTCCAGACATAGCGCTGGCGCCGAAACCTACTACGGGCTGGGCCTGGCGCTGGCCGGCACGCTCAGCTTCTCCGCCGGCAACCTGCTGTCGAGCCTGCAGCAGAAGGCCGGCCTGCGCCCGTTGTCCACCAATGCCTGGGGCATGCTCTACGGCTCGCTGATCCTCCTGGCGATCTGCCTCGTACAGGGAGTGCCGCTGACTTTCGATACGAGCGTGCAGTACGTCGGCTCGCTGCTCTACCTCGCCATTCCCGGCTCGGTGATCGGCTTCACCGCCTACCTCACCCTCGTCGGCCGCATGGGGCCGGAGCGCGCCGCCTATTGCACCGTGCTGTTCCCGGTGGTCGCGCTGAACGTTTCCGCCTTCGTCGAAGGCTACCAGTGGACGTTGCCGGCGCTGGCCGGGCTGGGGCTGGTGATGGCGGGCAACGTGCTGGTGTTCCGCAAGCCCAGGCCGATTGTGCAACCGGCTCGGGCATGAGGCTGGCGTATTTGGAGGGCGCGGAGCGACCCCGGCGAGCCGCGCGCGGGGGCTGCCAACCCCGCGCAAGATCGCGGCGGATCAGGCCTTCCAGGTCTGCGGGTTGACCAGGTTCTTGGGACGCTCCCCGCGCAGGGCGGCTTCGAAGTTGTCCAGCGCGCACTCAGCCATCGCCCGGCGGGTTTCGAAGGTGGCGGAGCCGATATGCGGCAGGGTCACGGCGTTGGGCAAGGCGAACAGCGGCGATTCGGCCAGCGGCTCCTTCTCGTAGACGTCCAGGCCGGCAGCGAGAATGCGTTTTTCCTGCAGGGCCTGCACCAGCGCGGCTTCGTCGATCACCTGGCCCCGGGCGATGTTGATCAGGATGCCGCTGGGCTTCATCAGTTCCAGTTCTCGCTGGCCGATGAGCTTGCGGGTGGCATCGGAGAGCGGCACCACCACGCAGACGAAGTCCGCCTCGCCCAGCAGTTCGTCGAAGCCGCAGAAGCGCGCGCCCAGTTCCTGCTCCAGTTCCGGCTTGCGGCTGTTGCCGTGGTAGAGCACGTCCATGCTGAAACCGAAACGACCCCTTCGGGCGATGGCCGCGCCGATACGGCCCAGGCCGATGATACCGAGTTTCTTGCCGTACACATCGACGCCGAACTGAGGGGTGCCCACGGTACGCTTCCACTGGCCGGCCTTGGTCCAGGCGTCCAGCTCGGCGGTGCGCCGGGCAGTGGCCATGATCAGTGCGAAACCGAGGTCGGCGGTGGTTTCGGTGAGCACGTCCGGGGTGTTGGTGAGTGGGATGCCACGCTGGTTCAGGTAGTTCAGGTCGTAGTTGTCGTAGCCGACCGAGACGCTGGAGATCACTTCGAGCATGCCGGCCTGTGCCAGTTGCTTCTCGCCCAGCGGGCGACCAACGCCGATCATGCCGTGGGCGGTCGGCAGGGCGGCGGCGAGTTGCGCATCCACGTCGCCCTGCTTGGGGTCGAGCACGGTGACGTTGAACTGGCTGCGCAGACGGTCGAGATGTTCCGGGGCAAGGCGGCTGAAGACGAAGACGTTCTTTTTCATGGTGCTCGGACTGCAGGAAATCGGGAAGCCTACCCTACCATCGCCGAACTGGCGCGGCGCAAGGCCGGCGTGTGCGTCGGGCGATTACCGAACGTCGGGGGACTGGAGCGCACAGGCATGGCGAGCTTGCGGGCAGGCTCGTTCGCACCGGGGCGAAGTTGCTTCGAGCTTGCCCGCGAAACGCCGGATCGAAGGTCAGGAGGTGACGTTGGCAATGCCCGCGCCATCGGCCTGTAGCACGCCGGGGAGGTTCTCCCGCAGGTAGGCGACCCAGGTTTTGATCTTGGCGTCGAGGTATTGCCGCGATGGGTAGAGGGCGTAGACGTTGAGCAACTGCAGCTTGTAGTGCGGCAGCACACGTACCAGGGAGCCGTCGCGCAGGCCATCGATCGCCGAGTACACGGGCAGGGCGCTGATGCCCATGCCGGAGCTGATCGCCTCGGTCATGGCGTCGCCCACGTTCACCTGGAAGGGGGATGGGCCGAGGGTGATCATTTCCTGGCCGTTGGGGCCGTCGAACAGCCACTTGTCCAGCGGCAGGACGGGGCTGATCAGGCGCAGGCAGTCGTGCTCGATCAGGTCCGACGGCGTTTTCGGTGCGCCACGGCGGGCCAGGTAGTCGGGCGATGCGCAGAGGATGCTGTAGGTCTCGCCGATGCGCTGCGAGACCAGCCCCGAGTCGGGCAGTTCGGAGGCGACCACGATGGCCACGTCGAAGCCTTCGTCGAGCAGGTCGGGCACTCGGTTGGCCATCGTCAGTTCGAAGGTGACTTCCGGGTGCTGCTGGCGATAGTGGGCGATGGCGCGGATCACATAGTGCTGGCCGATGCCGGTCATGGAGTGGACTCGCAGGCGTCCGGCAGGGCGCGCGTGGGCGTCGCTGGCCTCGGCCTCCGCTTCCTCGACATAGGCGAGGATCTGCTCGCAGCGCAGCAGGTAGCGCTGGCCGGCTTCGGTCAGGGCGATGCGCCGGGTGGTGCGATTGAGCAGGCGAGTCTGGAGGTGCGACTCCAGATTGGCCACGGCCCGCGAAACGTAGGCGGTGGTGGTGTTCAGCTGCTGCGCGGCGGCAGTGAAACTGCCGGTTTCCGCGACGCAGACGAACGCACGCATGGTCTGCAATGTGTCCATTGGGGCCTCGTCAGTGGGAGAGGCGTATTGTCACATGGATGGAGAAACATATTGTTTCATTATCGGTAACAAACAATCGCAAATCAGCCGACTTATCCGTTCCCTTCCGCATCCCTAGAATTCAATCGCCGCAATTGGCTTTGGCGGCTACCCTTCGCTGATAGCAAGATCACCTTCCAGGACCCTCATCGTGTCGCGTCACCTCATGAAAGGACTGACGTTCGTCGGCTCCTTTGTCATTTTTTCAACAATCGCCGGATGTATCAGTACCAATGGTATCGCCCCGCAGGAGCAGCGTCTGGGCGACGCCGAACTGGCCACCGACGCCGCTATCGAGCACGCCAACCGCGAAGCCGGCTGGCCCGCCGAGCAGTGGTGGCGCGCCTATGGCGATCCGCAGTTGAATGCCTGGGTGAAGACCGCGCTGGAGGGCAGCCCGACGCTGGCCCAGGCCGAAGCCCGGGTACGCATGGCCATGTCGATGGCCGGGATCGCCGAATCCGCCGAGTCGCCGCAGATCGGCGTCGACGCCTCGCTGACCCGTCACCGCTGGCCGACCGACTACTTCTACGGCCCGGGCGACCTGGCCGACACCACCACGTTCAACAACAATGCCGCGCTGGGCTTCAGCTATTCGCTGGACCTGTGGGGGCGCGAGCGCAGCAACACCGAGCGCTATCTGAACATCGCCAAGATGACCGCCGCCGAAGCGCGCATGGCCCAACTGGAGCTGGAGAGCAACATCGTCCGCGCCTATATCCAGTTGTCGCTGCAATACGCCGAGCTGGATATCGGCAAGGCCATGCTCAAGCAGCAGGAAGGCATCCTTGCGCTGGCCCAGCGCCGTCTGGCCGGTGGCATCGGCACTCATTTCGAAGTCAGCCAGGCGGAAGTCCCGCTGCCGGAAACCGAGCGCAAGATCGAGGCAGTGGACGAGGCCATCCAACTGACCCGCAACCAGATCGCGGCGCTGGCCGGCAAGGGGCCGGGCGCTGGCGCCTCCATCCAGCGTCCGAGCCTGAAACTCACCGAAGGCCCGGGGCTGCCCAGCAAGGTGCCGATGGAGCTGCTCGGTCATCGTCCGGACGTGGTCGCCGCCCGCTGGAAGGTCGCGGCCCAGGCCAAGGGCGTGGATGTCGCCCGCGCCGAGTTCTACCCCAACGTCGACCTGATCGCGAGCATCGGCTACAGCGCGGTAGGCGGCGGGGTGCTGGAGTTCCTCAACGCCGAGAAGTTCACCTATGGCGTCGGCCCGGCCGTTTCGTTGCCGATCTTCGATGGCGGTCGCCGCCGCTCCCAGCTCGGCCAGGAGTCGGCCGGCTACGACGCCGCCGTGGCGCAGTACAACCAGACCCTGGTCAACGCGCTCAAGGGCATCTCCGACCAGTTGATCCGCATGCACTCGATGGAGCTGCAGGAAGGCTTCGCCGCCAAGTCCGTGGCTTCGGCCCAGCGTACCTACGACATTGCCACCAAGGCGTACCGTGGCGGCCTGACCGACTATCTCAACGTGCTCAACGCGCAGACCCGGTTGTTCCAGCAGCAACTGGTCGAGCAGCAGGTTCGCGCCGCTCGCCTGGCCACCCATGCCGGCCTGGTGGTCGCCCTCGGTGGCGGCCTGATGGATGTGAAGGAAGGTCCGAAGGAACACAAGATGGTTCCCGAGACCGTCGACGTCCGTGCGGTGGGCGAGCGCTGAGATGGCGGGCAACGAACAGTTGTTCAGGCCCGGCCGGACAGCGCCGCTCGAGGCGCTGCGCCGCGCGGTGCTGGACTGGGCGCGTAGCGATGGCGTCACCTGGATCTACATCGCCAAGGTGCTGCTCGCGTCGCTGCTGACCCTGTGGCTGGCAATGCGCCTGGAACTGCCGCAGCCGAGCACGGCGACCATCACCGTGTTCATCGTCATGCAGCCGCAGAGCGGCCAGGTGTTCGCCAAAAGCTTCTACCGGATTCTCGGCAGTGTCGTCGGCCTGACCGTGATGGTCGCGCTGATCGCCATCTTCGCCCAGCAGCGCGAGCTGTTCCTGCTGGTCTCGGCGTTGTGGATCGGCCTGTGCACCGTCGGCGCCGCGCGCTACCGCGACTTCCGTTCCTACGCTTGCGTGCTCGCCGGCTATACCGCGACGCTGATCGGCCTGCCAGCCACGCTGCACCCTGAGGCGGCCTTCATGTCGGCGGTCTGGCGGGTACTGGAAATCAGCCTCGGCATTCTCTGTTCGATGGTGGTGAGCGCCACGCTATTCCCGCAGACATCCAGTACTGCCATGCGCAACGCGCTGTACCAGCGTTTCGGCGCCTTCGCCGGCTTCGTGCTGAACAACCTCGGCGGGGGCGAACGACCGAAGTTCGAGGCGGCCAACGTGGCCTTCGCCGCCCAGGCCGTGGGCCTGGAGGCGCTGCGCAGCGTCACCAGTTTCGAAGACCCGCATATGCGCCTGCGTTCCGGCCGCCTGTCGCGCCTGAACAACGAGTTCATGGTACTGACCACGCGCTACCACGCCTTGCATCAGTTGCTCTCGCGTCTGCGTGCGCAGCAGGCCAAGGAAGTGCTGCGGGCGTTGCAGCCGTGCCTGGACGAACTCGCCCAGGTGCTCGGCCCGTGGCGCGACCAGTCGGTGACCGACCGTGACGCGGAGCTACTCGCCACGCAGCTCGAAAGCCATCGCTCGCGGATGATGCAGCGTATCCGCAGTGGCCGCGCGCAACTGCTCGCCGAGCAGGACGACGAGGCTGCGTTGCTGGACTACAACACTGCCGGCGAGCTGCTCTATCGACTTGCCGACGACCTCTACAACTACGCCCAGACCCACGCCTCCCTGGCCGCCCACAAGCACGAGCGGGAGAACTGGAAGCACGGCTTCTCGGCCAAGGCCAACCTGGTAGCCTCGCTGGTCGCCGGCGGCCGTACCGCGCTGATGGTACTGGTATTCGGCATCTTCTGGATCGAGACCGCCTGGCCCAGCGGCAGCACCTTCGTGCTCAATGCCGCTGCCGTTGCCGCGCTGGTCTCGGCCGCGCCGGACCCGGCGAAGATGGCGATGCAGATGGCCGTGGGGACCTTCATCGCGGCGATCCTCGGCTTTTCCGAGACCTTCTTCGTGTTCCCGCACCTCGACGGCTTCGCGCTGCTGGCCTTCGCCCTGGCGCCGGTGTTCGCGGTGGGAGCGTACTTCTCGACCAAGCCCAGTTACGCCGGCTACGGCCTGGGCCTGCTGGTGTTCTTCAGCTTCGGCGCGATCCCGGCGAACCTGACCGTCTACGATCCGGGGCGCATGCTCAACGAGTACATCGCCCTGGTGTTATCGCAAAGCCTGGCGGCGGTGGTGGCCGCGGTGATCATGCCGCCGACCAGCGCGTGGCTGTGGCGTCGCCTGGAAAGGGACCTGCGCCTGCGTGTGGTGGAGGCCATCAGTGGCCGCCTCGACGGCCTGGTTTCGTCCTTCGAGAGCGGCACCCGCGACCTGCTCAACCAGGCCTACGGCCTTGCCGCGCGCAGCCCGCAGATGCAGCGCCGGCTGCTGCGCTGGACCTTCGTGGTGCTGGAGGTGGGGCACGCCATCATCGAGCTGCGTGCCGAACAGGAAGCGCTGCCCGACGAGCCCTGCTATGCCGAGTCGACACCCTGGCGGCAGTCCATCCGGGCGATGGGCCGTGCGCTGATCCGCCTGTTCGTGCAGCCCGGCGAAGCCAACCGCGAGCGCGCGCTGGCCGCCGTGCAGCAGGCCATCGACTGCGTGAAGGGCACCGACGAGCCGCGCGCCCCGGACTTCGAAAGCTCGCCGCTGCGCCGCGTGCTCAGCTACCTGCATTTCATCCGCAGCACACTGCTCGATCCGCAGTCGCCGCTGCGCGATACCGAACCGACTTCAGGAAATGCCATCCATGTTGCCTGACCTGCCCCGCGAGATCGCATTCCACGGGGTCTACATGCCGACCCTGACCCTGATGTTCATCGTTGCCGCGGTGCTCTGCTGGGGCATCGACCGGATCTTTGCGTCCATCGGCCTGTACCGTTTCACCTGGCATCCGGCGCTATTCCGCGTGTGCCTGTTCGCCTGCCTGTTTGGCGGGCTATCCCTCACTATTTACAAGTAACGAGCGTGCAGCAATGACCCTCAAATCCATCATCAGCCTGTTGGCGACCCTGATCATCCTGGCGGTCGCCGCGTTGATCGGACGCGCCCTCTGGGTGAACTACATGGATACGCCCTGGACCCGCGACGGCCGGGTGCGCGCCGACATCATCAACGTCGCCGCCGACGTTTCCGGCGTGGTGGTCGACGTGCCGGTGCGCGATAACCAGCGGGTGAAGAAAGGCGACCTGCTGATGCAGATCGACCCCGATCACTACCGCATTGCCGTGAAGCAGGCCGAAGCGCTGGTCGCCTCGCGCAAGGCCACCCTGCAGATGCGCCAGCTCAACGCCAAGCGCCGCCGGGCGATGGATGAGGAAGTCGTCTCGCGCGAGAGCCTGGACGACGCCAGCAATACCGCCGCCGCCTCCGAGGCCGACTACGAGCAGGCCCTGGCCGCGCTGGATGCCGCCAAGCTGAACCTGGAACGCACCCAGGTGCGCGCATCGGTGGATGGCTACGTGACCAACCTCAACGTGCACCGTGGCGACTACGCCCGTGTGGGCGATGCGAAGATGGCGGTGGTCGACGAGAACTCCTACTGGATCTACGGCTACTTCGAGGAAACCAAGTTGCCGCACATCCGCGTGGGCGATCCGGCGGAGCTGCAACTGATGAGCGGCGAGCGCCTGAAAGGCCATGTCGAGAGCATCGCTCGTGCCATTTACGACCGCGACAACCCGGAAAGCCGAGAACTGGTGGCCGACGTGAACCCGACCTTCAACTGGGTACGCCTGGCCCAGCGCGTGCCGGTGCGCATCCACATCGACGAAGTGCCGGACGGCGTGCTGCTGGCGGCGGGCATCACCGCCACCGTGATCGTCAACCCGGAGAGCCGTGACGCTGAACGCTCGGACGGAGCGGCTGCGCCGCAGTGATTCGGTAGGTTCGATGAAAACGGGAGCTTCGGCTCCCGTTCTCATTTGGCGTGCGGGGCAGCTTCCTTGCCGGAGCTGCTCGCTCGCAAGCCCCCAACTCCGATCATTCTGCACCTGCAGGAGCTAGCGTTTCGCACTACCGATCCTGCGGGCTGCGCGTCATGGGCTGTTCATTATCCGGTGTGTTCGCGCCGCCGGTTCTTGTAGCTGCCGCGAATGTTCATCGCCGCCAGGCATAACTGAAGCGTCACCAGTGCGTAGGCTTTGACGGGAATACCCCAGGCTATCCACAGCGCGTTGCTGGCGAGGAATACCCAGAAGCCGGCTTTGCGTCGCCTTCGGTCGCGGGAGCCGACGAGCCAGGCGGCGAGGATGGTGACCAGCATGGCTGGCCACTGCAACAGGTCGATCATCTCGTTCATGGGCAATCGGGTTCAGGCCGGTGTCCTGACTTCAGACCAGCCCCGGCGCGGCAAAGTGCGGTCGAATAGGGTAGCCGTCGAGCAGCGCGTTGGTTTTCACCGGGTCCAGCTCGCCATTGAACGGCACGCCGAGTGCCTGGCGGTGGATACCGGTGGCGGCCAGCCAGAGGGTATCGATGCGCGCTGCCAGCGCTCCCGGCACGTCGGTTACCAGCGAGTCGCCAACGAACAGGATATGCGCCGCGCCACGTGCTTCCAGTTGCCTCTGGGCGATGCGGAAGGCCGCAGGGTCCGGCTTGCCGTACCAGTGCACACGGCCGCCTTCCTCGGCGAAGGCTTCGGCGAGGCGGCCGGCACCGAACACTGTCTCACCGCCGGAAACCACCACGCGGTCGGGGTTGGCGCACAGGAACGGCTTGTCGGTGGCACCGCGCAGTGGCGCGAAGCGTTCTTCCAGTTCGTCCTGCGGGAAGCTGCCAACGCCGAGGATCAGCGAGGCGGCGTGGATGTCGTCGCAGAAGCGCTCGCGGATTTCCGCAGGCCAGGTGGTCAGCGCATCGCCCACGCCGACGGTGTAGATGCCGCCGCGCTGGAATTCGCGTTCGTGGGTGAAGGCATCGATGGCCAGTTGGCCGGAGGTGGTGATGCCGGCGAACAGCTCGCGGGCGACGCCCAGGCGCACCAGGGTGTCGGCCATTTCAGGAACGCTGCGCGAGGCGTTGCTCAGGAACCACACCGGCTTGCCTTCGGCGGCGCGGCGGGCGAGCCAGTCGAGGGCACCGGGGAAGACCTCGACGCCATCGATCAGCACACCCCAGAGGTCGAGCAGGAAACCGTCGTAATCGGCGCAGAAGGTATCCAGGCCGGCGTGGTCGATGTAGCGGGTGTGGGTGACAGCGCTGAAGCGGGAGGAGGTCATGGAGAGCCTGTCGAGCGGGTAGGTGAGTCTCCTAACCTACCGCACTCGCATGACCGGTGACGATCTCAGTGGCCGAGGTGCGGCGGGCGCTCTTCGTTGAAGGTGCTCACCAGCCACTCCTTGAGGTGGCAACTGGAGAAGACGGTGGTGCTGCAATTACCGCTGGCCAGGGCTTCGCGCAGTTTGTTCACGTCGGCCTTCTGCACGTAGGCGATGGCGTCGGTCATGTCGTCTTCGGTGCCGAAGCCGCCCTGAGTCATTTCCTTCAGCGCGTCTTCCTTGCTCCAGCCCTCGACCACAGTGCGGTACATGGCGGCGAACAGGCCGGTACGGTCACGCCCGTGCTTGCAGTGCATCAGTACCGGGCCTTGCAGCTCGGCCTGCTGGAGAATGCGCAGGACCTTCAGCACGTCGGCATCGTCGACGCGGTCGGCGTGGGTGGGGAAGCTCACCACGTTGATCGGCTGGTCGCCAACCCAGGTCTTGTCGTCGTCCTTGATGAAGCTGACGACGGTTTTCACCTTGAGCTGTTCTAGCAGCGGCAGGTTCTGGCTGTTGGGCAGGGCGCTGCGGTACAGGGTCGGCGACATCTGGTAGAGGTTGAACGACTTGTCCACAGGCTTGGCCCAGTCGGACGGCGCTTCGCCGGCGGCGAAGGCGAGCGGGGCACCGAGGCTGATCATCAGTACGGCGGCACGCAGGATGCGGGGGAAGGACATAGGCACTCCTCGAAAGGTCCGCGCCACCATAGGCGGCGCGGGGTTGTGCCCTGATGAAATGAGTGTGAAGAAAATGTGAAGGTGCCTCAGCGGGCATCCTTGGGCAGGAACCGGACCAGGACGCCGGGGCGGAAGAACCACCAGACGCTCAGCGGGTAGCACAGGTAGTTGAGAAAATAGATCAGCAGCGCGGCGGGGCTTGGCGTGTTCTTCCATGCCGCCATTCCCACCAGGAGCAGGTACAGCACCGCCAATGCGCCGCCATACAGCGCGGTGAGCCGCCAGCGCTCGCCGGTTTCGGCCAGGCGCTTCTGGCTGCGGGCGAACCAGAAAGCCATCGCAGCCGCGATTGCCGCCGCCACCAGCAGCGTCGCAGGCACCCCGCCTACCCGCAATAGCCCGCGCGCCACCACGTTGAGCAAGAACGCGGCGAGGATGCCAGCCACGGCCAGGTAGCGGATGCGATAGGTCATCAGAGTTGTCCGTTCAGCCCGAAGCGTTTCTTCAGCACCTTGTCCATAAGCCCGGTCGGCATCCAGCGCGCGAGCAGCGGCAGGGCGCGGCTGCCGTTGCCGATGCGCACCAGACGCGGACGGGGCGAGCGCTGCACGGCGGCCAGTAGCTGGCGGGCGAAATCGCTGGCGGGTGTGGGGTTGTCCTGGGACGCGGCGGCGCGCGCCTGGATGAATGTGCGCAGCGGCCACCATGCGGAGCTTTCACTGATCACGGCGGACATCTCGCGGCTGGCGTTGGCGCCGAAGTTGGAGGCAATGGCGCCGGGCTGCACTTCCATCACGTCGATGCCGAACGGGGCCAGCTCCAGGCGCAGCGCGTCGTTGAGCGCATGCACCGCCGCCTTGGAGGCGCAGTAGGCGCCGGCGAAGGGCGTGACCAGCACGCCCGACACGCTGCCGATGTTCACCACCAGCCCGCGCCGGGCGCGCAGGGCCGGGAATAGCGCTCGGGTCATGCCGACCACGGCGAACACGTTGGTCTCGAACTGCTTGCGGATCGCCACGCTGCCGCCGTCCAGCAACGGACCCATCGCGCCGTAACCGGCGTTATTGACCAGCACATCCAGGCCGCCGGCCTCGCGCTGCACCTGTTCGGCGAGACGTTCCACGGCGGCTTCGTCGTTGACGTCCAGCAGCACACCGCGAAAGCCAGCCTGATCGAGGGCGGCGACATCCTCGTCGCGGCGGGCAGTGGCCCAGACCTGATACCCCGCTCCCTGGAACACCTCGGCGAGAGCGCGGCCGATACCGCTGGAGCAACCGGTGATGAGCACGACGGGCTGGGACATGACGTGGGATTCCTTGGGCAGGGGGCGGCACTACCGTACAAGATTGCGCCGGGCAGGTGAATCTCAGTTGCCGAAGCGGCCGTCTACCCGCTCGGCGCGGAACTCCAGGGTGCTGGCGCGATAGCCGGGGCGCAGCGGCGGCAGCGGCAGGCAGTCGCTCCACGCATCGCCTGGCAGGAGTGCGCCGGGACCACGGTAGCGTGGGGCTTCGTAGAGGTTTTCGGCGAGGTCGGTGGTGTCGCCGGGACGGTAGGCGGCGACCTTCCAGCGCAGTTCCAGCAACGGGCGCGAGGCCCCGTTTCGCAGGCTGATAGCCAGGGGGCGGCCGGGGGCGCATTGCTCGGGCTGGTAGGCGATGCGCAGTTCCAGATGCTGCAACTGGCGGGCGTCGCTGCTGTCCTGCCAGATGGCGAGGGCGATCACCACGGCCAGGCCAACCAGCCCGGCGCCGGAAATCGGCAGGGCGCGGGAGGGGTAGCGGATCAGCAGGACGACCCAGGTGACGATCAGCAGGATGCCGTACAGCATGGAACGCTCCATGGCGGGTATGGAGCACTACCTTAGCAGGCGGCGGGCTGGAGCGGGTTGATGTGGAGCGTGGGCAGACGAGGATAAAAAAGCCCCCCGTACCACAGGATACGGGGGCTTTGGCGCCGATGGGGGAAGCGCCAGGTTCAGCGAACCACTGCGCGCAGCTCCACGGTTTCCGTGGTGCGGCCGTAGACGTCTTCCAGACGTTCGATATCGTCTTCTCCCAGGTAGCTGCCCGATTGCACCTCGATGATCTCCAGCGGGATCTTGCCCGGGTTGGCCAGGCGGTGGACCGAGGCGATCGGGATATAGGTGGACTGGTTTTCGGTGAGCAGGAAGGTCTTGTCGTCACAGGTCACCTGGGCCGTGCCGGAGACGACGATCCAGTGCTCTGCGCGATGGTGGTGCATCTGCAGCGAAAGACGCGCGCCGGGCTTGACGGTGATGTGCTTGACCTGGAAGCGGCCGCCCATGTCCACCGAGTCGTAGGAACCCCACGGGCGGTAGACCTGGCAGTGGTTCTGGGTCTCGCTGCGCCCGGCGGCGTCGAGCTGGTTGACCACCTTCTTCACGTCCTGCACACGGTCCTTGTGGGCGATCATCATGGCGTCCTTGGTCTCGACCACGACTATGTCTTCCAGGCCCACCACCGACACCAGCTTGCCGTTGCCGTGCACCAGGCAGTTGTGGCTGTCGTGCACTACCACGTCGCCCACGGTGACGTTGCCGTCGGCGTCCTTGTCGTGGACTTCCCAGATCGACGACCAGCTACCCACGTCGTTCCAGCCGGCGGCCAGCGGCACCACACAGGCCCGGCGGGTCTTCTCCATCACCGCGTAGTCGATGGAATTGTCCGGGCAGCACTCGAAGGTGGCCGGGTCGATACTGACCAGTTCGCCGTCGCGCTGGCTGCGCTCCAGGGCCAGCAGGCAGGTGTCGTAGATGTCGGTGTCGTGTTTCTTGAGCTCTTCCAGGTAGCGGCTGGCGCGGAACAGGAACATGCCGCTGTTCCAGAAGTAGCCGCCGTCCTCGACGAACTGCCGGGCGCGCGCCTCATCGGGTTTCTCGACGAAGCGCTCGACGCGGATCACGCCCTCGGGCAGCCCGCGCTCGTCGCCGGACTTGATGTAGCCGTAGCCGGTTTCGGGACGGTCGGCGGGGACGCCGAAGAGCACCATTTCACCCCGTTCGGCGGCGTTGGTGGCTAGCGCCAGGGCGCGCTGGAAGGCGCGCTGGTCTTCGATCACGTGGTCGGCAGGGAGGATCAGCAGCAGTTCGTCGCGGCCTTCGGCGATGAGCTTCATGGCGGCGATGGCCACCGCCGGCGCGGTGTTGCGGCCGAAGGGTTCGAGCAGGATCGACTGGGTCTTGAGGCTCAGCGCTTCAAGCTGCTCCTGGACGATGAAGCGGTGTTCCAGGTTGCTGACCACTACCGGCGCTTCCATGCCGTCGAAGACCAGGCGTTCGAGGGTCTGCTGGAACAGGGTGTGCTCGCCGGTAAGAGCGAGGAACTGTTTGGGATACTGCTTGCGGGAAAGAGGCCAGAGTCGCGAGCCGCTGCCACCGGAAAGGATTACTGGGATCATCGGGTTTCTCCTAAAGCGTTTGCGTACTGTGGGCCGGACCGCTTCATGCGGACCGGCGTACCGTTTGGGTGACCTCTCCTGTGCATGCCGTGGTTGCGGTGCACGGGTCTTGCTGCCGGTGTGGGGCCGGTCTTGTTGTTCTCTCGGGGGGCGTACTGCGGTGCCGCTCCCGTAGGCTTGGATCAGTCCGCCTTCACCGGACGCTTGACCCACACCGGGTTCAGCTTGGCGCCCTCGCCGGTGATGTAGAGGCAGACCACTTCGCCGCGCTCCAGGGTGACTGGCTTGAGATCGCTGACTTTCTTCGCGCCGTCGAACAGCGCCAGGTTCACTTTCACCGGGTTGATCTCGCGGTCGCCGTGGGTCTGCGGGGCGACATTGCTGACCACTTCGGTCTTGCCGTCGGCGGTCTTGAGGGTCAGTGCCTTGCCGCTGAGGTTCTGCACGCGGACCAGGGCCTTCTGCTTGTTGCGGAACGGCGGCTCGGGCACCAGGCGCGGCTGGCCGCCGGGTTGGCTGACGAGGGTGTAGTAGGCATCCGGGTCGAGCTTCACCGGCAGGCTCTGGCTGCCGACCTTGGCGGTGTAGTTGCCCGGCGGAAGGAACTTGAAGTCGCTGGACCCCAGCGGCGAGACGTCGTTCAGAGTGGCATTGCCAACCGCGACCGACAGCTCGGAGCTGCCTGCGTTGTAGGCCCGCACGAAGGCCGAGCCCTTGGGTGCCTGCGGCCCGTAGAGCGCGCCTTCACCGCCGGCGAAGGCGCCGAGGGATGCACTGCCCAGGGCGAGGGCGAGGGCGGACGACGTCAGGGTGCGAATGGTCAGTCGGTTCATGGTGTGGTACCTCCGTCTTTTCTCTCGTATGGGCACGGCAGGTGCCCAGTTCCGGCGCGCGATGCGCCGTGGATGTTGCGATCAATGACCGGCCTGGTTGGCGGCCAGGCGTTCGTCTCGGTTGCCCTCCGCGCGCAGTTGCGCCAGCCAGTCCTGGTTGAACTGGCTGAGGTCGCTGTGCATCGGCAGGTAGCGTTCGGGGAATTCCCAGACCAGAAGCCGCGCGGGCTTTCGCTTGAAGCCTTCGTCCTGGAGGAGTTCGAGCATCGGTTCCAGCGGACCTTTGCCTTCCTTGGCGTAGTTGATGACATCCGCCGATAGCGCCTGCTTCAGCGCGCCGGCGAAGTTCCAGTTCGGGTTGGCGCTGTAACTGGTGCCGACCAGCGCCACCTGCGGCTGGGCGCTGTCGCCGAAGAGGTCGCCGTCGGCCGCAGGGGCCGCTTCCTCGGCGGGATGGGTCTGGCGTTGCTGCAACTGGTCCTGGGGCGGCAGCAGGCTGGTGAACAGCGGGTCCAGCGGCAGGAAGGTCAGCAGGTCTCCCTTGTGCTGCCCGGTCTTGCCGGCTTCGGTCACGAATGCCTGGACGGGCAGGTCGGCGCCCTGGCCGTTGCGGATGCTCTCGCCCAGGCGCTGGGCCACGGCTTCGGCGCCCAGTGGGGTCCAGTGAGTGTCGGTGCGCAGGAATACCTGGCCGTTGTCCTTGGCGCGTTCCAGGGTTTCCAGCAGTTCCGGTGCTGCCATGCCGGCCTGGCGGGCGCGCTGGAGGAAGTCGGCATAGAGCGTCGCGTGCAGGGTCGCCGGCTGTTCCTTGCCGAGGTATTCGGGGTAGAGGCGGGTCTTGGCCGGGATGATCGCCAGCACCAGCTTAACGCCACGGCGCTCCAGCTCCTGCTGCACGCCGCGCACCAGCGCCCAGTTGTCTTCGAGCTGGCTGGCGCTGGGTTCGGGCTTGAACTCTTCGTCGGTGAACAGCCAGCCGTCCTTGCCGATCACCACGCCGGGCCGGCCTTCGTCGAAGACGGTGTAGTCCAGCGCGGCCCAGAGGTTGGTGCCCAGGCGCTTGATGGGGAATTGGTCGTCGTAGTGGCCTTCGAAGGCGTGGGCCAGCTTGCCGTTGAGCACGGTGGTGCCCTCGGCGGCGGAGAAGCTCGGGAAGGACTTCAGCGACCACCCGGAAAGGCCCAGCAGCAGGCCGCCGAATGCGGCGATGTAGGCGTACTGGAGAGGTTTGGCGATTCTCTTGGTATCTACTGGCATGGTCGGGCCTCGCTCAGAACTGGAAGTAGAGGAACGGCGAGTAGCTCTGCGCCGAGAGCTTGAGCACCGAGGCAGCGAATAGCAGGAGCAGGGCCAGGCGGGTCGCCAGCACCGGCAGGCGGGTCATCCAGTGCGGCTGGTAGACGGCGGCGCCGCCGGGCGAATAGGCGATGGCCGCCGGATCGTCCTGGGCCGCCGCCGGTGGGCGCGGCTGGGCGCTGGCCGGGCCATCGGCCTCGACCTGTTCGGCCTTCGCCGCCGCCTTGGGCGCCTTGTCCTGCATCGGCTGGTTGTAGAACTGGCGGATGCCGAAGTACGCCAGCACGAGGTAGGCGATGATCAGGGTGCCGACTTGCAGGCCGGTGAGGTTGGCGCGGCCCTGTTCGGAAAGGCTCCAGTCACCGAAGCTGAACATGGCGTCGTACATGCGCCAGGCGACGTGCAGGTTCTCTGCGCGGAAGATCACCCAGCCGACGATCACCAGCAGGAAGGTGAATGCCCACTTCAGCGGGTTGAGCACGCGCGGAGCCGCGTTCACGCCCAGCGCGCGCTCGATGGCCAGCCACACGCCATGCCAGGCGCCCCAGATGATGTAGGTGACGTTCGCGCCGTGCCACAGGCCGCCCAGCAGCATGGTGAGGATCAGGTTGCGGTAGGTCTGGAAGGTGGTGCCGCGGTTGCCGCCCAGGCTGATGTACAGGTAGTCGCGCAGCCAGGTGGACAGGCTGATGTGCCAGCGCCGCCAGAACTCGGTGATGGACTGGCTGATGTAGGGCTGGTTGAAATTCTCCATGAAGCGGAAGCCCATCATCAGGCCCAGGCCGATGGCCATGTCGCTGTAGCCGGAGAAGTCGAAGTAGAGCTGTGCGGTATAGGCCAGGGCACCGAGCCAGGCGTCACCGGTGCTGGGGTTCTGCAGGGCGAAGCAGTGGTCGGCCACCGCCGCCAGGGTGTCGGCGATGAATACCTTCTTGACGAAGCCCTGCATGAAGCGCGTACAGCCTTCGGCGAACTTGTCCACGGTGTGGGTACGGTGGTTGAACTGGTCCACCAGGTCGCGGAAGCGCAGCACGGGGCCGGCGATCAGGTGCGGGAAGATCGCCACGAACGCCGCGAAGTCGATCAGGTTGTGCGTGGCCGGGGTGTCGCCGCGGTACACGTCGATGATGTAGCTGATCGACTCGAAGGTGTAGAAGCTGATGCCGATCGGCAGCAGGATGTGGGTCAGCACGAAGGGCTGCATGCCCAGCGAGGTGATGATCTCGTTGAGGCTCTCCACGCCGAAGTTGGCGTACTTGAAGTAGCCCAGCACGCAGAGGTCGACCATCACGCCGAGGATCAGCCAGCGCTGCGCGGCCTTGGTGCGCACGCCGGCGGCGCCGATGCGCAGGCCGATCCAGTAGTTGAACACGGTGACGCCGGCGAACAGCAGGAGGAAGTCCACCCGCCACCAGGCGTAGAAGATGTAGCTGGCGACCAGCAACAGGAGGTTCCGGTAGCGGTTCCCGCTCAGGTAGTACAGGCCGAGGAATATCGGCAGGAACAGGAACAGGAACACGTTGGAGGAAAAGACCATTCCGCGTCTCTCTCTGGAGCTTCAAATCAAGGACCGCTCCAGCCCTTCCGGCGTCTTCTCGACGCCCTGAGGAAAGGCCGGGGCAACCCGCCAATTCCTCCCCTGGTATTGCTCAATCTGCTGCGCCCGCCCGCGTCTTTGTTGCGTGGGTCGGGTGGTGTTTCTCGCCGAGGCTTCGGCGTTGGGGGCCACTGCGGACTCCCTGTTCTGGTAGGGCGAATAACGCGAAGCGTTATCCGCCGTGCTGTGGTGCCAGCTCCTTCGGCGGATAACCGCAAGCGGTTATGCGCCCTACGTGAAGCTCCTACGGGGACGGGCGCTGCTTCAGCTCCCCGTCCCCTGACGGGTGAAAACCTTGGTCACTTCACCCCCCAGGCGGAAGCTGTTGAACGGCTCCATCTTCTTCTTCCAGTCCTGGGTCTTCGGCGCGCAGCTATAGAGCGCGCAGTACGGCTCCAGCCAGGCGAACTTGCTGTTCTCCTTCAGGTCGCCCATGTCCTGGTCGTTGCCGGTCTTCTCGTCGAAGGCTTCCTGGTCGTCCACGCCTTCCATCACGCGGTTGGCCAGGCGCTGCAGGGCGCCGTTGTTTTCCTGGCGCAGGTCGACGCCGTTCACCTGGGCGAAGGCGGCGATCATGGTCAGCGGCGGCAGCGAGTAGTTGTGGTACGACAGGGCGCGCTGGCGGCGCTTGAGTTCGTTGGGCAGGTAGCCATCGGCGTCCACCTGGTTGGCGGCGACCTTGAACTCCTGCACGGACCAGTCGAACAGGTCGCGGCGGTTGGTCACCACGGCGGTGGACATCACTGACCAGGCGGCCCAGTAAGAGTGGTTGTTGATCTTCTTCAGCGGCAGGTCGCTCCAGTCGCGCACCACCTGGCTGCCGAGAGTGCTGAACCAGTTCTCGATCTCCCGCGACTGCTCGCCGTAGCTGGCCAGCGGGCGGCTGCTGGAGAACTTCAGGCGCATGTAAGACGACGACAGGCTGCCCAGCGCCCATTTGCGCATGGACTTGCCGGTGTGGTTGTAGTCGGTGCTTTCCAGCGCGCCGGCTTCAGCCCAGGACGTCAGCCAGTTCATCGCGCAGTCCAGGTCGCCCTTGTTGCCGCTGCGCATGTACTGGGTGATCAGCTTGCTGGTGCCGCGCTCCATGTCGGTGATGTCCTTGATCTGGCTGCGGAACTCCTTTTCCGCATCCGCATTCAAGGTCGCGCGCGCCGAGTCCGAGCCCTTGTACTTGCTGGTAAACACCAGGCTGCCGGTATAGGGCGTGGGGGTGGCCGGGCAGCTATCGGAATCCTTCTTGCTGCCCTTGTCGCCCACGGCGCCGAAGTAGCCCGGCGGTGGTACGAGGTCGGCAGCGTGCGTCGTCTGTCCGCCGAATAGGGCGCCGAGCACAGCGACACCCAGGCCGATGCGGGCGATGGTGGGAGTCTTGATCTTGCGTAGGATGGGCATGGCTTTCGTCCTCCGCTATCAGTTGGCGGCCACGGAGGCCGACTTGGCGCCGGGCGTCGGGCAGAGCTTGGCCTCGACCTCCAGGCCCGCCGGCATGTCGTCCGGTGCCTCGATTTCCAGAGAGAGGAACTGCTGGTTCGACCAGTCCTCGTCGTTGCGCAATTCGAAGACGTAGCGTCCGCCGGTATCGACGGCCTTGGACTGCTCGATCTTCAGTTGCTCGCGGCGCCCGTTCATGTACCAGATGGTGTTCTTCAGCTCGTGGATGCCGGGGTCGGAGTAGGTGACATCGGCGGTGTAGCCGCCCGAGCGGATCGGCAACGCGCCGCTGTTGATCAGCACTTCGTTGCTGCCAGGGTGCAGCTTGACCTTGCGTACCAGCGCCGGCTTGCCGTTGGCGCAGCCGTTGTCCACCAGTGGCATGGCCTGGCGGTAGAAGCTCTTCTGCGCCATGTCATAGTGGGTGGCGAATTCCCAGATGAGGATCTTTGGCGGCTTGTCGTGGAATTCCTTGCTGCTCATGTAGGCCAGCAGCGAGCTGTCGAAGCCGCCGCCGGAGACCGCGTTGTTGAGGATGTCGACCTTGCCGAACTCTTCGAGGAAGCCGGCGAAGTTGTATGCCGGGCCGCTGTTGGAGGTGCCGACCAGTGCTACCTGCGCATCGCCGCCTTCACCGAACAGGTCGCCGCCGCCGGAGTCGCCCACCGGCTCGGTCTCGAAGCGGTCGACGTACTGCGGTGCGTAGCTGCTGCCGCACAGCTGCGCGGCGGCCTTGTGGAAGGTGCCCAGCTTGGACAGCAGGCCCACGCGCTTGCTCTCGAATTCCTTCTTGGGAATGTCGTTGTAGGCGGGGATTTCCTTCAGCGTCTGGGCGACGATCTTCGCGCTGCGCATGGCGCCGTACGGGGTCCAGTGGTGGTCGCCCTTGAAGTAGTAGGGATGTTCTTCCTTCTCGTCGAACAGCGGGGAGAAGTCCGGGGTGTAGATGCCCGCCTTGCGGAACTGGGCGATGGTCGCCTGGTAGTTCTTCTTCGCCAGTTCGAAATTGAAGCTGGCCTTTTCCTGCGGGTTGAGCTTCTCGCGGTTTACCAGGCCACGGGTGGGCTGGTAGACGACGACGAGGTCGATGCCCTTGCGCTTGAGTTCGTCGCGCAACTGCTTGAGCTCGCGCCAGCCTTCGGGCGTGGTGCCGAAGTCGGTGCGCAGGTCGTAGGTGGTACGGAACAGCCAGTCTTCCTGGGCCGGCACCAGGTGGGTGAAGAAGCCCAGGTACTTGGTGTTGTAGGCCGCCTCGTTGGCGGCGGTCGGGCACAGCCCGGCGGCCGGCTGAGCGGTATAGCTCGGCGCATCGGCGGCCCAGCCCTGGTGGGCGAGCAGCAGGCCGGCGGTGAGACCCGACAGGCGAAGCAGGTGGTTGGTCAGTCGTTTCATGATCGCGCGTCCTCAGTTCTGCAGTTCGGCCTGGCTTTCCACCGGGTCGATCAACACGGCCTTCTGCTGGCGCACCAGCAGGTCGAAGATCTGGTCCTGCTTCTCGCCCAGTACGCCGTTGAAGGAGATGCCGGAGGATTTGGTCGGGCCGAGCATGGCCACCTTGTAGAGTTCCAGCGACAGCGGCGAATCCACCGACAGCGGGCCCGATCCGTTACCGGCCAGCTTGCCGCCGACCACGATCAGAGAAACCTTGGTGTCGAAGGGATCGAGGTCGATGTTGCGGTCGGTATTGGAGAGGTCCTTGATGTGGCCGTACACGCCGATGAGCTGGTTGCCCGCGGCCAGGTTCTCGTACAGGCGGATGTTCACGCTGTTGCGCACGCGGATGCCGTGGCGCCGGTTGGCCAGCACCTGGTTGCCGTAGATGAGGTTGTCGCCCGATTCGTAGAGGGTGATGCCGTCGGACTTGTTGCGGTACACCTCGTTGTAGGCCACCAGATTGCGCTCGGAATTACGGTCGAGGACGATCCCGGAGAGATGGTTGTCGTAGCTCTTGTTGTGGAAGATCCAACTGTCGTTCACCTCGCGCGAGGCGATGATGCCGTGCTTCTTCTTCGTCCCGTGGACGATGTTCTCGGCGATGATCAGGCGGTGTGAGCGGTCGTGCGGGTCGATGCCGTAGACGATGTTGTCCTTGTAGGTATTGCCGCGTACCACGAGGTCGTCGGCCTCGTAGCAGTAGAAACCGTACCAGGCGTCGATGAAGGTCGAGCCGATCACCCAGCCCTTGGGACGCGGGCGCTTCATGGTCTTGTCCATGCCCGGGCTGTACTGCGAGATGGAGATGCCGTAGGCCTTCGAGGCGTTGTAGCCGAAGCTTGTGAACGTGCTGTTGACCAGGTAAGCCTCGGCTCCGCCCCAGGAGACCAGGAAGGGGCGGAACTCGTTGGGCGTCCTGAACCAGGCCGGCTCGTTCTTCGCTTCGTTCCAGGCGGTGACCTTGGTATCGCGCACGAACAGCTTGCCGTCGTTGACCAGGAACGAGCCGCGATCCTGGGACAGGCGCAGCTCCTTGACCTTGCCGTCGATTTCCAGCGTCGCGCCCTGGCTCACCACGATGGGCAGGCGGGCGATGAAGATGCCGGGCTCGACCTGTTCCAGTGCGGTTTTCGGCAGCTTGCCCAGCAGTTCGCCGAGGCTGACGTAGCCACCTTCGATGAAGATCGCCTGGGGCATCTGGCGCTGGCGCTTCACCCACTCGGCAAGGCGGTTCTTGCCACCGGTGAACTCCTTCAGCGGCTGCTGCTGCACCATGCGCTGGACCACGGCCTTGCCGTGCTTGCGGCGGTCGATCTTCTTCGCCACGGCCTCGGCGGTGTAGCCGGAGAGATCGGGCAGCTTCGGCGCATCCAGGTGCAGCGGTTCGCTGGGCGCCGCGGTCACGGTGTAGTTGCCGGACTGCTTGAGTGTCTGGGTGTGGCCGGGTTCGCTGGCCGGGCTCTGCGGTGCCGGGTTTTCCTGGCCGGAGCTGGCGTCGGCCTTGGTTGCAGGCGGCAAGGCCCAGGCTGGCGCGCCGGCACTGAGCAGCCCGCCGAGCAGCAGTGCGGTGAGTGGCAGAGCGTGTAACGAATGACGGTTCATGGCCGTTGTCTCCTTGCGGGCGCCGGAGTGGCTCGCGGGGCATGCGGGTTCAAGGGCGCGACGCAGGAGCAGGGCGATGCCGGGCGTACCCGTCATGTCTGCCTTGTCGCCATGCCCGCGAACGCCGGGCGCCTGCTGCAAGCTGCCCATCGCCAGAGTCCTCAGAAGCGCCAGATCACGTCGATGAAGGCGTGGTGCATGGTCGAGTCGACGTGGCTGCCATAGGCATCGCCGGGCTTGAACACGCCGCCGCGCAAGCGGATCAGCGCCGACGGTTCGTCGATCGCCTGGCTCATCGAAGCCGGCAGCAGGCCCTGTTTGAAGTACTTGGTGACGACCAGGTCGACTTCCTGGCCGATGTCCTTGGAGTCGTTGACCAGCGGTGCGTTGATGCCGCTGTTGCCGATGTCCGAGTCGCTGTCCACGCGGCGGAACTTGTTGTAGATGACGCTGGCGTCGTAGTCGTCGCGCAATTGCCAGGAGCCGAACAGGGTAGCCGCCTCGAGGTTCGACAGCTCGCCACGGAACGCCTCGCCGAAGCGGTGTGCGCGGGCGCGGGTGCCGGTGAAGTTGGAGCGGTTGCTTTCCAGGCCGGTCTGTTCGAACTGGTCTTCGCCATTCTTGCCGCCGCCGCTGCCGCGGGCATAGGCGCCGCCGACGCGCCATTGCTCGTCGATGTTCCAGCGCAGGCCCAGGTCGGCACCGTAGGCGTCCACGTCGCCACTCTGCTTGCCGGTGGCGATGCGCTCGCCGTTCACCGGGACGGTGGTCAGGCGGTCGCGGTTGCCGGTCAGCCAGGTGGCGCTGGCCCAGTAGTTGATGGGCATCTGCGAGCGCCAGTTGTAGCCGTCGCCGTTGGCCTCGATACCGACCCAGGTGAGGTCGCCGGTGGAGCGCTTGTCCAGCGAGTCCACGGTGTCGCCCGGGTCCGGCAGGCTGCCGCTGTCGTCGGAGTGGTGCAGGCGCAGGCCGACCCAGTGCTGCGGCATCCATTGCGTGGAGATATCGCCGAAGACGTGGGTGCGGTCCTTGTCCTCCGGCGCGAGGTCGGTGATGTCGGTGCGGTAGTCGGAGAAGCGCTGGGCGGCGCCGAGGTGGGCGCGCAGCAGGGTGGTGTCGAAGGTCCAGTTCAGCGCCTCGATATTGGTGTCCTGCCACATCCCGCTGTCTTCACGCAGGCGCTGGCGGCCGAAGCGCAGATGCTCGCCGGGGTACTGGGTGAGGCCGGCGTAGTCCACCCAGAATTCGCGCAGGGCGAGGTAGGCGTCGTCGGGCTCGCGCTTGTTGTCGCCGCGGCCGCTGCCGGTGTTGTTGACGTCGTCGCTCTGCAGGGTGTCGGTCTGGATGGTGTCGGTGGCGGCGACCGCCTGGCCCATCACATACGCGCTCCAGTCGCCCCACTGGCCGAAGGCCCAGGGGCGCAGGTCCAGGCCGATGCCGTTGAGGTCGCCGCCACGGGCGGTGCCCAGGTCGCGGTCATCCTCGGATTCGGCGGTCACCTTGATGTCGATGCCGAAGTTCTTGGGCGGTTCTTCGGCGGCGTGGGCGAGGCTGCCGAACAGGGTGCCGGCCAGGCTCAGGCCAACGCCGAACATGGCGGGGAACAGGCGGGCGCGGCGGACAGCGGAGGCCAGGGCACGCGGCTGAACTCCATCGACGAGAGCGAACAGCGGGGTGGTCATCGGGTCGGTGCGCTTCATAGGTTTTCCTGTTCCTGGTTGTTCTGCAGAAGGCTGACGGTGGCCTGCCAGTTGGCGCCGCGAGTCTGTTCCTCGCGCTTGAGCAACTGCTGGGCCGCACTGCGGTCGGCCGGTTGGATCTGCGGTTCGATCTGTGCCATCAGGTCGCTGGCGGTGGGGACCTGCTGGCGCTGGGCGAGCTGGCCGAAGACGTAGGCGTTGACCAGGTTCGGGCGGATGCCGCGACCCTGCGACCACAGTTGCGCCAGTGCCATGTCGGCGCTGGCCTGGCCGGCGCGCGCGGCAATCAGCAGGTGGTCCACGGCCTTCTGCGGGTAGACCTGGCCGAGGAAGCCGCGGCGGTAGATCTGCCCGAGGTAGTAGTGCGCCTGGGGCTCGGTGGCGGCGGCCTTGAGCAGGTGCTTCTCGGCCTTCTGCGGTTCCTGCGGGGCCCACTTGCCGTCGTAGTAGAGGCGGCCCAGCAGCAGTTCCGCGCGTGGTTGTGCGGCGTCCTGGGCTTTTTTCAGGTAGTCGAGCATCTGGTCGAGGTCGCCCAGGTCCGGGTTGTCGTACTGCAGCTTGGCCAGGCTCACCCAGGCGGCCGGATAGCTCGGTGCGATCTCCGTCAGCAGCGCCTGCGCGGCTTGCGGGTCGGCGGTGCCGATGTTCGGGTCGGCCAGCACGCCGGCCACCGAGTCGACGCGCTCGGAGGGTACGCGGCCCGCCTTCCAGCCGGCCTTGAGCGCTTCGATATGAGCCTTCTGCTTATCGGTGTTGCCCTGCTTCTGGTACACGGTGGCCAGTTCCATCCAGCACACGTCCATGCGGCTGAGCCAGCGCTGGCAGACCTGCTCGACTTCGGTGAGGTGCTGGTCGTAGGTACCCTGGGTGCGGTACAGGATGATCTGCGCCAGATCCGCCTGCGGCAGGCCCTGGGCGCGCCACTGGTCGATGCGTTGCTGCGGGTTCACGTTCGGCCACGCCTGCGGGTATTGCAGGTAGAGGACGATCAGCGGCACCAGCGCGCTGTCTTCGCCTTCCTCGAAGGCGCGGGTCAGCAACTGCTCGGCTTCGCGGTGCTCGGCGTCGGTGCCGCCGGGCTTGGCGGCCAGCCACTTGCCGAGGCGGGCGCGGGCGCGCGGGGAGGTCTCGGCGGCTTCGCGGTAGAGCTTCTCGGCGCGGGCCTGCTCGGCGGGGTCGCCGGTGGCGGCCTGCATGTCGGCCAGTCCGACCTGTGCGTCGGCGTAACCCATGGTGGCCAGGGCCTGGAAGTTGGCCTGGGCCGTGGCGACGTCGCCACGCTCCAGGGCTTCCTGGGCCAGGCGCTGGTCGGGCAGGCCGGCGCAGCCGGAGGCTGCGGCGATGGCCAGCGCCAGTGCCAGATGTGGGGCAAGTCGGGTGGCTGGTCGGTTCATGACGGGCCTCCTGTCAGCGGGCGGTGGCCAGGGCCATCGCCTTGTTCAGCAGGGTACGGCCCGGCAGGCCGCCAATGCTGACTTCTGTGGGACGCCCGGCGAGCTGGCTGTCCAGCGGTTGGTCGGGCTGGATCTGCACGCGGATTTCCGAGGCCAGGTCGCCGTCCACCGGAGCGGTGCGGATGATGCGTCCGCCGCGGACTTCGCTGTCGCCGGCGACCTGGAAGTTCACCAGGGTGCCCGGCGAGAGTTCGGCGGCGTTGCGGTACGCGAAGCGCGCTTCGACGGTGGCGGTGCTGTCACGCGGGGTCAGGGTGAAGATCACATCGCCCTTGTTGGCGAACTGGCCGTTGGCAACGCGCTGCTCGACCACGCGGCAGTCGCACGGGCTGGTCAGGGTGCCCTTCATCTGGTGGCCGAAGAGCTTCTCGATGTTGCCCGGGTTGAGCTGCTCCTCGGTCAGGTTGCCCTTGAGCAGATCCAGCAGGTTGGCGGAGAAGGTGGCGATAGGCGCGCCCTTGGCGACTTCCGCGCCAGCCTCCACCAGGCTTTCCACGGTGCCTTCGCGAGGCATGGTGATCTGCTGGTTGGCGACGTTGACCACGCCGGAGTCCGCGTGGGTGACGAAGTACAGGTTGTACAACTGGTTGAGGATCACCGCGAAGGCGCCGACGCCGACCACGAAGATGGCGGTGCTCAGGGTCACCGCGCGGACGCGGCCGAAGAAGCCCATGCCGCCGTTGCCGATGCCGTGCTTGCGGGCCTTGGTGAAGTTCTCGCGCTGCAGGGTGTTGAGCATGTCGCCCACGCTGATCACTTCACCGGCCAGGAACGAGGTGATCAGATAGCGCAGGGCGGCGACCTCGCGCGGCTTCAGGTGCTGGAATTCGCAGCCGACGCGGCGGCTCTCGGGGTCGAAGGAGCGCACCTGGAAGTCCACTTCCAGCGAAAAGCTGATGCTGTCGATCTGGAACAGCAGCTTGCCCTTGTGCAGGTCGCCGACCTGGATCGGCGCGTCGCTGGCGGTATAGGCGAAGCCGCCGGCGGAGATGTCCAGCAGGCGCGCATCGACGCCTTCGCGGTTGTTGCCGATGTAGCGGATGCGCGCGGGCAGCTTGACCCGTGCATGCTGGCGCTGGGCTTCGGATTCGTGCACGACATTGACATTGACGGCGGTATTCATGAGGTCGAGTCCTGTTCGTAGCTAATAGGAGGTCGGTCAGACGATGGTCAGCAGCACGGCAACGAATACGCTGGCTGCGGAGAAGGTCATGGCGCGCGATGACCAGGTGTTGAACCAGCGCTGGAAGCTGGCCAGTCCGCGGTCGAGCTTGGTGTTCTGGCGGGTCCACGACTGCTGGTCGAGGCGGAAGAACACGTAGATCTTCACCAGGGCACCGACGATCTGGTTGTAATAGAGGATCAGCGGATAGGCCGGCCCGATGTGGTGACCCGAAAGCGACAGCAGGATGGTCAGCACGAAGCGGGTTATGCCGATCCACAGCAGGTAGATGAGCAGGAAAGCGATGCTGTACTTGATGCTGGCGATGATCGCGGCGACCAGGCCGAGCAGGCAGGTCCACATCGACAGGCGCTGGTCGAACAGCACCACGCTGGTGAACCAGCCCAGGCGTTGCGGGCCGAGTGCCAGGGCGCGGGAGTTTTGCCGCAGGTTGTTGCCGTACCAGCGGAACATCAGCTTGCGGCTGGCCTTGATGAAGCTCTTCTCCGGCGGGTGCTCGACCGTGTTGATCGCCGCATCGGGCACGTAGAAGGTGTCGTAGCCCAGCCGCATCAGGCTGTACCAGCTCGACTTGTCGTCGCCGGTGAGGAACTGGAAACGGCCCAGGCGCCAGTGATCCAGGTGGTCGCTCTCGACGTCGCTGATGAAGTCCGGGTCGGTGACCACGGCGGCGCGGAACACCGACATGCGCCCGGTCATGGTCAGCACGCGCCTGGACAGGGCCATCGAGCACATGTTGATGTGGCGCTGGGCGAAGCGCAGCTTGTGCCACTCGCTCATCACGTAGCTGCCCTGCACTTCGCAGAATTCGTTGGTGGTCAGGCCGCCGACGTTGGGGAAGAGCTTGAACCACGGCACGGTCTTCCTCACCACGCCCGGCTCCAGCACGGTGTCGCCGTCGATCACCGCGACCACTGCATGTTCGTCCGGCAGATGGCGGGAGATGGCGCGGAAACCGTGGGCCAGGCCATCGCGCTTGCCGGTGCCGGGGATGCGCACGAAGTCGAGCTTCACGCGCTCCGGCGGGTTGAGCTTCTGCCACTGCTGCTTGATCAGCACCTCGTCGGACATCTCGACGATGGAGCACACCACGGTGGTGGGGAAGCCACAGGCGATGGCTTCCTCGATGACCGAGCGATAGACCATCGAGGTAGTCAGCGCGTCGATGCGAAAACTGGTGACCATCAGGTACACGTGGGACGGATCGGCCGCTTCGCCGAGCTTGCGGACCTTGCGGCGGTAGTGCGGATAGACCACGTAGAGGAACAGCATGCCGCGCAGGAAATGCAGGCCGCCCATCGAATAACGCCAGATGCCGACCGCGCCGATCAGCAGCAGGAAGTCCTTGGAGTCGGCGTCGAACACGGTTCGCGGCACCAGCAGCGCCAGCGCCATCAGCAGGCTGAGGAAGAGCAGCCAGCCCGTGGCTTCACCGATTACTCGTTTGTAGGTTTCCATCGTCGTCTATCCGTCTGGTGGGGCTTGGTTACCGACCCGCCGGGGCGGGCCGGTAACCGGCGCTTTGGGGTTCTGAAGGCATGGAGTCGATTGAGCGGGCTAGAGTCCGGTCAGGCGGAGAGGAGCGAGGAAGCGGAATTCATGCTGGCGAATGAGCATTTCCGAGTTCCTTTCCAACGTCTCCGGGCCAACGCGCAGCCAATCGAAACCCGGCTACCAGCAGATGCCTTCGGCGCGATCGTCGGTAACGCTCGGCATGAAGCCGATCAGGTCCACGACCTTCTTGCCTTCGGGCGCCTTCTTCACCACGTCGACGAACAGCTCATCGCCGTTGCCCAGCACCAGCACGTCAGAGGACTTCACGACGGCGTCCAGGTCCGAAACCAGCAGCGAGGAAACGTGGGGAATCTTCGACTCGATGTATTCCTTGTTCGCCCCGTGGACGCGGGCGTACTCGACGTTGCGGTCGAAGATCTGCAGCTCGTAGCCCTTGCCGATCAGCATCTCGGCCAGTTCCACCAGCGGGCTTTCGCGCAGGTCGTCGGTGCCGGACTTGAACGACAGGCCGAGCAGGCCGACCTTGCGGCTGCCGTGGGCGGTAATGATGTCGAAGGCTTTCTGCACCTGGTGCGCGTTGCTGCGCATGATCGAACCGAGCATCGGGTGTTCGATGTCCAGTTGGCTGGCGCGGTAGGTGAGGGCGCGTACGTCCTTGGGCAGGCAGGAGCCGCCGAAGGCGAAGCCGGGCTTCATGTAGTAGCGCGACAGGTTCAGCTTGCGGTCCTGGCAGATCACATCCATCACCTCGCGGCCATCGACGCCGACGGCCTTGGCGATGTTGCCGATCTCGTTGGCGAAGGTGACCTTGGCGGCGTGCCAGACGTTGCAGGTGTACTTGATCATCTCGGCGACTTCGATCGACTTGCGGATGATCGGCGCGTCCAGTTCGCGGTAGATCTCTTCCAGCAGGTCGCCGGTCTGGGCGTCCAGCTCACCGATGACGGTCATGGGCGGGAAGTCGTAGTCCTTGATCGCGGTGGATTCGCGCAGGAACTCTGGGTTGGTGCCCACGCCGAAGTCGGCGCCGGCCTTCTTGCCCGAGCAGTCCTCGATGATCGGAATCACCACGTTGTTCACCGTGCCCGGCAGCACGGTGCTGCGCACCACCACGGTGTGGCGTTCCTTCTTCTCGCGGATGGCGTAGCCGATCTCGCGGCAGACCGACTCGATGTAGCCCAGGTCCAGGTCGCCGTTCTTCTTGCTCGGGGTGCCGACGCAGATGAACGACACATCGGTATCGAGCACGGCCTTCTTGAAGTCGGTGGTGCCCGACAGGCGACCGGAACGGATGCCCTGCTCCAGCAACGGCTCCAGACCGGGTTCGACGATGGGCGATTTCCCTTTGTTGATCAGATCGATCTTGGTGGTGGAAACGTCCACCCCGACGACTTCGTGACCTCGTGCGGACAGGCAGCCGGCACATACTGCGCCAACGTACCCAAGACCAAAGATGCTGATTCGCATCGCATTCACCTCGTTCAATTGTCGAGCTGTTTAAGTTGCCCCTTGGGGCGGTTTAATTCAGGTTGCCCAGTAGGGCTTTTATTCAGGTTGAAAGAGTCCGCGGAAGGCACTTTCAAGTGTCCTCCGTACTTCCTCCGGTCAGGCAGGGAATATGCTGCTAGGCTTTGAAGCACTATCTTCGGGCAAACTTCAAAGGCTTGCCCTGTTATGTTTCAGGCGGATTTCAATTTTGGTGCGTCACCCGCGCTGGCGTGCTCCAATCTGGGTAGATGATTGCCTTCTCATCCAAAAAGTTCATTTTTTTCAGTGGCTTGTGAGTTCTCAATATCAATAGGTAATTACCCTTAGAACAAACAGGCTCATTCCACCGATGCGTTTGCACGTTTATCGATGGTCGTTGCGCAAATAGGATTTTTTCAAATTGCCGTTAGTTCCTTCCGCTCATCCTGCGCCTGAAATGTTTTGAAATATCCAAATGACATCATTTGATACTGCGGTAATGGCAAATTACGAAATAATCTTCCGTCGCCGCCGCAGTGCAATCTGCAATGTCGCCGAAAGTTCAATTTAAATTTTCGTTAAAAACGACCGTGTAGCGTCGTTGTGACATTCGTTCAGCTCCCGTTCAGCTTTCTTCATTGCAAGTTGCAATCGTGAAATGCACGTCATGGCAATGGGCTGTTAATGGCCAATGGATTACAGGCGCGTTCTAAAATCGGGAAGGCTGGTACGAAAGGAGCAGCGATTGGCGGAAGTAAAAAAATCTCACGAATTTCCATGAAGCGGACGAGCGGTCATAAAGCCCCTTTTTCGCGTGAGGTCTTGGCAGGGCTTTTTGCTCAATAAACATACAGCCGAACGCCCGCCGACGGGGCGGATTGATGGGCGATGGCTTACAGGCGACTTGGTATCAGGCGGAAGCGGGAGCCAGGGCTGGCTCCCGCAATGGTGCGGGGATCAGTCTTGCGGATGGTCGCGCAGGAACACCAACTGGTCTGCCGTGGACTGCTCGGCGCTGTAGGCGTAGCCCGCGTAGCCGAAGTCCTTCAGGCCCTCGGGGTTGGTCAGGCGCTCCTTGATCACGTAGCGCGCCATCATCCCGCGGGCCTTCTTGGCGTAGAAGCTGATGATCTTGTACTGGCCGTTCTTCAGGTCCTTGAACTCGGTATCGATCACCCGTGCATTCAGCGCCTTGCGCTTCACCGCGCCGAAGTACTCGTTGGAAGCCAGGTTCAGCAGCACGTCGTCGCCCTGTTGCGCCAGGGCATCGTTCAGCCAGCCGCTGATACGCTCGCCCCAGAAGGCGTAGAGGTCCTTGCCACGGGCATTGCCCAGCCGGGTGCCCATTTCCAGGCGGTACGGCTGCATCAGGTCCAGCGGCCGAAGCACGCCATAGAGGCCGGAGAGCATGCGCAAGTGGCGCTGGGCAAAATCGAAGTCGCCCTCGCTGAAGTCCTCGGCCTGCATCCCGGTGTACACGTCGCCCTTGAACGCCAGCAGCGCCTGCTTGGCGTTGGCCGGAGTGAAATCCGGATGCCAACTGCCGAAGCGCGCGGCGTTCAGCCCGGCCAGCTTGTCCGACAGGCTCATCAGCTCGGCGATCTGTGCCGGAGTCAGCTCGCGCAGGATGCCGATCAGCTCCTGGGCATCGTCCAGGTGCTCGGGCAGGGTGAAGCGCTCCGTCACCGGTGCGGTGTCGTAGTCCAGGGTCTTGGCGGGGGAAATCACCATCAGCATCGTGCGGTCTCCTTGAAGCGAACAGCGATTGTAAGGAGTCGCGGTCGATGGCTCCAGCTATCGGAACGATAGGGGCGGGGCCTTCGGGTTTCTCTGGTGTTCACCACGAGCCGTAGGGGATGCCGTGTTTCTGGATATAGGCTTTGGACTCGGGCTCAAGATCGGGCCATGCATATTTGCCGTCTGTCCTGCCTTGTGAGGGACCGAGTTTTTCAATCTGCCCCTGGAAGCGGCCAATCTCCTTGAGCCCCAGGCACGGCCCACCCAGCCAGACCTTTGCAATTCCTCCGGGGGCCATGCCGATGGTGACGGAGTTGCGATAGTCGTCAACCCATTGCTCGCCCCAACGGCAGTAGGCTCTCTGGGGCCTGACCATCTCATCGCGAACCCACTGCGGAATATCGATGCGCACGTTGTAGGTCTGGGGTTCCACCAGGGATTGCCAGCGCACGAAGATGATCCCTGGGAGATCGACGCCGGGAATAGGTTTGACCTTTCCCCATCCGACAACGTGCCAGCCCTCAGTTCTATCGGAGTAACTAACAACGCCGCCATGTACACGTTTGAAGCCCAGATTACGCATATCGATAACATCTACGCTTTCTACCCACACCTCCATGTACTCAGGTGCCGCAAGTCCGATAAGCCAGTTGTCGTACGGCAGCTTCGTGCGGCTCTGAGCGGTAGAGCAGCCAGCCAGCGTCAGGGCCAGCAGGCAGATCAGCAGATGTTTCATTTCCGGCATCCTCACCACGAGCCGTAGGGGATGCCGTGTTTCTGGATATAGGCTTTGGACCCGGGCTCAAGATCGGGCCATGCGTATTTGCCGTCCGTCCTGCCTTGTGATGGACCGAGTTTTTCAATCTGCCCCTGGAAGCGGCCAATCTCCTTGATTGGTGAGCAGGTGCCGCCCACCCAGGCTTTGGCGATCCCACCAGGTGCCATAGCGATGGTGATGATCTTCATGAAATCCACTTCCTGCTTTTTGGTGGCAATACAGTAGGCCTGATTGGGTTTGATCATTTCATCGCGAACCCACTGCGGAATATCGATGCGCACGTTGTAGGTCTGGGGTTCCACCAGGGATTGCCAGCGCACGAAGATGATTTCTGGGAGGTCGATGCCGGACATGGGTTTTCTTGAACCGCCCCCCCAGCGGATGTTCCAGCCGCTGGGTTGGCTGGTGTACCCGACGACGCCTCCATGTACGTGCTCGAAGGCCAGTAGCCTCAGGTCGACGACATCGACGCTCTCTACCCAGACTTCCATGTATCTCGGGGCAGCCAGAGCTATTTCCCAACTGTCATAGGGCAGCTTCGTACGGCTCTGAGCGGTAGAGCAGCCAGCCAGTGTCAGGGCCAGCAGGCAGATCAGCAGATGTTTCATTTCTGGCATCCTCACCACGAGCCGTAGGGGATGCCGTGTTTGTCGACATAGTCCTGAGCTTCTTTCTTGAGCGGACGGTAGTACTTGCCGCCGGAGGTGCCTTGATAGGGGCCGAGCTTTTCAATCTGTCCCTGGAAGCGGCCGATCTCCTTGAGCCCCAGGCACGGCCCACCCAGCCAGACCTTTGCAATTCCCCCAGGGGCCATGCCGATAGTGATGGAGTTGCGATAGTCGTCAACCCATTGCTCGCCCCAACGGCAGTAGGCTCTCTGGGGCCTGACCATCTCATCGCGAACCCACTGCGGAATATCGATGCGCACGTTGTAGGTCTGGGGTTCCACCAGGGATTGCCAGCGCACGAAGATGATTTCCGGGAGGTCGATGCCGGACATGGGTTTCGAAGCTCCCGGCCCTTTGAAATTCCATCCTTCCGTCTTGTTGGAGTAGCTGGCAACGCCTCCATGCACGTGCTCGAAGGCCAGTAGCCTCAGGTCGACGACATCGATGCTCTCCACCCAGACCTCCATGTACCGTGGCGCTCCAAGGCCGATGTACCAGTAGTCGTAGGGCAGCTTCGTGCGGCTTTGAGCGGTAGAGCAGCCAACCAGCGTCAGTGCCAGCAGGCAGATCAGCAGATGTTTCATTTCCGGCATCCTCACCACGAGCCGTAGGGGATGCCGTGTTTGTCGACATAGTCCTGAGCTTCTTTCTTGAGCGGACGGTAGTACTTGCCGCCGGAGGTGCCTTGATAGGGGCCGAGCTTTTCAATCTGCCCCTGGAAGCGGCCAATCTCCTTGAGCCCCAGGCACGGCCCACCCAGCCAGACCTTCGCAATTCCTCCGGGGGCCATGCCGATGGTGATGGTTTTGCGATAGTCGTCCCTCCACTCCTGCCGCCATGGGCAGTAGGCTCTCTGGGGCCTGACCATTTCATCGCGAACCCACTGGGGAATATCGATGCGCACGTTGTAGGCCTGGGGTTCCACCAGGGATTGCCAGCGCACGAAGATGATTTCCGGGAGGTCGATGCCGGACATGGGTTTCGAAGCTCCCGGCCCTTTGAAATTCCATCCTTCCGTCTTGTTGGAGTAGCTGGCAACGCCTCCATGCACGTGCTCGAAGGCCAGTAGCCTCAGGTCGACGACATCGATGCTCTCCACCCAGACCTCCATGTATCGTGGCGCTCCAAGGCCGATGTACCAGTTGTTATAGGGCAGCTTCGTGCGGCTCTGAGCGGTAGAGCAGCCAACCAGCGTCAGTGCCAGCAGGCCGATCAGCAGACTTTTCATTCCGGGTATCCTTCCTGAGGTTTGTTGTCGAATTTGAGGCGGCTCTTTGGTGCAGGCTTGCCCAGCATCAGGCCGGAAGTGGGGGTCCAGTTGGCGGACAGGTGGATATAGCGGCTGCGCAGGAACCGGTAATCCTCGTGGGTCAGGGGACTCGAGCCGTTTCGGGCGTCGGCAAGGATTTTTTCGGCGATGGACTTTAAGTCTTCGGGTATCTGAAAGCGGCGATCTGTATCGCTGAGCTCGTCGAGCGGCACGTCATTTTTCAGTGACACTTCATGCATGGCGCGCAGCGCCACCTTGGCCAGGTCGCCATAGACGGTGCGCTGAATCGCCACGCTGACCAGCAACTGCTCGCTGTCATGCCCGTCCCGGCCTTTCCGGGGTTGGGCCGCTTCCCAGTAGGTCGGGCGCATTACGCCTTTGCCCGGCAGGCCCTGGCGTTCCAGGGCCCAGGCATCGGCTTCGGCCTGGCGCCAGATGGCCGTGCTCTCCAGTGGCCTGTTGCGGGTGACGACGACGCACTGGGGCCTGGTCAGCAGCAGCTTTTCGGTCATTTGTGGGGGGTAGCCGCCACCGATATCGGAGTGCACGCCGGGCAGGCCGATTTCCTGGTGTTGCGGGGCTACGCTGTTGAGGGCGAAGAACAGGCGCTGTTCATCACGGGCGTGGAACTGGATGACCTTGCGGGCGCAGCCGGCGGGCAGGTAGAGGTTGACGCCGGGGTTTAGCTCGTTGGCCGGGCTCATGTCGCCCCGCAGTGGGTCGACAATGGCCGCCACGGTATCGAAGAGGCCGATGAAGTTGATCCTGGTGTGGGCGGACCAGTCGAAACCTTCAACGACACCGTTCTGCCCGCCAACAAACAGTCCGTCCAGCACACCGCCATCGGGTTTCAGGACTTCATTGGCAAAGTGCCGGGCAGCGGCTGCTCCCCGGCTGAAGCCGAAGATGTCGAACTCGATTGCTTGAATTCGGCTGTTTGGATTAGTGCCATTAAAGGCATCTAGTTGTTCCAGTAGCACCGCTGGTGACTGCCTAACTCGGCTCACCACCCCAGTAGCCCCTGTACCAGTCCCCTGCGAGACCGTGGAGTCCTCTTCTCCACTGGTCGTACCGATACCTTCCAGATACAGCTTCACGTACCCCATTTCCGCACCAGGCTGCATTGCGACGATTGAGTCGTCGGCGTACAGCTCATGCAGCAACGCCACATTGCTCTCCGCATTGCCGTAGCTGTTGTTCGGCGTGCTGCTGAATACGCCGCTGGCGTCGAGGTCCTTGAAGCCGTACTGGCCGCAGTGTTCGACGATGCTGCTCAGGGTGGCGGTGTCGAACTGTTCGCTGTCGGTGCGCATGCAGGCGGCGGTGAGTGCGGAGTTGGCGGCGTTGTTGCCGGTGCCGTCGAAGAACACGCCGATGCGCAGGACGATGCCCTGTTCCTGTTCCTGTTCCTGTTCCTGTTCCTGTTCCGCTTCCTGCAGTTCTTCTTCCTCTTCCTCCTCTTCCAGCGGCTGCGCCGCCCGCGCTTTGAGCAGTGGCGCGCCGGGGAGCGCGCCAGCGGTAGCGCCGGGGAGCAGCGGGGCCAGGATGCGCAGGCCGCTGCCCTTGCCCGGCTTGCCGCCGCTGTTCATTTTCACCGTGGCGCCGTTGAGGATGACGCCGCAGGCGTCGAGCCTGATCCAGCTACCGCCGCCCTTGGCGGTGATCTCCATGCCGGCGTCGATCACCACCTTGTCGCCGGCGTGGTAGTGGATTTCGTTCCCGGTTTCGACGAACTGGCCGGTGCCGATCTTCACGTGCTGGTTGTGGGCGACGGTCAGGTGGTCGTCGGCGCGCAGCTCGGTCTTGCGGTCGGCATGGGTGGTGCGGTGTTCCTCGGCCTTGAATTCGCTGTAGGTGTTCGACTCCACGGTGTCGTGGCGTTGGTGGCCGATACGGATGCGCTGGTCGTGCTCGATGTTCTCGTCCCAGTCGCGCTGGGCGTGGAGGAATATCTGCTCCTGGCCCTTGCGGTCTTCGATGCGCAGTTCGTTGTAGCCATTGCCGCCGGGGTAGCTGTTGGTCTTGAACACGCTGCGGGTCTTGTTGGCTGGCAGCGCGTAGGGCACCCGGTTTTCCGAGTGGTAGAGGCAACCTGTGACCAGCGGCTGGTCCGGGTCGCCTTCGAAGAAGTCCACCAGCACTTCCATGCCCACGCGCGGGATGGCGATGCCGCCGTAGGCGTTGCCGGCCCAGCCGCTGGCGACGCGCAGCCAGCAACTGGTGCGGGCGTCGGCCTGGCCGTGGCGGTCCCAGAAGAACTGCACCTTCACCCGGCCATGCCTGTCGCAGTGGATTTCCTCGCCGGCCGGCCCTGTGACCACGGCGCTCTGGCTGCCAAGCACCCTGGGTTTGGGATGTTCGAGCGGCGGGCGGTACGGGGTGTCCCAGCGCGTGGCGAGGAAGCGGTTGCGATAGCCCTGGCGCATGGCCTCACCGTTCCAGCGCGCGTCGCTCAGGCGCAACGGCAGGTGCCAGTCGAGGGGATTGTCGGTGTCGTCGAGCCAGGGTGTGGGAGGAGTGCCGTCGGACTCGCCGTGTTCTTCCAGCACCTGTGGCTGGCGCCCCTGGTGCAACACGGTGCGCAGCAGCCAGAGGTCGTTGCAGCCCGGAACCGGGTGCCCCGATAGCGGCAGCAGGTAGCCGCTGCTGAGGCTGGCGTCGCTGCGGCCTTCGGCCAGTTCGTAGTCGCTGCGCAGGCGCTCCAGGGTGTTGCGCGCCAGCTTGCGGCCACGCTCGCGGTCGGTGAATCGGCCGGGATAGCTGTAGTGCTCCAGTGCCGGCCTGGCGCCGCCGTTGACGCCGGACTCCATGAGCACGCCGGTTTTTTCGAAGTGATAGTCGCGCAAGGCGGCTGCGCTGCTGCGGGTTTCCAGGCGCACATCGAAGGCACGGACCACGGCGTGTTCGGCGGCGAGCCCGCTGTCCTGGCGATAGCGCTGCTGGCCGAGCCCCGGGAAGACGCTCTGGTCGTCGCCGAACACCAGCACGTGGGCGTCGCTGCGGTGCTGGAAGTGATAGCTGAGCGCCTCTTCTTTACAAAGACGCTGGATGAAGTGCAGGTCGCTCTCGTCGTACTGGGAGCAGTATTCACGTACCGGGCAGGGCCGGGAGAGCTGGAAGCGATGGGTGTCGGCGAGGATGCCGTGGCCGGCGAGTACCTGGCTGATGATTTGCGGCACGCTGAGCTGCTGGAAGATGCGCTGGTCGTGGCGGTGGCGCAGGTAGGCCAGCCGTGGTACCAGTTGCACGCGGTAGTGGGTCAGGCGCTTGCCGCTATCGCCTTGTTCCACCCGCCCGAGCAGGCCGTGCACGTTGCGCCCGTCGGGGCCGAAGCGCAGGAGGGCGCTCTGGTGCAGCAGCGCGTCCAGATCGAGGTCGGCGCGCTCGCTGACGAGCTGGATATCGAAGCGGAACGGCTGGTTGAGAGCTTCGATGCCTTCGAAGGCAAGCACCTGGAAGTCATTGGCAAGGCCGGGTATTTCCAGGGTGATATGCGGTTGGTTGGCTGCTCCGTGCATCTGCTGGTGTCCCTGTGAGGAAGGAACGCAGATCGCAACAGCTCGGCAGGAAATGCCCCATTAGGCGGCGCCTGAAACACCGGTAGGACTAATCGCAGGATGCGGGCGGGATGCTTCCCGGCACAGGCGTCGTTCCCGCAGGCCGGGGGAGGGGTAGGGGAGACGGGAGGTGGGACTCCTAAAATTAGCCCTCCATGAAGCCCTCGCCAAGGTATTTCGTCGTAGGACGAAAAAAAGGTTCTTGAGAAGGAAAAAGACTTTTTATCGTCATGTTTTTTCCTGTATTTCTGGAGTCGTAGACCGCCGAACCCTGCAGACAGGTGGCGGCCCCGGCCCGTCCCTTGCTTGCAGACCTCTCGAGCCCCGGCATCGAGAGCAGGTGGCTCACCGCACGGCGGAGCGCTGTTCCGGCATTCCGTCGTAACGCTCCCATAAGAGGTGACCCGCGTATGGATGACCACGGACGCTCCAGCCCCACTCAGCCCACCCTGTACGTCCTCGACACCAACGTCCTGATCCACGATCCCAACGCCTTGCTGAATTTCCAGGAGCACCACGTCGCGATCCCGATGACGGTGCTGGAGGAGCTGGACAAGCTCAAGACCGGCAAGCACACAGTGGCTGCGGAGTGCCGCCAGGCGATTCGTCTGATCGATTCGGTGCTGGGCGAAGCCACACCCGAGCAAGTGGAGGATGGCGTTCCCATCCAGCGCGGCAAGAGCGGCCCGTGCGGCAGCCTGTCGATCCTGATGAGCAAGCGCGCCGAGCCGATCACCTGGCTTCCCGAACACCTCAACGACAACAAGATCATCAATCAGCTGGTGGAGCTGAAGAGCCGTCATAGCGCGATGCGCGTGGTGCTGGTGACCAAGGACATCAACATGCGCCTGAAGGCGCGTGCCTGCGGGATATTCGCCGAGGACTACCACACCGACCAGTTGGTCGATGACGTCAACCTGTTGTCGCGCGGCTACCACTCGCTCTCCGGGTCCTTCTGGGATCGCGTGAGCAAGGTGGAAACCCGCCAGGATCACGGCCGCACCTGGCATCGGGTGCAACTGACCGACAACCTGCCGGCGGTTCACATCAACGAGTTCATCGTCGACGAGCAGGGGTTCGTTGGCTGGATCAAGGGCATCCAGCAGGACGAGCTGCTGATCCTCGACCTGCACCAGGAGCCGCTGCTGCACCAGGAGGCCTGGGGCCTGCGTCCGCGCGATGTCTACCAGGCGCTGGCGCTGTATGCGCTGCTCGACCCGGATATCCACCTGGTCAACCTGTCCGGCGCCGCGGGTTCGGGCAAGACCATCCTGGCCCTGGCCGCGGCCATCGAACAGACGATGGTGAACAAGCGCTACCGCCGCATCATCGCTACCCGCAGCGTGCAGGGGCTGGACGAGGACATCGGCTTCCTTCCCGGCACCGAGGCGGAAAAGATGGAGCCTTGGCTCGGCGCGATCACCGACAACCTGGAGGCGCTGCATTCGGACGACGAATGTACCCACGGCAGCGTCGACTACATCCTCAGCAAGGTGCCGTTGCAGTTCAAATCGCTGAATTACATTCGCGGCCGCAGCTTCCAGCAGAGCCTGATCCTCATCGACGAGTGCCAGAACCTTACCCCGCACCAGATGAAGACCATCATCACCCGTGCGGGCAGCGGTTCGAAGGTGGTGTGCCTGGGCAACCTGGCGCAGATCGACACGCCGTACCTGTCGGCCACCAGTTCCGGCCTGACCTACCTGACCGAGCGCTTCAAGGACTTCCCCCACGGCGTGCACGTGACCCTGCAAGGGGTGCCGCGCTCGGTGCTGGCGGAGTTCGCCGAGGCGCATCTGTAAACCGGGATCGGCTCGCCAGGCACGCGTGGCGAGCCGAGTGGAATGTGCAAAAGGCCCGCTGCCCGGCGGGCCTTTTCTTTCCCGACCTGTATACCTCTTTTTGTATACAATCCTTCCTCCAACGCGCCGTCCGGTGAACTGCCGGCTGCGCCTGCCGGGGTTACACTGTTCCCCTGATCTTCCGGAGAGTTCCAGTCCGTGCTGACCCATCTCGATTCCCAAGGCCGCGCCAACATGGTCGATGTCACCGAAAAAGCCGTGACGTCCCGCGAGGCGGTGGCCGAAGCCCGGGTGCGCATGCTCCCGGACACCCTGACGCTGATCCAGGATGGCGGCCATCCCAAGGGCGACGTGTTCGCCGTGGCGCGTATCGCCGGTATCCAGGCGGCGAAGAAGACCCATGAGCTGATCCCGCTGTGCCATCCGCTGCTGCTCACCAGCGTCAAGGTCGAACTGTCCGCCGAAGGCAATGACACCGTGCATATCGTTGCGCGCTGCAAGCTGGCCGGGCAGACCGGTGTGGAGATGGAGGCACTGACCGCCGCCAGCGTCGCCGCCCTGACCATCTACGACATGTGCAAGGCGGTGGACCGTGGCATGACCATCGAGAGCGTGCGCCTGCTGGAGAAGCTCGGCGGCAAGAGCGGCCACTATGTGGCGGATGCCGCGGGAGACACCCCATGATCCGCGTGCAGTACTTCGCCCGCTACCGCGAAGCCCTCGGCCTGGACGGCGAGCAACTGAGCTGGAGCGAGAACCTGGCCAGCCTTGACGACCTGCGGCGCCTGCTGCTGGCGCGCGGTGGTGCCTGGAGTGTGCTTGGCGAGCAGAACCTGATGTGCGCGCGCAACCAGGAGCTGTGCTCCCTCGACGAGCCCCTCGCCGATGGCGACGAGGTGGCGTTCTTCCCCACCGTTACCGGAGGCTGAGCTAATGGCGATCCGCGTCCAGTCGGCGGCGTTCGATCCCGGCGCCGAAGTCAACGCGATGCACGCCGCCAACGTCGGTGTTGGCGCGGTGGTCGCATTCGTTGGCTACGTGCGTGACTTCAACGATGGCCGCGAGGTCGGCGGCATGTTCCTGGAACACTATCCGGGCATGACCGAGAAGGCGCTGGAGAAGATCGCCACCGAGGCCAGCGAGCGCTGGCCGCTGCTGCGCCTGGAGATTCTCCACCGCATCGGCCGGCTCGATCCGGGCGAGCCGATCGTCTTCGTCGGCACCGCCAGCGCCCACCGCCAGGCAGCCTTCGATGCCTGCAACTTCGTGATGGACTACCTCAAGACCCGCGCGCCTTTCTGGAAGAAGGAAGACACCACAGAAGGCCCGCGCTGGGTCGAAGGCCGGCGCAGCGACCAGGCTGCCGCCGAGCGCTGGAACGGCTGAAGCCGAGCTGCGTCCGACGCACTCCGGCACTGGGGCCTTTCGTCGCGCCCAACGTCTGGCCCGGGCACGCTGGCTGCGCTTGTCTATGCTCAGGTGCGATGCCAGGGAGGTAGCGTTGCTCCACGCCAAGGAAGCGTCCCGCTGCGCGTTGTACATCTCCTGGCTCCAGCGTCGCGTCGGCACCTGCCGCCGCGACGGGACCGCAAGCCGAGGAGACATCAATGAACAAGCCACATTTCGCGCTGAAGGCGCTCGCCGCTGCCATGCTGGTTGGCGGCTTCAGCCAGGGCGCGCTGGCCTGCACCACCATCATTGCCGGACGCAACGCCACTGCCGACGGTTCGGTGCTGGTCGCGCGGCTGGAAGACTACACCTACAACAACCACGCCAAGCGCTTCGTCGTGGTGCCGCACCAGGAATACAAGGACGGCGACAAGCTCAGCTTCGACAACGGTGTCAGTGTGCCCGCGCCCAAGGTCGGCCTGCGCTACACCGCGATGCGTGACTGGAACGGCGACCAGCTCGGCGCCCTCGGTCCGTGGAGCGAGTTCGGCGCCAACGAAGCCGGGGTGATCCTCTCCGCCACCAATAGCACCGAGCCCAACGAGAAGGCCGCCAAGGCCGACCCGCTGGTGGCCGACGAAGGCGGCGTGATCGAAGCCATCCTGCCGGACCTGATCCTGGCCCAGGCGAAAAGCGCCCGCGAAGGCGTGGAACTGCTCGGCAAATATGTGGAGACCCTTGGGGCTGGCGAAACCAACGGCATCCAGATCGCCGACGACAAGGAAGCCTGGCTGTTCGAGATCGGCTCGGGGCACCACTGGATCGCCGTGCGCGTGCCGGACGACGGCTACGTGGTGATGGCCAACGGCATGCGCGTGCATGACGCCAACCTCAACGACAAGGCCAACGTCCTGAGCAGCGCCGGCATCGCCGAGTTCGTCGAGAAACACCAGTTGCTGGACAAGGTCGACCCGGCGAAATTCAACTTCGCCAAGGCGTTCGGTATCGTCGGCGATGCCTACAACGTCGACCGCGAATGGCTGGTGCAGAGCAAGCTGGAGCCCGCGCGCAAGCAGGACATCCGCCAACAGCAGTACCCCTTCTATACCAAGCCGGAGAAGCCGATCAGCGTCGAGCAGGTCGCATCGATCCTGCGCATCGACAGCTACGCCGGCACGCCGCTGGACGGCAAGAAGCCGGATGGCGGGCAGAAGCAGCGGCCCATCGCGATGGAGCGCAACGTCGAGGCGCACATCCTGCAGGTCCGGCCGGCGATGCCCAAGGGGCTGCAGGTGCTGTCCTGGCAGTCGCTGGGCAATGTGCGCGACGGCCTTTTGCTGCCGTATTACCTGGAGAGCCTGCGCAGCACGCCACGGGTATTCCAGCAGGGTACCGATGACTTCGACGAGCATTCCGCGTGGTGGACCTTCCGCAGCCTGACTTCCCTGGCGCATGCCAACGACAAGAAGTACATGCCGTTGCTGCATAGCTGGCGCGATCGCCTGGAAAGCAGCCTGCACGCCGCCCAGCCAGCCCAGGACGAGATGCTCAAGACGCTCGCGCAGAAGGACGGCGAGGCCGCCCGCGCCGCCGCAGAGCGCTTCAGCAACGGCACTGCACTGTGGGCTCTGGATCAGGCGGGTGTACTGCGCTCAGGCTTCCTCACCGACCTGACCAAGTCCACCGAGCAGAACTACAGCGCGGACGAGCTGGACAAGATCAAACACCTCTGACGCCGTGACCGACGGTAGTGCCCCGCACGCGCCGGGGCGCTACCTCTTCCGGGGAATGGGCGGCGGCCGTCTGCGAGCGCAGGCTGGCGCCAGCCAATTTTCGGAAGCCCGTCATGAGCCATTTGAGCATCCAGGAATTCCAGGCGCTGGAGATCGCCGTCCTCACCGTCAGCGATACCCGCAGCCTGCACAACGACACCTCCGGCCAGGCGCTGGTCACCTCCCTGCAGCGCGCCGGCCATGCCCTTGCCGAGCGCCAGTTGGTGACCGACGACATCTACCAGATCCGCGCCGTGGTTTCGGCCTGGATCGCCGATCCCAAGGTACAGGTCGGTCTGATCACCGGCGGCACCGGCTTTACCGCCCGTGACAACACTCCGCAGGCCGTTGCGCCGCTGCTGGAGCGCACGGTGTATGGCTTCGGCGAGCTGTTCCGGCAGATTTCCCGCGAGGAGATCGACACTTCCACCATCCAGTCCCGCGCTATCGCCGGTATCACCAACGGAACGCTGATCTGCTGCCTGCCCGGTTCCACCGGCGCCTGCCTGACGGCCTGGGAAAGGATCCTCGTGCATCAATTGGACAGCCGCACCCGCCCGTGCAACTTCGTTCCCCATCTCAAGCGCCTGCCCGAGCGCCCGGTGCTGGCCTGCGGTACCCGCTCATGAACGGCTGCGGATGTTCCGGCGCTGGCTTGCGCCCGGTCGACGAGGCCATCGCCGCGCTGATGGATTTCGTTCCGCCACCGCCGCCGGTGGTGCGGGTCGACCTGGAACAGGCCTTGGGGCGGGTTCTCGCCGAAGACATCCGGTCGCCGCTGGACCTGCCGCTGTGGGACAACAGCGCGATGGACGGCTATGCCCTGCGCGCCGCCGATACCGGCGCCGACGGCGCGCGTTTGCGGGTCGCCGGCTGTATTGCAGCCGGGCAGTCCAGCCAGGTCGAGTTGCAGCCCGGCGAGACCATGCGCATCTTCACCGGCGCGCCGTTGCCGCCGGGGGCCGACTGTGTGGTCGCCCAGGAAGACTGCCAGGCCGATGGGCAGTGGTTGCAGGTGCCGCGGGTCGACAAGGGCAACCATGTGCGTCCGCGCGGCGAGGAGGTCTGCGTGGGGGACCCGCTGCTGGCCCCCGGCAGGAAGCTGCGCGCCCAGGAGCTTGGCCTGCTGGCCAGCGTGGGCTTCGACAGCGTGGCGGTGTTCCGGCGATTGCGGGTATGCCTGCTGAGCAGTGGCGACGAACTGCGCGAACCGGGCGAGAGCCTGGCGCCGGGACAGATCTACAACGCCAACCGATTCAGCCTCGGCGCGCTGCTGCGTAGCTGGGGCATGGAGGTGCACGATTACGGCGTGCTTGCCGACACCCTGGCGGCCAGCCGCGATGCGTTGAGCCTCGCGGCTTCCGAATGGGACGTTCTGGTCACCAGCGGCGGTGTGTCGGTGGGCGATCGCGACTGCCTCAAGCAGGCGATCCGTGAGCTTGGCGAGTTGCACCTGTGGAAGCTGAATATGCAGCCGGGCAAGCCGCTGGCGTTCGGCAGCATTTCCGGCAAACCTTGGATCGGCCTGCCGGGCAACCCGGCCGCCGCGCTGGTTACCGCACTGGTGGTGGCGCGACCGTTCCTCTGGCGTGCCCAGGGCCGCGATGCGGTAGAGGCCTTGCCGGCAACCTTGCCGGCAGGGTTCGACTGGCCTGCGCCCAACTCGCGCCGCCAGTACCTGCGCTCGCGCGTGGAGCTGGATGCCCGCGGCTTCGCCTGCATCACTCCGCACCCGCAGCAGGGTTCGGCCATGCTGCGGACGGCGAGCTGGGCCGACGGCCTGGCGATAGTGGAGGCCGGGCGCACCCTGCGCGCCGGCGAACCGCTGCCGTTCCTGTCATTCAGCGAACTCGGCGCCTGACGCCGTTCCCGGCTGCCGGCTGGGGCCGGCGGCCTTCGAAGTGTCCGGGGGAAACATGCAACTGGTCTGCCCGGCGGGGAGCCTGCCCGCCCTGAAATCGGCCCTGCGCGAAGGGGCCGATGCCATTTATGTCGGCTTTCGCGACGACACCAATGCTCGGCACTTCGCCGGTCTCAACCTCGACGAGCGCCAGTTGCGCCAGGGGGTGGAGCTCATCCATGCCGCCGGCAGACAGATGTACGTGGCGGTCAACACCTATCCCGGCGCTGCCGGCTGGGCGCGCTGGCAGCGCGCGGTGGATCACGCCGCCGAGCTGGGGGTGGACGCACTGATCGCCGCCGACTGCGCGGTGCTTGGCTACGCGGCCAGGCGCCATCCGAACCTCGCGCTGCATCTCTCGGTGCAGGGCTCGGCCACCAACGTCGAGGCGCTGGCGTTCTACCACGAGCGCTACGGCATTCGCCGCGCGGTGCTGCCACGTGTGCTGTCGCTGGCACAGGTGCGCCAGGTGGCGGCGAACAGCGCGGTGCCGATCGAAGTCTTCGCCTTCGGCAGCCTGTGCATCATGGCCGAGGGGCGCTGCCATCTGTCGTCCTATGTCACCGGCGAATCGCCGAACCTCTGTGGCGTATGCTCGCCAGCCAGGGCCGTGCGCTGGAGCGAGGAGCCGGAAGGGCTGACCTCGCGTCTCAACGACGTGCTGATCGACCGCTATGCGCCGGGCGAAGCGGCCGGCTACCCGACCCTCTGCAAGGGCCGCTTCGTGGTCAACGGCGAGCGCTTCCATGCGCTGGAGGAACCCACCAGCCTGAACACCATCGACCTGATTCCGCAGTTGGCGGAGATCGGTGTGGCGGCGGTGAAGATCGAAGGCCGCCAGCGCAGCCCGGCCTATGTCGAGCAGGTCACGCGAGTCTGGCGCCGGGCGCTGGACGCATGGAGGCGTTCACCCCAGCAATACCGCGCGCTGGCGCAATGGCAGGAAGCCCTGGACAAGCTTTCCGAAGGCCACCAGACGACCCTGGGTGCCTACCATCGTTCCTGGCAGTGAGGGGCTCATGATGAAACTCAGCCTGGGGCCGGTGCTGTTCTACTGGGACCGCCGGACACTCCTGGACTTCTACGCGCAGATGGCCGAACAGCCTCTGGATGCCATCTACATCGGCGAGACGGTCTGCTCCAAGCGCCGCGCCCTGTCGCTGGACGACTGGCTGGGGCTGGGGCGCGAACTGGCGCAGCAGAGCGGGGCGCAGATACTGATCTCGGGCCTGGCGCTGATCGAGGCGGCATCCGAGTTGTCTTCGTTGCGCCGCCTGTGCGCCAACGGCGAGCTGCAGGTCGAGGCGAACGACATGGGCGCGGTGCAGATGCTCGGCACCCTCGGTGTCGAGTTCACCGGCGGCCCCGCGCTCAATGTCTACAACGGCCACACGCTGCGGGAGCTGCGCGAGGCGGGTTTGCGCCGCTGGGTGCCGCCGGTGGAATGCTCCGGCGAGCAGATCCGTGGCGTGGTCGAGCAGGCGCGGGAGCTGGGCGTGAACGATGTGGAGACCGAGGTGTTCGCCTACGGTCACCTGCCGCTGGCCTATTCGGCGCGCTGCTTCACCGCCCGCGCGGAAAACCGGCCCAAGGACGACTGCCAGTTCTGTTGCCTGAACTACCCGGAGGGCCTGTCGATGCTCAGCCAGGAGGGCATGCCGCTGTTCACTCTCAACGGCATCCAGACGATGTCCGGCGAGGCCAGCAACCTGCTGGCGGACTACGCCTCGCTGCGGGAGTGCGGCGCCGACCTGCTGCGCCTGAGCCCGCGTGCGCAGGGCATGGTCGAGGTAGTGCGGGCCTTCGACGAGGTACGCAAGGGGGCTACGCCGCCGCTGGCGGTGAATGGCTGCAATGGCTACTGGCATGGCCGCCCGGGCATGCTGCGCAGCGATGAGGTGAGCCTGTGCTGAATCTGCGAACCGGCGCCCTGCGCGCCGTCGATCATGTACTGCCGTTGGCCGCGCGGGTGCCGCCGGGCCTGCAGCGCGCAGTGTTGCAGCGGGCCGCCAATCGCCTGTTCGCCGATCCGCTGGCACAGGGCGCCTTCGATGTTCTCGACGGGCATTGGCTGCGCCTGGAGGTCAGCGATCTCGGGTTGGGCTGGAGCCTCACCCGTGGCCACGATGGCTTGCGCTTCGCCGATGCGTGCGTCGCGAGCGTGACCATTCGAGGGTGTTGGCGCGATTTCCTATTGCTGGCGGCGCGTGAGGAAGATCCCGATACGCTGTTCTTCCGTCGCCGCCTGGTGATTGAAGGAGATACCGAACTGGGGCTGGCGGTGAAGAACCTCATCGACAGCCTCGACCCCGACAGCCTCCCTGCGTGGCTATGGAGCGCCATGCGTCGCGCCAGCCGGGTGGTGCAGGAGAGGGCCTGAACCGTTCACCGTGGGATGGGTGGAACTTGCGATACCCATGCTGTGCCGCGCGCCAATCGATGGGTATCGCTTCGCTCCACACCATCCTGCGTCTGGAGCGTCCATTGGCTTCGTGTCTGGCCTGGGAGAAGAAGGCTCAGGGCTGGGCGCGCACGAGGAACCGCAGCTCTTCATAGAGCATCTCGAAGTCCTGTACCGGCGCATCCTGGCGATAACGCTTCTTCAGGCCGTACTCGGTCAGCGTCACCTCGTGCGTGGCCTTCACGCCGTGGTTCGCCAGGCAGCCTTGCACGCAGTGCAGATGGCAGCCATCGAGGGCGATGATCTCCCGGCCTGAACGGGCCTTCTTCACCAGTGCCGGAACGTTGCCGCCAACGCCTGCTATGCAGGACATCTCCGCAAGGCCGTCGCGATCCAGGCGCAAGGCAAGGTCGTTGGCCAGTTGGGCGAGGTTGGAGCAGCCGGAGCAGGAGTACACGATGGGTAATTCGGTCGTCGATGACATGGGAACCTCCGGGGTGAGTCCGGCAGTGTCCGGCGACGCCGAGCAGGCGCGACATGATCTGAATCAAATGCCGCGCAGGACTACTCCAACGGAGGTAGTGAGGTAGTGAGGTAGTGAGGTAGTGAGGTAGGGCGAATAAAGCGCAATGCTTTATCCGCCGTCCAGATCGGCCGGCGGATAACGCCTGTGGCGTTATGCGCCCTACGGGGCTGATCCGTGGAGCTCGTTCGCGAGCAAGCTCGCTCCTACAGGTACGGTCATCTTCGGTGCGGGCGGTCAGACCAGATGGTTCTCCACCGCCCACACCGCCGCCTCGACGCGCGAGCGCATGCCCAGCTTGTGCAGCACGCGCTTGACGTGAACCTTCACGGTGCCTTCGGTGATGTCCAGCTTTCGCGCGATCATCTTGTTGCTGTAGCCGTGGGCGAGCTGGCGGAGGATCTGCCGTTCGCGGTCGGTAAGCTCTTCGATACCCTTGGGCCGGTCGTCGCCGCGCAACGCCTGGGCCAGTACCTGGGTGAGCTGAGGGCTGATGGCGAGCTGGCCGGTGGCGGCCTGGCGAATGTGCTCCAGCAGGCGCTCGGGCTCCATGTCCTTGAGCAGGTAGCCGTCGGCGCCAGCGCGCAGCACATTGATCACGTCGTGGCGATCATCGGAGACGGTGAACACTACGATACGCGCGTCCACGTCGTTCTCGCGCATCGCCCGCAGCGTGTCGAGGCCGGTCATGCCCTTCATGTTCAGGTCCAGGAGGATCATGTCCGGCTCCAGCTCCCTGGCCAGGCGCAGGGCTTCCTCTCCGTTGCCGGCTTCGCCTACCACACACAGGTCGTTCTCGAACTCCAGCAACTGGATGACTCCCTTGCGCATCATCGGGTGGTCGTCCACGAGCAGAATGCGAGCGCGGTCATCGGTGGAGGTGGCCGTCATGGGGTGGTCTCCGGGTATTGCGACAGGGGTTTGTGGGTGAAGCGTACGGTTACGCGGGTGCCGTGGGGCGCGCGCGGAGCGATGCTGAAATTGGCTCCCAGGGTCTGGCTGCGCTCGTGCATGATGCTAAGCCCGTAGTGGCCATTGCGATCGTGCGCTGGGTCAAAGCCGATTCCGTCGTCCTCGATGCAGATGCTCACCTGGCCGTCGGCTTCTTCGGCCAGGCTCACTTTCGCGTGGCTGGCGCGGGCGTGGCGGACCACATTGGAGAGCGCCTCGCGGACGATCTGCAGGATGTGGATTTCCTCGTTGGGGTTGAGCGGGATGTGCGCCAGACGGTTGTCCAGCTCGACGGCCAGGCCGCCGCGCTCGCCGAACTCTTCCACCGTCTTCGCCAGCGCGGCTTCCAGGCTCGACTGCTCCAGGCTCAGGCGGAATGTGGTCAGCAGCTCGCGCAACTGGCGGTAGGCGTTGTTGAGGCCCTCGCGCAGCTCGTCGAGGGTTTCGTCGATCTTCTGCGCGGACGCTTCGCGCTTGAGCAGCGTGCTCAGCCGGCTGACCTGGATCTTCAGGTAGGACAGCGACTGCGCCAGCGAGTCGTGCAGCTCGCGGGCGATGGTGCTGCGCTCGGCCAGCAGCGCCAGGCGGCTCTCCTGCTCCTGTTGCAAGGACAGGGCGAAGGTGCGCGCGATGTTGTCGCAGAAGGCTTCGATGAACTGGCGCTGCCAGTCTTCCAGGCGGCCATCGACGGTTTCGATGAACAGCTCGCCGAAGCGGTGTTCGCCAATGCTCAGCGGCTGGATCAGCAGTGGGTTGAAGGTCTTGACCGGCTCGCTGCAATGCTCGGCCTGGGCGCGGCAGGCGCCGCATTCGCCGCTCATGCAGAAGCCGCCCGTGGTGCCGTTGGTGACGAGCGAGGTGTAGGCGCGCTCGACGCCGTCCTTGTTCAGGCAGAGGGTCACCTTGCCGGCCTGCAGCACGCTTTCGAGCTGGTTGAGCAGCGGTTGCAGGGTTCGCTGGTCGTACGGGTCCTGGCCGAGCCTGCGGGCGCTGGCGTAGAGCAGCTCCAGGCGCTGGTGGCTGTGGGAGAGGGCGCGGGTCTTGTCGGCGACCCGCTCTTCCAGGTCGCCATAGATGGCCTGCAGTTCCTCGGCCATCTGGTTGAAGCGTTCCCCGAGCTGGCTCAGCTCGTCCTCGCCGCTGCTGCTGACCCGCGCGGCCAGGTCGCCGAGTCCCAGGCGACGGGCGATGCCGGTCAGTTCACGCAGCGGGCCGACCACGTGGTAGCTCAGGTCGTAGAGGCTGATGAACACCACCAGCAGGCTGAGGAACAGGCACAGCCCCTGCACCGTGCTGAGCATCTGCGAGCGCTGTTCGGCATTGCGCTGCAGGGTGCCGACGAAGGCGTCGATGTGGCTGACGAAGGTGTCGAGGGTTTCCAGTTCCGGGGTGGGCTGGATGTCCAGTTGCGCCAGTTCGCGGCGCAGTTGCTCGTGCTCCTGGCGCAGCGGCGCGTCGGTGTCGGCGCGTTGCAGCAGATGAAGGATTTCCGGGCTTTCCAGGCGTGAACTCAGGGTCGTCTGCAGCGACTGGCGATTGAGCGGCGAAGGGTCCAGCGCCAGCCGGTAGGTGAGCATGCGCAGAGAACCGGCCTGGTTGATCACTGCCGCGTCCTGGTGCGAATAGTCGGCGAAAAGCAGGGCGCTGAACATGCCGGCCAATGCCAGGGACACCAGCAGGGTGAGGTAGCAGCCGAAGCGCAGAACGATGGATTTCCGCAAGGCGGCGGGTCCGGGGGCGGCACTACCTCCAAAGAGTCGGTCGTTTGCGGGAGACTCCGAAGAGTGCGCTTTCTTCATTAAAAATGCCTTTATAAACAAATGGTTAAGTGCATTTTTCTGGCGTACCACCAAGGAGGTAGCGGCGCGCATCTGCTCATGAAACGCCCTTTGGCTCATTGATGACGGTCAAGAGAAGACGCTTAGGCCTTACCTAACGTGCGGGCAAAGGCTGTCAGGAAGTGAGCTTAGCCATGTTGTCCCATCGTCAGAAACAGTACTCCGTGCTCGGCATGAGCACACTGGCGTTCGCCGTGAACTTCGCGGTCTGGACGATGTTTTCGATCATCGGTATCCGCATCAAGGAGGACCTGGGACTGTCCGAGTCCCAGTTCGGCCTGATGGTGGCGCTGCCGATCCTTACCGGTTCGCTGGTGCGCCTGCCGCTGGGGCTGATCACCGACCGTTTCGGCGGCCGCATCGTGTTCTTCATCCACATGCTGCTGGTGGCCATCCCGATCTACGGCCTGGCTTTCGCCAGCGTCTACTGGCACTACCTGGTACTGGGCCTGTTCGTCGGCCTTGCCGGCGGCTCCTTCGCGGTAGGTATTGCCTATACATCGGCGTGGTTCGAGAAGGAGCGCCAGGGCACCGCGATGGGCATCTTCGGTGCCGGTAACGCTGGCGCGGCGATCACCAACCTGGTGGCGCCGATGATCGTGGTCGCCTTCGGCTGGCGCATGGTGCCGCAAGTCTACTCGGTGGCGATGCTGGTCACCGCGGCGCTGTTCTGGTTCTGCACCTGGCCGGACCCGGCCCACGCCAGGGGCGGCGATGCCGAGCCGAGCCGGCCGCGGCCGAGCCTGGCCAGGCAACTGGCGCCGCTGGCAGAGCTGCGCGTGTGGCGCTTCGGCCTGTACTACTTCTTCGTCTTCGGCGGCTTCGTGGCCCTGGCCCTGTGGCTGCCCAAGTACTACATCGCCGAGTACGGCCTGGACCTGCGCACCGCGTCGTTCATCACCATGCTGTTCACCTTGCCGTCGGGCCTGGTCCGCGCCCTGGGCGGCTGGTTCAGCGACAGCTACGGTGCCCGCGCGGTGAACTGGGGCGTGTTCTGGATCTGCCTGGTCTGCCTGTTCTTCCTCTCCTATCCGCAGACCACCATGACCATCCACGGCATCAACGGCGACGTCAGCCTGGGCGTTGGCCTGAATGTCTGGCTGTTCACTTTCCTTGTGTTCGTCGTCGGCATCGCCCAGGGCTTCGGCAAGGCCAGCGTGTACCGGATCATCCACGACTACTACCCGCAGAACATGGGCACCGTTGGCGGGATGGTCGGGGTCATCGGCGGCCTCGGCGGCTTCTGCCTGCCCATCCTGTTCGGCTACGCCGCCGACCACATCGGCGTGCGTTCCTCCTGCTTCATGTTGCTGTTCGGCCTGACCGTGGTGTGCATGGTCTGGATGCACTACGCGATCAGGCAGCAACAGCGTCTTGATGGCAAGGCCCGCATGGCCGATGTCGACGCTCCCCCGATTCCTTCCAGCCATTCCTGAGGTAGTGCCGCCATGGGCATGATCAACACCCGACTCAAAGCTGCCAGCGGTCCGCTGCTGATCGACTGGCGCCCGGAGGACCCGGAGTTCTGGGCCCGGTCAGGCAAGCGCATCGCCGCGCGCAACCTGTGGATCTCGATTCCCGCGCTGCTGCTGGCCTTCGCCGTATGGATGATCTGGAGCACCGTCACCGTGCGCCTGAACGCCGCCGGTTTCAGCTTCAGCAACGAACAACTGTTCCTGCTCGCGGCGCTGCCGTCTATCTCCGGCGCTACCTTGCGAGTGTTCTATTCGTTCATGGTGCCGGTGTTCGGCGGTCGTCGCTGGACCGCGCTGTCCACCGCCTCGTTGCTCATCCCGTGCCTGTGGCTGGGCTTCGCCGTGCAGGACCCGGCCACGCCGTATTGGGTGTTCGCCGTCATCGCCCTGCTGTGCGGTTTCGGCGGCGGCAACTTCGCTTCCAGCATGTCCAACATCAGCTTCTTCTATCCCAAGAACCAGCAGGGTACCGCGTTGGGCCTGAACGCCGGCCTGGGCAACCTGGGTGTGTCGGTGATGCAGTTCGCCGTGCCGCTGGCGGTTGCCGGCGGCCTGTTCGGCACCTTCGGCGGCGAGCCGGAGACGCTTTCCGACGGCAGCCGCCTGTGGCTGCAGAACGCAGGCTGGATCTGGGTGCCGTTCATTGCCGTGGTATCGATCACCGCCTGGTTCGGCATGAACGACATCGCCGATGCCAAGGCTTCGTTCCGCGAGCAATCGGTGATCTTCAAGCGCAAGCACAACTGGCTGATGTGCTGGCTGTACGTGGCCACCTTCGGCTCGTTCATCGGCTTCTCCGCCGGTTTCGCCATGCTCAGCAAGACCCAGTTCCCGGATATCAACCCGCTGCAATACGCCTTCCTCGGCCCGCTGGTGGGAGCCCTGAGCCGGCCTCTGGGCGGCTGGCTGGCGGACAAGTTCGGTGGCGCGCGCATCACCCTGTGGAACTACGCGGCGATGATCGCCGGCGTGTTGGCGGTGATCAGCTTCCTGCCGGGTGCGAATGGCGCGGGCAGTTTCTTCGGCTTCCTCGGCTCCTTCATTGCGCTGTTCTTCTTCGCCGGCATCGGCAATGGCAGCACCTTCCGCATGATCCCGGTGATCTTCCGCAACGAGTGGGCCGCGCGTCTGCGGCAGGGCGTCTGCACCCAGGCCCAGGCCGCCAGGAACGCCAGCATGGAGTCCGCCGCGGTGATCGGCTTCTCCGCCGCCATCGGCGCCTTCGGTGGCTTCTTCATCCCCAAGGCGTTCGGTACCTCGCTGGCCATGACCGGCAGTGCCGAGGGCGCCCTCTATGTGTTCGTCGCGTACTACCTGAGCTGCATCGTCGCCACCTGGTGGTGGTATGCGCGCAAGGGGGCCGAGAGCCCTTGCTGAGTCCCTCGGCGGATAACGCTGCGCGTTATGCGCCCTACGCATTGCCCTGGCGCAGGGCGGATGAGCTCCACCATCCGCCGCAGAGCGCCTGCCTGATTGAGCTTGAACGCCCGGCACAGACCGGGTGAGGAGATACCGATGAGTTACCTGCTCGACCGCCTGCAATTCTTCAAGAAGAAGCAGGGTGAATTCGCCGATGGTCATGGCGAGGTTACCAACGAGAGCCGTGCCTGGGAAAACAGCTACCGGCAGCGCTGGCAGCACGACAAGATCGTACGCTCCACCCACGGGGTGAACTGCACCGGGTCCTGTTCCTGGAAGATCTACGTGAAGAACGGCCTGATCACCTGGGAAACCCAGCAGACCGACTACCCGCGTACCCGCCCGGACCTGCCCAACCACGAGCCGCGCGGCTGCCCACGTGGCGCCAGCTATTCCTGGTACCTGTACAGCGCCAACCGGCTGAAGTATCCCAAGGTGCGCAAGCCGCTGCTCAAGCTCTGGCGCGAAGCGCGCGCCGCGCACAACGACCCGGTGGACGCCTGGGCCAGCATCGTCGAGGACAAGGCCAAGGCGAAAAGCTACAAGAGCGAGCGCGGCCTGGGCGGCTTCGTCCGTTCGAGCTGGAACGAAGTCACCGAGATCATCGCCGCCGCCAACGTCTACACCGCCAAGACCTACGGCCCGGACCGCATCATCGGCTTCTCGCCGATCCCGGCCATGTCCATGGTCAGCTATGCCGCCGGCGCCCGCTACCTGTCGCTGATCGGCGGCGTCTGCCTGTCCTTCTACGACTGGTACTGCGACCTGCCGCCCGCATCGCCACAAATCTGGGGCGAGCAGACCGACGTGCCGGAATCGGCCGACTGGTACAACTCCAGCTACATCATCGCCTGGGGCTCCAACGTCCCGCAGACCCGTACCCCCGACGCGCACTTCTTTACCGAGGTCCGCTACAAGGGCACCAAGACCGTGGCCGTCACCCCGGACTATTCCGAAGTGGCCAAGCTCACCGACCTCTGGCTCAACCCCAAGCAGGGCACCGATGCCGCGCTGGGCATGGCCTTCGGTCACGTCATCCTCAAGGAATTCCATCTCGACAAGCCCAGCGCCTACTTCGTCGACTACTGCCGCCAGTACACCGACATGCCGATGCTGGTGCTGCTCGAAGCGCACGAAGGTGGCGTGCTCAAGCCGACCCGCTACCTGCGCGCGGCGGACCTGGCGGACAACCTCGGCCAGGACAACAACCCCGAGTGGAAGACCATCGCCCTGGACGAACTCACCGGCGAGCTGGTCTCGCCGACTGGCGCCATCGGTTACCGCTGGGGCGAATCGGGCAAGTGGAACATCGAGGAAAAGGAAGGCGGCGAGCAGCGTGAAACCCGCCTGGCCCTGACCCTGATCGACGGCCCGGAAAATGCCTGCGACGTGGCCTTCCCGTACTTCGCCGGGCAGGAGCACCCGCACTTCAAGGGCGTGGCCAACGACGAGGTGCTGGTGCGCCGCGTGCCCTTCCGCGAAGTGACCGGCGCCGACGGACAGCCCCTGCGCGTCGCCACCGTGTACGACCTGCAGATGGCCAACTACAGCGTCGACCGTGGCCTGGGTGGCCGCAACGTCGCGGCCTCCTACACCGACGCCGACGTGCCCTACACCCCGGCCTGGCAGGCGCGCATCACCGGCGTGCCGGCGGCGCGCGCGATCCAGGTGGCCCGCGAGTTCGCCGACAGCGCCGACAAGACCCACGGCAAGGCCATGGTGATCATCGGCGCGGCGATGAACCACTGGTACCACATGGACATGAACTACCGTGCGGTCATCAACATGCTGATGATGTGCGGCTGCATCGGCCAGAGCGGCGGCGGCTGGGCGCACTATGTGGGCCAGGAGAAGCTCCGTCCGCAGACCGGCTGGGTTCCGCTGGCCTTCGGCACCGACTGGAGCAGGCCGCCGCGGCAGATGAACGGCACCAGCTTCTTCTACCTGCACAGCTCGCAGTGGCGCCACGAGAAGATCTCGATGCACGAAGTCCTCTCGCCGCTGGCCGACACCCGGCAGTTCCCCGAGCACGCGCTGGACTACAACATCCGCGCCGAGCGCATGGGCTGGCTGCCGTCCGCCCCGCAACTGAACCGCAACCCGTTGCACATCGTCGCCGACGCCGAACGCGCAGGCATTCCGGTGCAGGACTACGTGGTGCGCGAACTGAAGGCCGGCAACCTGCGCGTTGCCAGCGAGCAACCGGACGATCCGCAGAACTTCCCGCGCAACATGTTCATCTGGCGCTCCAACCTGCTCGGCTCCTCGGGCAAGGGCCACGAGTACATGCTCAAGTACCTGCTGGGCGCGAAGAACGGCGTGATGAACGACGACCTCGGCAAGGCCGGCGGCCCCTGCCCGGGCGAAGTGGACTGGGTCGACGACGGCGCCGAAGGCAAGCTGGACCTGGTCACCACCCTGGACTTCCGCATGTCCTCCACCTGCATGTACTCGGACATCGTCCTGCCGACCGCGACCTGGTACGAAAAGGACGACCTCAATACCTCCGACATGCACCCCTTCATCCACCCACTGTCGGCCGCCACCGACCCGGCCTGGGAAGCCAGGAGCGACTGGGAAATCTACAAGGCAATCGCCAGGAGGTTCTCCGAAGTTTCCGTCGGCCACCTGGGCGTGGAGAAGGACCTGGTCACTGTGCCGCTGCTGCACGACACCACCAACGAACTCGCCCAGCCGTTCGGCGGCAGCGACTGGAAAACCGGTGAGTGCGAGCCGATCCCGGGCCGCACCATGTCGACCCTGCACGTGGTCGAGCGCGACTACCCGAACACCTACAAGAAGTTCACCTCCCTCGGCCCGCTGCTGGACAAGCTGGGCAACGGCGGCAAGGGCATCGGCTGGAACACCGACAAGGAAATCAAGCTGCTCGGCGAGCTGAACCACAAGGTCACCGAACCGGGTATCAGCGAAGGCCGCCCACGCATCGAGAGCGCCATCGATGCCGCCGAGGTGATTCTCGCCCTGGCGCCGGAAACCAACGGCCAGGTCGCCGTGAAGGCCTGGGAGGCGCTGTCGAAGTTCACCGGCCGCGACCACACCCACCTGGCGCTGCCCAAGGAAGAAGAGAAGATCCGCTTCCGCGATGTCCAGGCGCTGCCGCGCAAGATCATCTCCAGCCCCACCTGGTCGGGCCTGGAAGACGAGCACGTGAGCTACAACGCCGGCTACACCAACGTCCACGAGATGATCCCGTGGCGCACGCTCACCGGGCGCCAGCAGTTCTACCAGGATCACCCCTGGATGCAGGCCTTCGGTGAAGGTTTCGTCAGCTATCGGCCGCCGGTCAACACCCGCAGCACCGACAAGCTGTTCAACAAGAAGCCCAACGGCCACACCGAAATCACCCTGAACTGGATCACCCCGCACCAGAAGTGGGGCATCCACTCCACCTACAGCGACAACCTGCTGATGCTCACCCTGTCGCGCGGTGGCCCGATCATCTGGATGAGCGAGAACGATGCGAAGCGCGCCGGCATCGAGGACAACGACTGGGTCGAGGTCTTCAACGCCAATGGCGCCGCCACCTGCCGCGCGGTGGTCAGCCAGCGCGTGAAGGACGGCATGGTGATGATGTACCACGCCCAGGAACGCATCGTGAACCTGCCGGGCAGCGAGACCACCGGCACCCGCGGCGGACACCACAACTCGGTGACCCGCGTGGTTCTCAAGCCCACCCACATGATCGGCGGCTACGCGCAACAGGCGTGGGGCTTCAACTACTACGGCACGGTGGGTTGCAACCGCGACGAGTTCGTCGTGGTGCGCAAGATGAACAAAGTCGACTGGCTCGACGAGCCGGAGCACGGCGGGCTGGGCGGTGACGCCCTGCCGCAACCGCTGCCCCAGGACATTTGAGGAGAGACGCCATGAAAATTCGTTCGCAAGTCGGCATGGTGCTGAACCTCGACAAATGTATCGGTTGCCACACCTGCTCCATCACCTGCAAGAACGTCTGGACCAGCCGCGAAGGCGTCGAGTACGCCTGGTTCAACAACGTCGAGACCAAGCCCGGCATCGGTTACCCGAAGGAGTGGGAGAACCAGGAGAAGTGGAAGGGCGGCTGGAAGCGTAACGCCGACGGCTCCATCGTTCCGCGCATCGGCGGCAAGTTCCGCGTGCTGGCGAACATCTTCGCCAACCCGGACCTGCCGGAAATCGACGACTACTACGAGCCGTTCGACTTCGACTACCAGCACCTGCACACCGCGCCCAAGGCCCAGCACCAGCCGGTGGCCCGGCCGCGCTCGCTGGTTTCCGGCCAGCGCATGCAGAAGATCGAGTGGGGGCCCAATTGGGAGGAAATCCTCGGTACCGAGTTCGCCAAGCGGCGCAAGGACAAGAACTTCGACAAGGTCCAGGCGGACATTTACGGCGAGTACGAAAACACCTTCATGATGTACCTGCCGCGCCTGTGCGAGCACTGCCTGAACCCGGCGTGCGTGGCCTCGTGCCCGAGCGGTGCGATCTACAAGCGCGAGGAAGACGGCATCGTCCTGATCGACCAGGACAAGTGCCGCGGCTGGCGCATGTGCATCAGCGGCTGCCCGTACAAGAAGATCTACTTCAACTGGAAGAGCGGCAAATCCGAGAAGTGCATCTTCTGCTACCCGCGCATCGAGGCCGGCCAGCCGACCGTCTGCTCGGAGACCTGCGTGGGCCGCATCCGCTACCTCGGCGTGCTGCTGTACGACGCCGACCGCATCCACGAAGTGGCCACCTGCGAGAACGAGCGCGAGCTGTACCAGAAGCAACTGGAGATCTTCCTCGACCCGTTCGACCCGAAGGTGATCGAGCAGGCCCGCAAGGACGGCGTGCCGGACAGTGTCATCGAGTCCGCGCAGAAGTCGCCGGTATACAAGCTGGCGATGGACTGGAAACTGGCCCTGCCGCTGCACCCGGAATACCGCACGCTGCCGATGGTGTGGTACGTGCCGCCGCTGTCGCCGATCCAGAACGCCGCCGCCGAAGGCCATATCGGCAGCGACGGGGTGATCCCGGACGTCGAGTCCCTGCGCATTCCCGTGCAGTACCTGGCCAACCTGCTCACCGCCGGCGACACCGCGCCGGTGCTGCTGGCCCTCAAGCGCCTGCTGGCCATGCGCGCCTACAAGCGTGCCGAGCACGTGGAAGGCAAGCAGGACCTGGACGTGCTGAAAAAGGTCGGCCTGAGCGTGAACCAGGTGGAAGAGATGTACCGCTACCTGGCCATCGCCAACTACGAAGACCGCTTCGTCATCCCCACGGCGCACCGTGAAGAGGCGCTGTCGGATGCCTTCGCCGAGCGTTCGGGGTGCGGCTTCAGCTTCGGCAACGGTTGCTCGGGCAACTCCGGCGTGAACCTGTTCGGCGGCAAGGCCGTGGACAAGCGCAACGTCATCCAGACCGTGCAGATACAGGAGTGACTGCGATGGGAATCTCCCTTGAGAAGCACAGCCAACTGCTAAAACTCAGCGCGCTGCTGCTGGACTACCCGCGCGTCGAGCTGCGCGAGGAAAGCCTGGCGCTGCATGCCCTGATCCGCACCTGTGACCTGTCCGAAGCGCAGCGCGACGGCCTCGCCGCGCTGCTCAACGAACTGTGCCAGGGCGACATCCTCGACGTGCAGGCCCGCTACGACGGCCTGTTCGAGCGTGGCCGCTCGGTCTCGCTGCTGCTGTTCGAACACGTGCACGGCGAATCCCGCGACCGTGGCCAGGCGATGGTCGACCTGATGGATCGCTACACCCAGGCGGGCCTGGTGATCGACGTCAACGAACTGCCGGACTACCTGCCGCTGTACCTGGAGTTCCTCGCCCTGCTGGACGCCGAGTCGGCGTGTGCCGGGCTGGTGGAAGTCGCGCACATCCTCGCGTTGCTCGCGCTGCGCCTGGAGGAGCGCGGCAGCGCCTATGCGGCGGTCTTCCACGGCCTGCTGGAGCTGTCCGGCGAGCGTCCCGACTTCGGCGCGCTCAAGCGCGACCGCGAACAGGAAGTGCGCGACGACAGCCTGGAAGCCATCGACAAGGCCTGGGAGGAAACCCCGGTGAGCTTCACCGAGCCCGCCGCCGGTTGCCCGTCCACCAGCGCCCGGCGGATTTCCTCCGCCGCAGAACAACCCATGCAGTGGGTCGCCCAGCCGGTGCCGCAGATGCAGTACCGGGCGGCCAGAGAAGGAGTCTGAACATGTCCCTCGATCTTCTAGCGTTCGGGATCTACCCCTATGTCGCGCTCGCTATCTGCCTGGTCGGCAGTTGGGCGCGCTTCGACCTCTCGCAATACACCTGGAAAGCCGGCTCCAGCCAGATGCTGAGCAAGAAGGGTATGCGGGTCTACAGCAACCTGTTCCACGTCGGCGTACTGTTCATCCTCGCCGGCCACTTCGTTGGCCTGCTGACCCCGCACTCGGTCTACGAGCACGTCATCAGCACCGAACAGAAGCAACTGCTGGCGATGGTTTCCGGCGGCTTCTTCGGCATCCTCTGCTTCATCGGCCTGACCGGCCTGATCCTGCGCCGCCTGACCAATGACCGCGTGCGTGCCACCGGCAACGCGTCGGACCTGATGATCCTGCTGGTGCTCTACGTCCAGTTGATCCTCGGCCTGTCCACCATAGTCGCATCGACTCATCACCTGGACGGTTCGGTGATGGTCATGCTGGCCGACTGGGCGCAGTCCATCGTCACCTTCCAGCCGCTGGCCGCCGCCGAGGCCATCGCGCCGGTGTCGCTGGTCTACAAGCTGCACGTGACTCTGGGGCTGACCCTGTTCGTGCTGTTCCCCTTCACCCGCCTGGTGCACATCGTCAGCGCCCCGGTGTGGTACTTCGGCCGCCGCTACCAGGTGGTCCGCACCAAGCGTCGCGCGCTGTGATGAGGCGGCGGATAACGCTGGCGCGTTATTCGCCCTACCCGAACCTCGAACCGTAGGGCGGATAGCGCCACCGGCGTGATCCGCCATCCGGAGGTAATCGAAATGAGTTGCTCCCACTACGAAGCCAAGGTCGAACACGTCGACCTGCCTGCCATCTCCGTCAATGGCGTCGCCATCGCCGAGGACGAACTGGCTCGCGAGCTGCAATACCACCCTGCCGCCAGCCATGCCCAGGCGCTGTACTCCGCCTGCCGCGCGTTGGTCGTACGCCAGTTGCTGGTGCAGCGCGCCGACGCGCTGGGCCTCGCGGCCGACGCGGAAGAGGGCGAGGCCCCGGAAGAAGCGCGCATTCGCGCCCTGATCGACCGTGAAGTCGGCGTGCCCGAAGCCGACGAGGCCAGTTGCCGCCAATGGTACGAAACCAACCCCTCCCGCCTGACTTCGCCGTGGCGCATGCGTCTGCGCCACGTGCTGCTGGGTTGCGCACCGGACGACCTGGAAGGCCGCGCCAAGGCCCGCGAACAGGCCGAGGAACTGCTGGCCGAACTGCGTGGACATCCCGAGCGTTTCGCCGAGAAGGCCATGCGCTTCTCTGACTGCCCGTCGAAAGACGACGGAGGGGACCTGGGCTGGATCGAGCCGGGGCAGACCGTCCCCGAGTTCGAGAAACGCCTGCTGCAACAGCAACCCGGCCTGCTTGGCCATCCGCTGGAAAGTCGCTACGGCCTGCACGTGGTCGAGCTGATCGAGCGTGATGGCGGCGAGCCGCTGGACTTCGCACAAGCGCGTCCGCGCATCGCTGGCTACCTGCGCGCCCAGGTGCTGCAGCGTGCCGTCAGCCAGTACATCAGCGTGCTGGCCGGTGAAGCACAGATCGATGGCTTCGTCTTCGACGCTGCGGAGTCGCCGCTGGTGCAGTGAACCGGTTCCGGCCCCCTCTCTCCCTATTCCTCCCCCAGGGCAGGGAGGGGCTTCGGAAACGGCCATGAATATCGGCCTTCGCCGCGGATGGCGAGGGTCGGCCGGAGTGAAAACCATGTCCGAATGGATCGACGGCCACGGCCGCAAGATCGACTACCTGCGTCTTTCGGTGACTGACCGCTGCGATTTCCGCTGCGTCTACTGCATGGCCGAGAACATGAAGTTCCTGCCGCGCCAGCAGGTGCTGACCCTGGAAGAGATCGAGCGGGTGGCGCGGATCTTCGTCGAGCGCGGCGTGAAGAAGCTGCGCCTTACCGGCGGCGAACCGCTGGTGCGTCCCGGCATCGTCGGTCTTTGCGAGCGCCTCGCCGCGCTGCCCGGCCTGCGCGAGCTGTGCATGACCAGCAACGGCTCGCAGCTCACCCGCTACGCGCGCGACCTGCGCAGCGCAGGGCTGTCACGACTGAACGTCAGCCTCGATACCCTCGACGCGCAGCGTTTCGCCGCCATCACCCGCACCGGCCGCCTTGGCCAGGTGCTGCGGGGGATCGATGCCGCGCAGGAGGCCGGCATCGAGCACATCAAGCTGAACTGCGTGGTGATGACGGGACGCAACGCCGACGAGGTGCCGGCGCTGGTGGACTATGCCATCGCCCGTCGGCTGGACATCAGCTTCATCGAAGAAATGCCCCTGGGCCAGGTCGGCCGCGAACGCGAGGAGAGCTTCTGCTCCAGCGACGAGGTACGTGCGCTGATCGCCGAACGCCATGAACTGCTGGACAGCACCGAGCACAGCGGCGGACCGGCGCGCTACATGCGCCTGGCCCAGCATCCGGGCACCCGCATCGGCTTCATCTCGCCGCATTCGCACAACTTCTGCTCCGCCTGCAACCGCCTGCGCCTGACCGCCGAAGGCCGCCTGCTGCTGTGCCTGGGCCACGAACACTCCCTGGACATGCGCAGCCTTCTGCGCCGCCATCCGCTGCACGACGAACCGATCCTTGACGCGCTGCATGGCGCCCTGCAGCGCAAACCGGCGCGCCACGATTTCACCGTTGGCGACGTGCAGGTGCTGCGCTTCATGAACCTCAGCGGCGGCTGAGACAGACCTCCCCTGGCGGGCAATATGCCCGCCGCGTGCCTTGCGTCTCCACTGGACCCGGAGGGCGAATAACGCGCGGCATTATCCGCCGCTTCGGTGTGCGCTTTCGATTCGTGCAGGCTATCCGGTTTCGTGTAGGCGCAAGCTCGCTCCTGCAAAAGACCGCAATGCGAGCACAAAAAAGCCCCCGCGACATGAGCGTATCGCGGGGGCTTCGGCATCTGCCAAAAAGTATAGCCGTGGAAGGTGCGGTCAATCATGCGAATGAATCGTTTCGGGTCCTCCTCGGGATCACATCGGAGCGGCTCCAGACTAAGCCGGCAGCCCGGCGCGCGACATTCCTCCGAAGGAGTAGCGCAGGGCTCGCAAAGGGGAGTGTGCCGTGCGATCGCCGGGCATGCCGGGCAACCCGTAGGGCGCATAAAGCGGAACGCTTTATCCGCCGCCTCGGCGCCGGGCGCCGGGCGCTGGCGATGGCGGATGAGGCCAGAGGCGTTATACGCCCTACGATCGGCGTCTGCACCGGGGCGATTGACGTTGTGTACTTTTTAGTCCAGATTGGATTTTAAGTTTACGCGAGACCCTGCGTGAACGGACCAGAACAAGAAGTCGTTCGCCTGAGTGAGGGCAAGGCAATGCCGCTGCGACCTTCCGCGTCGCGTCCCCGGACGAACCAGGATATGCCGTACTCACTGCCAAGACGTACCGGCCGGCGCTCCCCCCGGCGACCACACAACGGAGTTCATCGATGAATCGCAAAGCCCTGCTGGGCGGCCTGCTGCTGGCCACCTTCGCCACCTTCTCCCATGCCGACGACAAGCCGCTGCGCATCGGCATCGAAGCGGCCTATCCGCCCTTCGCCTACAAGACCCCCGAGGGCGGCATTGCCGGCTTCGACTACGACATCGGCAACGCCCTGTGCGAGCAGATGAAGCGCAAGTGCCAGTGGGTCGAGCAGGAATACGACGGCCTTATCCCGTCGCTGAAGGTGCGCAAGATCGACGCCGCGCTGTCGTCCATCACCATCACCGACGAGCGCAAGCGTTCGGTGGACTTCACCCACAAGTACTACTTCACCCCGGGCCGCCTGGTGATGAAGGAAGGCTCGCAGTTGGACGACCAGTTCAGCCAGCTCAAGGGCAAGAACATCGGCGTGCAGCGCTGCTCCACCGCCGACCGCTTCGCCACCGAGGTACTGGGCAAGGCGGGCGCCAACGTGGTGCGCTACACCAGCCAGGACGAGATCTACCTGGACCTGGTCGCGGGCCGCCTGGATGGCACCTTCGCCGACTCCATCCCGCTGCAGATCGGCTTCCTGGATACTCCGCGCGGCAAGGGCTTCGCCTTCATCGGGCCGGAGTTCAAAGACCCGAAATACTTCGGCGAGGGTGCCGGTATCGCGGTGCGCAAGGGCAATACCGAGCTGGTTGGCGAGTTGAACGCCGCCATCGATGCGCTGCGCGCCAATGGCAAGTACAAGGAAATCGAAGGCAAGTACTTCAAGAGCGATATCTACGGGGACTGATCCCTCCGTCGAGCTGTAGCAAAGGCCGCCTTCGGGCGGCCTTTTTCGTTGCGCCGGCGTCTCCCTGTAGGAGCGAGCCATGCTCGCGATCGTCGGCAGGGCCGACGCTTGTCTCGGCTCTTATGGTGCTGGCTTTTACTGCTTCGGCTTGGGTATTTCTGCGCCGCTTTGGCGTACGCACGGACTTCCTGTTTCGCCCCCTCGGGCGACCCACTTTGGCAAACGCCCCAAAGTGGGCAAAGGTCTTGCCCCAATCATCCGGTTTTTCGCTTGGGGCGAAAAATACCCTCGTTGAACGGGGCATTCGGCGCGTGCGGACATTTTTCTGAAAGTCCCTAGGAGCCAGAGCCAGAACGTAGGATGCGTTCGCCGGGGAAGTCGGAGTCAGGGCTTGCTCCTCAGACTTCCTCCTTCAACTCCTTCAGGTGCTTGTACACCGTTGCCCGCCCCATGTTCAGTACGTTGGCTACGTAGTTCGCCGCGCTCTTGCCCTTGAACGCGCCTTCGGCGTGCAGGGCCAGGACCAGTTCGCGCTTGTGGTCGCGGCTGAGGGTGGAGAGGCTCAGTTGCCGCTGCCGCAGCCAGGCGTGAAGGAAGGTGTTGATGCGCTCCTGCCAGTCGTCGCGGAACAGCGCGTCGGGTTGCGGGATCAGCTTGTTCGAGGAAAGGAACAGGTCCAGCGCTGCCTTGGCCGTCTCGAACAGGGTGATGTTGAGGTTGATGCACAGCACCGCCAGGGGCTCGCCCCGTCCATCGCGCAGCACGGTACTGATGGAACGGATTTTCTGCCCGTCCCAGTTGAGCTTCTCGTAGGGGCCGATGTTGCGTGAGTCGCCGTCGCCGTCGCCTTCGAGCATGTCTTCCAGCGCCGAGTCGTCGCCGATCTCGCGCTTGGATATGTTGTTGGCGAGATAGGCGACCCGCTGCGTGCGCAGGTCGTGGATGACCACTTCGGCGTGGGGGAAGAACAGCATGGCGATGGCGTCGGCAATCGCCTTGTAGTTGTCCAGCGGGTCTGCAACGGTCATGGTCGTGGCTCTCGGAGCGGTAGGCCGGGCGGGCGCTGGCGAGTGTGCCGCAAGCGCCCGCGGGCTGTCACGATCGGCGGCTCGTCAGTTCGCGAGCAGGCGCGCCGGCGATAGCATCGCCTCGCTCAGACCGTGGCGGGAGAGGTGCTCGGGCAGTGCTTCGCCGCGGATCAGCGCGGCGCTGGCTTCGCCCATTGCCGCCGAGGTCTGGATGCCGTAGCCACCCTGGCCTGCCACCCAGTAGAAGCCGGGGGTGACGGGGTCGTAGCCGGAAACCAGGTCGCCATCGGCGAAGAACGAGCGCAGCCCGGCCCAGGTATGGCTTGGCCGGCGAATACTCAGGGTGGTGTGCTCCTCGATCTGGTAGATACCCATCGCGATGTCCAGTTCTTCGGGCTGCACGTCGTGGGGCTCCACCGGGTCGGCGTTGGCGGGGGAGCCGAGCAGCATGCCGGCGTCGGGCTTGAAGTAGAAGGATTCATCCAGGCTCACCAGCACCGGCCAGGCGTGGCTGTCCACGCCCTCGGGCGGGCTGAACAGGAAGGCTGCGCGACGCTTGGGCGTGAGGCCCAGTGGAGTGACGCCGGCCAGTTCGGCGATCTTGTCGCTCCAGCCGCCTGCGGCGTTGACCAGTACCGGCGCCCGGTAGCTCTGGTGTGCGCAACGCACCTCCCAGATACCGTCGACGCGGCCGATGGCCAGGACTTCGTTGTCCAGGTGCAGATTGCCGCCGTTGCGCCGGATGCCGCGCAGGTAGCCTTGCAGCAGGCCGTCGGTGTCGATGTCAGCGGCGCTGGGGTCGAGCATTGCGCCGTGGACCTTCTCGCGGCGCAGCACGGGGACGATGGCGCAAGCTTCGTCGGCGTCCAGCAGACGCATTTCCGGCACGCTGTCGCGGGCGCTTTCGAACTGGCGCTGGAGTTCTTCCGGGTTGCCTTCGAAGTCCACGGTCATTTCGCCGCGCGGGGTGAGGATCGGGTGTTCGGCGAAGCCTTCGGGCGGGCTGTCGAAGAATGCACGGCTGGCGGCGGTCAGCGCGCGCACCTGCGGCGTGCCGTAGGCCACGGTGTAGAGCGCCGCCGAGCGACCAGTGGAGTGGTAGCCGGCGTGGGATTCGCGCTCCAGCACGGCAACCTTGCCGTGGCGGGAGAGGAAGTAACCGGTGGAGGCGCCGGCAATGCCGCCGCCGATGATGAGGAAGTCGACTTCGATCATGCTCATTTCCGGGTCAGGCGTTGTGCAGGTGGTAGAGGGCATTGGCCAGGGCGACGTCTTCCAGGCCCAGGCCGATGGAGCGGAAGAAGACGTGGCGCTGGTAGCCCGGCCTGGCCGCGCTGCCGCTCACCAGTTCCGGCAGGTCGCCGCGGATGCTCGTCGTGTCCCAGCCATGCTCGTCGCGGGCCAGGAGCATTTCGCCGGCGGAGGCCGGAGTGGTGGCGCGGTAGTCGCAGTACACGTCCATCTGCGCCAGCGACTGCGGCGGCACTTCATGGGCGCGGGCGACATTGGTGCTGATGGAGGTGATCAGCGCGGGCCGGGTGAGCTGCGCCGGATCCAGCACCGGGGTGCCGGAGGAGGTGCACAGCAGCACTACGTCGGCATCGGCCACGGCGGCTTCAAGGCTGCTGGCGGCCTGCGCGCGGGCGTCGATGGCGGCGAACCGGGCCAGCGCGTCGGCATTCAGGTTGGGCGAGTAGACGCGGATGCCTTGCCAGTCCCGCAGGCCGGCGGCATAGCGCAGGTGCGCGCGGGCAACCGGGCCACTGCCGATGATGGCCAGGGTCCGGGCATCGGTGCGGGCCAGCTCCTGCACCGCCAGAGCGGTAGTGGCAGCGGTGCGCGCCGTGGTCAGGCTGCCGGCGTCGCACAACAGCAGGGGCTGGCCGGTTTCCATCGACATCAGCAGGCTCCACGCGGTGACCAGTGACTTGGGCTGGCGCACGATGTACGGCGAGGTCTTCACGCCGTAGACGTTCTGCGAAGCGAGTACGCCCAGGTAGTTGATAAAGTCGCCGCCGCCATTGGGGAACTCCACCAGTTGCTGCGGCGGTTGCACCGCACTGCCGGCGGCCAGTTCACGGAACATGTCGCGCATGGCCTGGAGTACATCGACCTGTTCGAGCAGGCGCTCGGCGTCGGCCTGGTTGAGCGTGAGGGGCGTGGTGGCGGACATGGCGAGGCTCCAGTTTGGATTAATTTTTCCATTCTGGACTTAGTTGTCTTGATCGGCAAGCGCGTGTGGTCGGGTGGATCAATGCTATTGCGGGGGCGGACCTGCACGCGATCACCGCGCAGGGGGAGATTGGCCAGGATGCCGGTCGCAGGATCCCCCGCGGGAGGATGGCGGGGGCCGTTCGGGGGAAGCGAAGCGTTCCTGCGGGCTCCTGCAGCCTCCGAACGGGCCTGTGGGGAACTACAGCTTGAACTGCGCGACCAGTGCTTGCTGGCTGCCTGCCACGCGGCGCAGGTGTTCGCCGCAGTCGCGGGTGTGCGCGGCGGTCTTGCGGTTTTCCGCGGTCATGTCGTTGAGGCGATGCATGTGCTGGTTCACTTCCTGGGTGGTCGCCGCCTGTTGCTCGGCTGCCGCGGCTATCTGGAAGGCCATTGCGTGCACACCCTGCAGCGAGTCGTCCAGCGCTCCGAGGGCTTCGAGTACCGCCTGGGTATCCTGCTCCAGGGTATGGGCCTGCTCGCTGGCCTCGCTCATGCTGCTCTGGGCCTGGGCGGATGAGTCGCCGAGAGTTCCGACGATGGCGACGATCTCGTCCGTGGCGCTGCGGGTACGCTGGGCGAGGTTGCGTACTTCGTCGGCGACCACGGCGAAACCGCGACCCGCTTCGCCGGCGCGGGCAGCTTCGATGGCGGCGTTGAGGGCGAGCAGGTTGGTCTGTTCGGCGATGGAGCGGATGACGTCGAGCACCGAGCCGATCTGCTGGCTCTCGCCGGCCAGGGTCTGTACCACGCCATCGGCCTGGCGCAGGCCTGCCAGCAGTTGGTCCTGGCGGCCGATCATGTGTTGCAGGGTGTCCTGCATGGCGACGAAGGCCTTGCGGGCGGCGGCGCTGCCATCGGCGCTGCGGCTGGCGCTGCCGGCGATTTCCTGCACGGTGGCGGCCATCTGGTCGACGGCACTGACGACCATCTCCAAGGCTTCCTGTTGCTGGTCGAGGTGGCTGCTGGTACGCCCCGCGGCGTCGAGGATATCGCCGCTGGCATCGCCCACGGCTTCGCTGGCCTGACGCAGGCGCTCGACCACCTGGCGCCAGGCGCTGGTCATTTCACCCAGTGCCTGCATCAGGCCGCTGCTGGCGGCGGCGCCGTCGCCCAGGCGCAGCTCGCCGCTGGCCAGGCGCTGGGCGAGGGCGGCCATGTTCGCTGGCTCGCCACCCAGCGGCCGCATCACGCTGCGGCTGACCAGCACGGTACCGGCGGCGACGCCCAGCAGGGTCAGTACGCCGAGCACGAGGATCTGCCACATCAGCTTGCGCACCGGGGCGAATGCCTGGTCCTGGTCCATTTCCGCCACGAGGGCCCAGTGCAGGCCGTCCAGGTTCAGGGGGACGAAGGATTTCAGCGCCGGCTGGTTGCTCAGACCGGTTTCGGAAAGACGCCCCTGTTCGCCGGCGAGGGCTTTCTCGCTGGCCTGGCCGGGCAGCGGCACCGGGCTTTCCTTGTCACGGCGGACATGGTGATCGGCGAAGCGAACCGAGTCCGAGCGCAGGCTGCCGTCACCGCCCACCAGGTAGGTTTCCCCGGACTCGCCCAGGCCCTGGCGGCTTTGCATGACGTCGTTGATCGCCGTCAGCGGCAATTCCAGTACCAGCAGCAGTTGCAGCTTGCCGTTGTCCTTGATCGGCGCGGCGAGCCACTGCACGGGCTGCTGGTCATCCAGCGCAGGCTCCAGGTCGCTGATGCTCGCCTTGCCGCTATCCAGCGCGGAGCGGACGAAGCGGCCGAAGGGTGTATCCCGCCAGTTCGGCGCGCCGATGTTCTGCTGGTACTCGACGCCGCGCCCGAGGCTGAACACCACGGTGCCATCGCCTTTCACCAGACGCAGTTCGCGGTAGCCGAAGGTCTTGATGAAGTTCTCGAACACCGGTTTGTCGTAGTTGGCAGTGGTCACCAGCGACTCGCTGTCGAGGCCGGCGTAGTTGTTGCCGAGGTTGGTGGCGAGGCTGCTGAGCTGGTCGTTGCGTGCTTTCCAGGCGTCCATCAGTTGCCGCTGCTTGATGCTGGCGACCGCTTCCAGGGCGTTCAGGCTCTGGTCTTCGAGGGCGCGGCTGGCCTGGAGATAGACCACGATGGCCATTACCAGGACGGGAATGAGGCCGATCGAAAGGAAGCTGAGTGCAAGTTTGGCGCGCAAGGGCATGGGAGGATTCCGGCGAGGTTTCTTGGAATTGTTCTCGCGTGCTGTGCAAGAAGCGTGCGAATTATTTTACGGATGTAAATAAAACCGATCGGACTGGCTGCCAGGGCAGGCCGATGTACCGATAGATGGCGCGTTGCCATTGTTCGCAGGGAATGCCGTACGGTCGTCCCGGCGGGTCCGGCGGGACAAACGGGAGGCTCTGGAGCGCGGGATGCGTCACCGGACGTAACGCCAGGTGGAAACAAAAAAGGCGAAGCCGGGTGGCTTCGCCTTGTTCTGGAGCGGGGCGCGGGGATCAGTGCTTGCGCGGCACCGGCTTGAGCAACTCGGCCGGCGGCATTTCGCAGTTGATCTTGCGGCCAAGCAGTTCTTCGATCGGCGGCAGGGCGAAGGCGTCGTCCTCGCCGGCGAAGCTGATGGAAGTACCGGTGGTGCCGGCGCGGCCGGTACGGCCGATACGGTGCACGTAGTCGTCCGGGTCTTCGGGCAGGGTGAAGTTGATCACGTGGCTGATGCCGTCGACGTGGATGCCGCGGCCGGCGACGTCGGTGGCGACCAGGACGCGGATCTTGCCTTCACGGAAGCCTTCGAGAACCTTGATGCGCTTGTGCTGCGGTACGTCGCCGGACATCTGGGCGGCGCTGATGCCGTCCTTGGTCAGGCGCTCTTCGATGCGCCGCACTTCGTCCTTGCGGTTGGCGAAGACCATCACGCGGGTCCAGTCGTTCTGCGCGATCAGGTTGTACAGCAGCTTGTACTTGTCGCTGCCCGCAACGGCGTAGACGTGCTGCTCGACGGTGTCGCTGGCGACGTTTTCCGGTTCGATCTCGACGATGGCCGGATCGACGGTCCACTGCTTGGCCAGGTTCATCACGTCATCGGTGAAGGTGGCGGAGAACAGCAGGGTCTGGCGCTCGCCCTTGTACGGGGTCTGGCGGATGATCTGGCGGACCTGTGGGATGAAGCCCATGTCGAGCATGCGGTCGGCTTCGTCCAGCACCATCACCTCGACCATGTCCAGGTGCACTTCGCCGCGCTGGTTGAAGTCCAGCAGGCGGCCGGGAGTGGCCACGAGGATGTCGCAGAAACGGGACTCAAGGGTCTTGAGCTGCTTGTCGAAGTCCATGCCGCCGACGAAGCTCATGACGTTCAGGCCGGTGTATTTGGCCAGGCCGATGGCGTCCTTGGCGATCTGCACCACCAGCTCGCGGGTCGGCGCGATGATCAGCGCGCGCGGCTCGCCCATGTAGCGCTCTTTCGGCGGCGGGGTCTGCAGTAGCTGGGTGATGATCGAGATGAGGAATGCGGCGGTCTTGCCGGTACCGGTCTGGGCACGGCCGATGGCATCCTGGCCCTTGAGGGTGAAGCCCAGCACCTGCGCCTGGATCGGCGTGCAGTACGGGAAGCCCAGGTCGTGGATGGCGTGCATCAGGCGCGGGTCAAGGTTGAAGTCGTGGAAGCGGGTCTTGCCTTCGGCAGGTTCCACCACGAAGTCTTCCAGCTTCCAGTTGTCCACCACCGGCGGACGCGGCTTGCGCTCGCGGCGCGGTTTGTCGGCCTTCGGTTCGCGCGGCTTGTCGGCGCGCTCGGTCTTTTCAGCCTTTTCGCCGCGTTCGGCTTTGTCGGAACGTTCGGCGCGGGGTTTGTCGCCCTTCGGAGCGCGGGCCGGCTTCTGGGCGGCTTCGCCTTCCGGACGCGGATTGCGCGGTTTGCGCGGGCGCTTTTCGCCGCTCGGAGCGGGCTGAGAGGCAGCGGGAGCGGGGGCTGCCGGCGTGGCGACGGGCTGTTCGCCATCGCCCTTGCTGAAGATTTTCTTGAGTGCTTTGAGCACGGTGGTCTCGTACTGGTTAAGGAATGAACGGCCGTCAGTGTAATGCAAGATGCCCGCAGGGCGAAGTGCCACAGGTTTTCCACGGCGGGGATGCCGTTCCGGCGCGTCTTGCCGAAACGGCGAAGGGCTCAGGGCAGGGTGTCGAGCAGTAGCCGGCGGACGTTGCCGCCCATGATCGCGGCGATATCCGACTGGCTGAAGCCCGCTTCGGCTAGACCCTGGGTGAGTTGCGCCAGGCCGCTGGTGTCGAAGGGCGTGTTCACCGCGCCATCGAAGTCCGAACCCAGCGCGATGTGCTCGACACCGATCTTGTCGGCGGCGTAGCGGATGGCCTTGACGATGGCCTTGACCGAGGTGTCGCAGACCGCGCCGTCCCAGTAACCGATGCCGATCACCCCGCCGGTGGCGGCGATGCGCTGCAGATGGGCGTCGGTCAGGTTGCGCACGCCTGGGCAGGTACCTTCGACACCGGTGTGGGAGACCAGCACCGGGCGCGTGGAGATGGCCAGCACGTCGTCGATCAGCGCGCGGGATGCGTGGGCGAGGTCGACGAGCATCTTCTTCTGTTCCAGGCGGGCGATCACCTGGTGGCCGAACGGCGTCAACCCGCCCTTCTCCAGGCCATGGGCGGAGCCGCCGACCTCGTTATCGAAGAAGTGCGTCAGGCCCATGATGCGGAAGCCGGCGTCGTACATGCGATCGATGTTTTCCAGCTTGCCTTCCAGTGGGTGCAGGCCCTCGGTGGCGAGCACGGCGGCGACCTGATTCGGGTTTGTCTTCCAGGCGGCAAGGTAGCGGGCGAAGTCGGCGCGGTTGCGCACCAGAGTCAGCTTGCCGTGGCTGCCGGCGGCGGCTTCTTCGAGCATCCGGCCCTGGTAGAGGGCGCGTTCGAGCAGACTGGTCCAGGTTTCACGGGGCCAGCGCTGGGCGATCACCAGCGGCGTGATGTTGTCGGTGTCCGCGCCGTTGCGTTCGTAGTTGAGGCCGCGGGGCGTCTTGGTGACAGTGGAGAACACCTGCAGGCCGACGTGGCCTTCCAGCAGGCGCGGCAGGTCGCTGTGGCCGTAGTCGTGGCGTTCCAGCAGGTTGCGGTCCCAGAGCAGTGCGTCGTCGTGGAGGTCGGCGACGAACAGGGTCCTGTGCAGGGCGGTAGCCGAATCGGAAGCGGGGTAGGGGGCCGGTGTGGCTACCGTGTTCATCCGACGGTCGAGGTAACCCGGCAGGTTGAAGAAGATCCCCAGGCCAACGGCCACCAGCAATAGTAGAGCGATCAGGAGATTGCGCATGTCAGCTTCCCGGCTGTCTTGTTGTAGTGCGCCGACTCTAGCAAAGGAAGCCGCGCGAAGGCTCGGGAAATCCGTGGACGCGGTGTGGGTCAGCCGACCAGGCGGTTGCGTCCTTCCTGCTTGGCCCGGTAGAGGGCGCCATCGGCCCGCAGGATCAGGCTCGGCAGGTTCTCCTGGTAGTTCATCTGGGCCAGCCCCAGTGAGACGGTGACGCCGGGCAGCACGCCCACCGGTGAATAGAAGGAGGTGATCTGCTCCAGGCTCTGGCGCAGCCGGTTGCCGATGCGCCGGGCTTCGTCCGCGGCGATTTCCGGCAGGAGGATGACGAACTCTTCGCCGCCGAAGCGCGCCATGCTGTCCTTGGGCCGCAACTGGCTGCGCAGGGTGTGGGCGACGAGGCAGAGGGCGTAGTCGCCGGCCAGGTGGCCGTGCTCGTCGTTGTAGTCCTTGAAGTGGTCGACGTCCAGCATGAGCATGCACAGCGGCTGTTCGTTGAAGGCGCAGCGCGTGCTTTCGCGGTCGTAGATGTGCTCCAGCCAGCGCCGGTTGAACAGGCCGGTGAGGGTGTCGATGTTGGCGTTCTGCTCGGTGTCGAGGATGATCCGGTTGCCCTGGCGCACCCGTTCGCAGAGGACTTCCAGCAGGTTGTGCATGATCTGCGGGGACTGCTGGAACAGGCTGATCAGGGCTTCGCGGTGCAGGCGCAGGACGGTGGTGGCTTGGGTGGCGACGACGTAGGCGGAGGGGTGGTCGTTGTCGATGAAGCTGATTTCACCGGCGCAGTCGCCGGGGTGGAGTGTGGTTACCGGCTGGTTGTCGAGGGAGCCCAGATACACCTTCAACTGGCCTTCGAGAACCATATAGAGGAAGTGGTTGCGGTTGAACGGCGAAAGCAGGATTTCGCCATCTTCCAGTTCACAAGCGCGAAAGTCCTTCAGCAACTGTTGCAGGTTGGCCGCAGCCACGTTCTGGAACAGGCGAAGGTGCTGGAGTTGCCGAATGTCTTCCTTCCAGTGCGCGGGTTTCATGGTGCGCCGGAAGAGAGGGAAGAACTGATGATGTGCACGACCGACTCTCCCTGTAGTCCTCTTCGCACATTGAGCCATCAGTATTAATCAGATTTGGATACTGGCAATCTAGCGGCATACCGGGCCGACCGGCGGTCGGCCCGGTGTTTCATCAGCTTTCCAGCCACTCGATATGGACCGCGTAGCCGCCCAGCCGGCTGGCCAGCGCGGCGCGTGAGTCAAGGTCGAGGGTGCCGACGCAGAGGCGGGCCTTCTGCCCGTGGCGGTCGTCGGCGATCACTTCGACGCTCGGGCGTGGCTGCAGGTGGCGGACTTCGTCTTCCAGTACGCGACGAATGGCATCCAGGCGCAGCGCCGGCTTGAAGGTCTTGCCCACCGCGGTGAGCGGAATCGCATCCAGTAACCAGACATCCTTGGGGACCGCCGCGCGTTCCGGCACGTGCCTGGCGGCATGCTCCAGCAGTTCTTCCTCGCTGGCCCGCATGCCCGGCTTGAGCTGGATGTACACCACCGGCAGTTCACCGGCCTTCAGGCAGGGCTTGCCCACGGCGGCGGCCATCGCCACGGCGGGGTGGCGGTGCAGGGCTTCCTCGATCATCTGCGGGTCGATGTTGTGGCCGCCACGGATGATCAGGTCCTTGCTGCGCCCGGTGAGCCAGATGTAGCCGTCGGCATCGATGCGGCCGAGGTCGCCAGTGTTGAACCAGTCGCCGTCGACCCAGATGTCCTTGTTCTTGCTGGCTTGCAGGTAGCCCTTGAACACGGTCGGGCCGCGCAGGCAGATAGTGCCGATCTCGTCGACGGCGGCGTCGCGCAGGTAGTTGCCGGTGCTGTCGAGCACCGCCGACTTCACCTGGCAGTACGGCAGGCGCAGGCCGATGGAGCCGGGGCGCCGTTCGCCGCCCCGCGGGTTGCAACTGGTGCCGCAGGTGCCCTCGGTCATGCCGTAGCCTTCGATGATCGAAAGCCCGGTCTTTTCCTCGAACTGGCGGATCAGCTCCACCGGCATCGGCGCCGCCCCGCACAGCGCGAAGCGCAGGCTGGAGAGGTCGTGGCCCGCGCTGGGCACCTGCAGCAGCGCGGCGTAGATGGTCGGTACGCCGCTGAAGCTGGTAACCCGGTAGCGCTCCACCAGTTTCCAGAAGTCCTTGATCAGCGTCGGGTTGCGGTAGCCCTGCGGGCCGGCCAGCAGAACCTGGGCGCCGCGCATGAACGGCGCAAGGCCGGTGACCATCACGCCGTTGACGTGGAACAGCGGCAGGCCGCAGAGCAGTACGTCCTTGCCGTTGTAGTCGGCGTTCAGGCCCATGATTTCGGCCATCGCTACTTCGTTGCCGTGGCTGTGCGGCGCAAGCTTGGGCGTGCCGGTGGTTCCGCCGGTGTGGAAGTAGGAGGCGACTTCGTCCGGATCGATGCTGCGGCCGCTTTCCAGGTGGTCGTCCGGGCACTGGGCGAGCAGTTCGTCGAAGTCCAGTACGCCTTCGGGGAGCGCGCCGCGTTGAGCCTTGATCGCCGAGCGTTGCGGTTCGGGCAGCAGGTTGGCGATGTCCACGGTGACGATCGCATTCAGCTCCGGCAGCTCGTCGCGCAGGGCGGCGACCTTGTCCCACAGGTCGGTCCCGGGGAAGGGCGCCAGCGTTACCAGCACGCGCGAGTCGGCGGCGCGCACCAGTTCGGCGATGTGCTCGGGATCGAGCAGCGGGTTGATCGCGTTGACGATCCCCGCCGCTTCGCCGCCCCAGATCACGTAGTGGGTTTGCGGCAGGTTCGGCAGCAGGAACGACACCGCGTTGCCCGGCCGCACGCCCAGGCGGTGGAAGGCGTTGGCGGCCTGGGTGACGCGGGCGAACAGTTCGGCGTAGCTGACGCGCAGTGGCTCCTCTGCGGCCGAACCTTGCAGCAGGAAGTTCAGGGCGGTGTCCGGGCCGAAGCGCTGTGCCGAGCGGCGCAGCAGTTCGTAGGTGCTGGAGGGCAGGTCGCGCGCCTGCAGCGGTGTCCGCTCCAGGGCTTCGACGTCACGCAGGCTGGTGATCGGGGCGTTCATGCTTGTTGTTGTTCTCCGCGAGGATGGTAATTACAGGCGTTCCCGCAGCCAGGCGCCGATGTCGCCGATCTCCTCGTTGCTCACTTCATGGCTCATCGGGTAGGTGCGCCACTGCGCCGGGACTCCGTTGGCCAGCAGGAAATCGTAAGCGGCACGGCCCAGTTCGGGCGCCACCACGTCGTCGAAACTGCCATGCAGACACAGCGCCAACAGTTGTCTTTTTGTAGCGGGCAGGCTTATGTCTTCGCTGAATGTCGGGCCATAGGTGGAGAGGGCCATGACTCCGCCCAGTTCGCCCTCCCAGCGCAGGTAGCCGGTATGCAGCACCACCGCGCCGCCCTGGGAGAAGCCGGCGAGGATGATGCGCCGCGGCGCGATACCCTGGCCGATCTGCTCCTGGATCAGCGCGATCACCGCATCGGCGGAGGCTTCCAGTTGCGCTTCGTCGATGGCGCGTGCCGGGGCCATTGCGAGGATGTCGTACCAACTCGGCGCGGGCATGCCGTTGAACACGGTGACCGGTCGGGTCGGCGCCTGCGGCAGGATGAAGCGAGTGGTGTCGAACGAGCGTTGCAGCATTCGTGCTACCGGTTCGAAGTCGTAACGGTCTGCCCCCAGTCCATGCAACCAAATGACGCAGGAGTCGGCGGGACGGGAGGGTTCGAGGATCAGTGGCTGGTTCATTGAGGCTCCAGGATGGGGCAGGCGCTCTAGGAGGGGGCGCTGCGGTTGGAATGTTGTCGGGGGGCGATGCAAGAAGATGTCGCATGGCCATAACTTGCCGGGCTTGACGGCGTGAATTTCCGCTGTGTGCGGCGCGCTGGTACGGCCCTTGCTATCACAGCTTCCAGGCCGTGCGGCCCCACTTCCGGTAACACTCTACCGACCCCATCCGGAAAGCTGTACCGGAAGTGGCGCCGCAACCGGCCTGGGGCCGCTTCAGGGCCCGTCGTCGTCGGCCGCGGTCAACGGTTGGCACGACGGGCCTTCGCCTTCATACGCATGATCTGCCGCCTCTCGGCGGTTCCTGGAAGCCTTGGCCGTAACGATGTACCAGCGCGTGCGTCCATTCTTCCAGATACCCGTTCCAGCGAGCATCACCTGCTCGCCAGGGGTGGGTCGGCGGTATCCGGTGCGGATTTCCGGAGCCGACTAGACTCACCTTCAGGTCTCCATCCCGTTAGATGTCTTGCTTGTGCCTCACGAGGGTACGGCGGTGGAACCGGGACTCCAAAACACTAAAAAAGCAACGGAGAAGATCGATGAAGATGGTGAAATCCACCCTGGCTGTGCTGACTACCGCCGTCGTGTTCGGTATCAGCGGCCTCGCTCACGCGGGCGCCACCCTGGATGCAGTGAAGAAGAAAGGCTACGTGCAGTGCGGTATCAGTGACGGACTTCCGGGCTTCTCCTATGCCGACGCCAAGGGGCAGTACAAGGGCATCGACGTCGATGTCTGCCGTGCCGTCGCCGCCGCCGTGTTCGGTGACGCCAACAAGGTCAAGTACAGCCCGCTGACCGCCAAGGAGCGTTTCACCGCGCTGCAGTCCGGCGAGATCGACATCCTCTCGCGCAACACCACCTGGACCAGTTCCCGCGACAGTGCGATGGGCCTGAACTTCATCGGCGTGACCTACTACGACGGCCAGGGCTTCCTGGTGAACAAGAAGCTCGGGGTTTCCAGCGCCAAGGAACTCGATGGCGCCACCGTGTGCATCCAGGCCGGCACCACCACCGAGCTGAACCTGTCCGACTACTTCCGTTCCAACAATCTCAAGTACACCCCCATCACCTACGACACCTCCGATGAGAGCGCCAAGTCGCTGGAATCCGGCCGCTGCGACGTGCTGACCTCCGACCAGTCGCAGCTCTATGCCCAGCGCATCAAGCTGGCCAAGCCCGACGACTACGTGGTGCTGCCGGAGGTCATCTCCAAGGAGCCGCTCGGCCCGGCCGTGCGCCAGGGTGACGAGGAGTGGTTCGACATCGCGCGCTGGACGCTCTTCGCCATGCTCAACGCCGAGGAACTGGGCGTGAACTCGAAGAACGTCGAGGAGACCGCGAAGAGCACCAAGAACCCGGACGTCGCCCGCCTGCTCGGCGCGGAAGGCGACTATGGCAAGGATCTGAAGCTGCCCAAGGACTGGGCCGTGCAGATCGTCAAGCAAGTGGGGAACTACGGCGAGATCTTCGATCGCAACGTCGGCGACAGCAGCGACCTGAAGATCAAGCGTGGCCTCAATGCCCTGTGGAACAAGGGCGGTCTGCAGTACGCACCGCCGGTGCGCTGACCGTTCCCGTGCCCGGTGCCCTGATGGCGGGCGCCGGACCTGTTTCGGATGACGTGAAGCCTCCGGAGGCGGCGCGGGCGTGGACCCGTGCCCGCCCCGGAGCCTTCCGAGAGGGCTTACATGCAAAACTCCATCAAAGCCCAGCGCCTGCGGGGGATTTCGCTCAGCGATCCCGATCTGCGCGCCTGGGCCTTCCAGGTCATCGCCGTGATCGCTGTCGTGGCGGTCGGCTGGTTTCTTTTCGATAACACCCAGACCAACCTCGAACACCGCGGTATCCAGTCCGGCTTCGGGTTCCTCCAGCACAGTGCCGGCTTTGGCATCTCCCAGCACCTGATCGACTACAGCGAGAGCGACACCTACGGAAGGGTGTTCCTGGTCGGCCTGCTCAATACGCTGCTGGTGACCGTCATCGGCATCTTCTTCGCTACCGCCATCGGCTTCATTCTCGGTGTGGCGCGGCTGTCGCCCAACTGGCTGATCCGCAAGCTGGCGACGCTGTACATCGAGACTTTCCGCAACATCCCGCCGCTGCTGCAGATCTTCTTCTGGTACTTCGCGGTGCTCGGGCCGCTGCCCGGTCCGCGGCAGAGCATCAGCTTCGGCGGGCTGTTCTTCGTCAACAACCGTGGCCTGCAGATGCCCGCACCGATTGCCGCCGACGGCCTCGGTCCGTTCATCGTCGCGGTGATCCTGGCTCTCGTCGCCTGGGTGGTGCTCTGGCGGTGGGCCAGGGCTCGTCGCCATGCCACCGGCAAGACTTTCCCTGTGTTCCTCACGGGGCTGGCGCTGTCGATCCTGCTGCCGGCCCTGGTCTCTCTGGTGGCCGGCGCACCGTTCCACTGGGACGTGCCGGTGCTGCAGGGCTTCAACTTCCGTGGCGGCTGGGTGGTGATCCCGGAGCTGGTGTCGATCATCCTCGCGCTGTCGGTCTATACCGCCGCCTTCATCGGCGAGACGGTGCGCGCCGGCATCCAGGCGGTCAGTCATGGCCAGACCGAAGCGGCCGGTTCCCTGGGCCTGCGCCCGGGGCAGACGCTGCGCCTGGTGATCATTCCGCAGGCGATGCGGGTGATCATCCCGCCGCTGACCAGCCAGTACCTGAACCTGGCGAAGAATTCGTCGCTGGCGGCAGCCATCGGCTACCCGGACATGGTCTCGCTGTTCGCCGGCACGGTGCTCAACCAGACCGGCCAGGCCATCGAGACGATGGCCATTACCATGAGCGTCTATCTGGCCATCAGCATCAGCATTTCGCTGCTGATGAACTGGTACAACAAGCGCATCGCGCTGGTCGAGCGATAGGGAGTGGACTATGGCAACGCATACCTTCAAGCCCGACCTGCCGCCGCCGGCGATGAGCGTCGGGCCACTCGCGTGGCTGCGCGCCAACCTGTTCTCCAGTTGGTTCAACGCTCTGCTGACACTGGTGGGGCTGTACCTGGTCTACCTGATCCTGCCGCCGCTGCTGGAGTGGGCGATCATCAAGGCCGACTGGGCCGGCACTACCCGCGCCGACTGTTCCCGCGAGGGCGCCTGCTGGGTCTTCATCGGCTCGCGCTTTGGCCAGTTCATGTATGGCTTCTACCCCGAGGAACTGCGCTGGCGGGTGGACCTCACCGTGCTGTTCGTGGTGTTCGGCGCGGCGCCACTTTTCCTCAAGCGCTTCCAGTACAAGTTGAAGTACGGCCTGTGCTTCCTCGTGGCGCTGCCGCTGGTGGCGTACTGGCTGCTGCACGGTGGCTTCCTCGGCCTGGACACCGTGCCCAGCAGTGCCTGGGGCGGGCTGATGCTCACCGTGGTGATCGCCGCGGTCGGCATCTGCGGGGCGATGCCGCTGGGCATCCTGCTGGCGCTGGGGCGGCGTTCGAAAATGCCGGCGATCAAGGTCATCTGCGTGACCACCATCGAGTTCTGGCGCGGTGTGCCACTGATCACCGTACTGTTCATGTCGTCGGTGATGCTGCCGCTGTTCCTGCCCGAAGGGATGAACCTGGACAAGCTGCTGCGGGCGATGGTGATGGTGGTGCTGTTCGAGGCCGCCTATATCGCCGAAGTCGTGCGCGGCGGCATGCAGGCCATCCCCAAGGGGCAGTACGAAGCCGCGGCCGCGATGGGGCTGGGCTACTGGCGGACGATGGGGCTGGTGATCCTGCCCCAGGCGCTCAAGCTGGTTATCCCCGGCATCGTCAACACCTTCATCGCGCTGTTCAAGGACACCAGCCTGGTGATCATCATCGGCCTGTTCGACTTCCTCAACAGCATCAAGCGCGCCACCGCGGACCCGGCCTGGCTGGGCATGGCCACCGAAGGCTATGTGTTCGCCGCGGTCGTCTACTGGATCTTCTGTTTCGGCATGTCCCGCTACTCCATGCACCTGGAGCACAAGCTGGACACCGGTCACCGTAGGGCCTGATGACGCTTGATCGTGGCCGCGACGAAATCCCATTTTTGCGCAGGGCAAGGCGCGAGGAGAGAAGTTTGATTTTCCCAAATGAACGACGAGTAACGCAGCGCTGCGCAAAATGGGACATCGTCCCGGCGGGTTGCGCGGCAAATCACGCCAGCCTGCGTTGCAGGACTGGACAAGGGAATGCCATTGCCGGCGTCCTGCGCCTTGTCTGGCGTGATTTGGCGCAGCAACGCGGCGCACGAGCAAGCGTCATCAGGCCCTATTAGGAGTTCATCATGTCTGAAGCCACCAACAAGACCGCACAGCCGGCCATCGGCGATCACGTGATGATCACCATGAAGGGCGTGAACAAGTGGTACGGCCAGTTCCACGTGCTCAAGGACATCAACCTGGAGGTCAGGCAGGGCGAGCGCATCGTGCTCTGCGGGCCGTCCGGCTCTGGCAAGTCCACCACCATCCGCTGCATCAACCGTCTGGAGGAACACCAGCAGGGCAGCATCGTGGTAGACGGTACCGAGCTGACCAACGACCTCAAGCAGATCGAGGCGATCCGCAGCGAAGTCGGCATGGTGTTCCAGCACTTCAACCTGTTCCCGCACCTGACCGTGCTGCAGAACTGCATCCTGGCGCCCATGTGGGTGCGCAAGATGCCCAAGCGCCAGGCGGAAGAGGTCGCCATGCACTATCTGGAGCGCGTGCGCATTCCCGAGCAGGCCAACAAGTTTCCCGGCCAGCTTTCCGGCGGCCAGCAGCAGCGCGTGGCCATTGCCCGCGCACTGTGCATGAAACCCAAGATCATGCTGTTCGACGAACCGACCTCGGCGCTCGACCCGGAAATGGTGAAGGAAGTGCTCGACACCATGATCGGCCTGGCGCAGAGCGGCATGACCATGCTCTGCGTGACCCACGAGATGGGCTTCGCCCGCACCGTGGCGAACCGGGTGATCTTCATGGACAAGGGCGAGATCGTCGAGCAGGCGCCGCCGGACCAGTTCTTCGACAATCCGCAGTCGGACCGCACCAAGCTGTTCCTCAGCCAGATCCTGCACTGAGGCCGTGCACGCCTCTCGCCGTCGCGGCGAGGGGCTTGGCTGCGGTACCGGGCGCACTCGTCTCCCTCCGATGGCAAGCTCCCGCCGCTCCGGCGTATGCTGGCTTACTCCACCGTATTCGTGGCGGCATCGAGGCAAAACCGGCTGAACTCGGCCGCCCCATCGATGTTCCCATGTGCAGTGGTTTGTCAGGGATGGGCTAACGTTTGAAGTAGCTCGCCTGCAACGCCGTCCGAAGGAAGAGAGCCGACGTGAACCTGATCCTATCGCCATTGAACCTGAGCAAAGCCAAGGCCTGGAGCGCCCATGCGGTGACCTCCAGCGGTGTCATTCTCGCGCTGCTGGCGCTACTGGCGCTGGTGGACAACCGCCCCCAGGCCTGCCTGCTGTGGCTGGGCGTTGCGCTGCTGGTAGATGGGCTGGACGGCACCCTGGCGCGCAAGTTCGACGTCAAGGCGGTGCTGCCGCACTTCGACGGCTCTACTCTCGACCTGGTGATCGACTACCTCACCTATGTCTTCATTCCCGCCATCTTCATCTACCGCTACGTGCCGTTGCCGGTACACACCGAACTGCTCGCGGTGGGGGTGATCCTGGTGTCCTCGCTGTTCTGCTTCTGCAACGTCAACATGAAGAGCAAGGACAACTATTTCGTCGGCTTCCCGGCGGCCTGGAACGTCGTTGCGGTGTACTTCTACGTGCTGGCCCTTAACCCCTGGGTGAGCTTCGTCACTGTGCTGGTGCTGGCGGCGCTGACGCTGACCCGGATGAAGTTCCTGCACCCGTTCCGCGTCCGCCAGTTCATGCCGCTGAATATCGCCGTCACCTTCGTCTGGATGTTCAGCAGCGCACTGCTGATCCTCCAGCAGCCGGTCGACCAGCCCTGGCTGCTTGGCCTGTGGTTCGCCGCGTCGGCCTACTTCGTCGGCGTCTGCGTCTGGCGCACGGCGATGGAATGGTTCCACTGATCGTCCCGGATTCGCGGTCGTCATCCATCCAGAATGGCGGGGAGCGAAGCGATACCCATCGATAGCCGTGCACACGAGCCGCATGGGTATCGCATTACGCTACTGCACCCTTTCGGATCTCCTGCGCCTGCCGCCCCAACAGCCTTTGCCTGAACGCGCCCGGCGTCTCCCCGCAGAGTTGCTTGAACAGCCGTGCAAAGCTCGCCCGGTCGGCATAGCCGATGTCGCTGGCGATGCGCTCCAGCGAGCGCGCCGGATCGCCCAGCGCCTCCTGCGCCGAGGCGATGCGCAGGCGCTGCACATAATCGTTGGGCGTCATTCCCAACTGTTCGCGGAAGCGCCGCAGCAAAGTCCGCGTCGAGCAGTGCACGCGTTGTGCCAGGGCCGACAGGTCGAACGGCTGGGCGTAGTTGTCGTCCAGCCACTCCAGCAGCGGCGCCAGCGGCGAACCCTCGGGCAGCGGGTCGGGCAGCAGCGGCGTGAAGCGTCGCTGGCGGCCACGGCCATGCTCGAATACCAGGGTGGCCGCGGCGCGCCGTGCCAGCGCCGCGCCGGCGTGGCGTTCTATCAGATACAGGCACAGGTCCAGCCCGGCCTGCGCGCCGCCGGAGCAGAGGCGGCCGCCGTCGTCGGTGCACAGGGCGTCGATATCCAGCTCTACCTGTGGATAACGTTCCCGGAAGGTCTCTTCCAGCGCCCAGTGAGTGGTGGCGCGGCGGCCATCCAGCACGCCGGCCTCGGCCAGCAGGAAGGCGCTGCTGCACAGGCTGCCCAATTGGACGCGCGGCGGGCTGCGGCGTAGCCAGGCGAGCAGGGGCTGGTTGGCGGCGATGGTGGCGGCGACGTCGGACCCGGTGGCGGGAATCAGCAGCAGGTCGCACTGTTCGGCGAGTTGCAGGTCGCCTTCCACTTCGATGCGGCCGAAGGAAAGCTCCACCGCCGCGCCACTGGCGCTGACACGGTGCACCTCGAACAGCCGCCGGCCGGCGAGCCGGTTTGCCAGATGGAAGGCGTCCATCGCCAGGCCAAGGCTCGAACACAGGGTTTGCGGGCAGACGAACAGGGCTATCCTGAACATGGCGTCTCATTGCAATGTTGGCGATATCGATCATAATTTTGTCGATATTGCCAATCGTGTCCAGTCGTGGCGCCATCGATACTGCGCTCCACCCTTGCGCACGAGCGCCACCATGACCCATCCGAACGCCCAGCTCATAGAACGCTTCTACCAGGCTTTCCAGCGCCTCGATGGCGAGTGCATGGCCGCCTGCTACAGCGCCGACGCGCAGTTCAGCGACCCGGTGTTCCCCGCTCTGCAGGGCGCACAGATCGGCGACATGTGGCGCATGCTCAGCAGCCGCGCCAAGGATTTCTCGCTGAGTTATGCCAGCATCGAGGCCGACGGAGACCGTGGCCGCGCGCGCTGGGTGGCGTCCTACACCTTCACCCGGACCGGGCGGCGGGTGGTCAATCACATCCAGGCACAATTCGAATTCCGCGACGGCCTGATCTGCCGGCACGTCGACTCGTTCGACCTGTGGGCATGGTCGCGCCAGGCCCTCGGAGCCAGGGGAATGCTGCTGGGCTGGGCGCCTCCGGTGCAGGCCGCGATTCGTGCGCAAGCCGCCAGCGGGCTCGCGAGCTACCGCGCACAACGGGAGGCGAAGGCCTGATGGCATGCTGCCGGGCTCGCTCGCGAGGGACGGATAGGCTTAAATGACAGGCGACTCCGAGCAGGACGCCGCCATGATCACTCTTTTCCAGTTCCCGCCCGCCTTCAACGTGCCGAACGTCAGCCCCTTTTGCCTGAAGCTGGAGACCTTCCTGCGCCTGGCCGGGCTGGAGTATCAGGTCAAGCACGTCCAGGATCCGCGCAAAGGTCCGAAGGGCAAGCTGCCGTTCGTGACGCTCGACGGCAAGCCCATCGCCGACACAGCGATCATCATGCGCACGCTGCAGCAGTACTACGAATTCGACCTCGACGCCGGGCTCGACGCCCGTGGCCGTGGCTGGGCTGTGTCGATCACTCGCCTGTGCGACGAGCATCTGGTGCCGTTGCTGGTGTACTTCCGCTGGCTCGACGAGCCGGGCTTCCGCCAGGTCAAGGACGTGATGTTCCGCGGCATTCCCGCGCCGTTGCGGCCGGTGGCGGGTGTCGTCATGCAGCGCAAGATCCGTGGCGACCTCAAGGGCCGCGGGCTGATGCGTCACAGTCGCGACGAACTGCTGAGTTTTGCCCGTGACGACCTCGAAGCGCTGGACGGGATGCTCGGCGACCTGCCGTACTACGGCGGCGCCCAGCCCTGCAGCGCCGACGCGGCTGCCTACGGAGTGCTCGCCAACCTGGTGTTGAGCACGCTGGAAACCCCGCTCAACGACATGGCGCGCAGCTACGAGCGTCTTGTGGCCTACTGCGAGCGCATGCAGGCCCGGGTCTGGGCTTCGTGACCGCCGCAACCGCCAAGCCCTGGTTCGTCTACCTGGTGCGCGCCGAAAATGGCGCGCTCTATTGCGGCATCAGCGATGACCCGCAGCGGCGCTTCGAAACCCATCGGTCCGGCCGTGGTGCGCGCTTCTTCCACTCCAGTCCGGCACAGGCGCTGGTCTATGTCGAGGCCTGCCCCGGCAAGGGCGACGCCCTGCGCCGCGAGCGGGCGATCAAGGCGCTGACCAAGAAGGCCAAGGAGCGCCTGGTACATGACAGTTCGGCCATCAGTGCCGTGGATGTCGCCCTATCCGGGAGATGAGGTAGGCCGCCGCCTTCGCGCGGGTTAAGCTGCCGGTCCACTCTCCGGCCCTTGGAGCCCGTGATGTCCGAGTTGATCCTGCACCACTATCCGACCTCGCCCTTCGCCGAAAAGGCGCGCCTGATGCTGGGCTTCAAGCAGCTTTCCTGGCGTTCGGTGACCATTCCTCCGGTGATGCCCAAGCCGGATCTGATGGCCCTGACCGGCGGCTACCGCAAGACACCGGTGCTGCAGGTCGGTGCCGACGTCTACTGCGACACGGCGCTGATCGCCCGCCGCCTTGAGCAGGAAAAGGCCGTTCCGGCGCTGTTCCCCGAGGGCCGGGAATTCACCGTCGCGGCCTTCTCCCAATGGGCAGACTCGGTGATCTTCCAGCATGCCGTCAGCCTGGTGTTCCAGCCCGAGTCCATCGCCCTGCGCTTCGGCAAGCTGCCGCCGGAGTTCCTCAAGGCGTTCGTCGCCGACCGCAGCCGGCTTTTCAGCGGCGGCACCACGAGCAAGCTGCCGGCGGAGCAGGCGAAGCACCAGTGGCCGGTCTATGCGGCGCGCCTGGAAGAGCAACTGGGCCGCGAAGAGGGCGACTACCTGTTCGGCGAACCTTCCGTCGCTGACATCTCCCTGGCCCACTGCCTGTGGTTCCTCAAGGGCACGCCTGTCACCGCGCCGCTGGTGGACGACTATCCGGCGCTGAGTGCCTGGCTCGACCGCGTGCTGGGCTTCGGCCACGGCGCAGCGAGCCCGATGAGCGCGGAAGACGCCATTGCCGTTGCCCGCGACAGCCAGCCGGCGGCATTGCCGGACGAGGCGTTCGCCGATCCCAATGGCTTCCAGCCCGGCCAGCACGTGGTGATCGCCGCAACCGACTACGGTTGCGACCCGGTGCACGGCGAGTTGCTGCATGCCGGCCGCGAGAGCCTGATCCTGCGCCGCGAAGACCCGCGGGCCGGTACTGTCCACGTGCACTTCCCACGGCTGGGGTTCAGCATCCGCCCGGCCTGAACCCGGCAGGCCCGGGGCACTGCCGCGTCACCGGTGTACGCAGGCGCGGCAGGTTCTCGGCCATCTCCCTGAAATGCTGCAGGCGCGCGTAGCAGAGCGCCATTTCCCCGCTGTTGCTGTTGTACCAGGCATCCGGTGCGCCGCAGGTGACCAGCCGCAGCGTGAGCGGCCGAGGTGGGCGGAACTCGTGGAAGACGCTGTTGACCAGATGCATCGATGGGCATCGCTGCGCTCCACTTATCCTGCGAAGATCTTCACCTGTCAGGAACGAGCGTGTTCGCGAACCGCCTGTACCCACAAAAAAGCCCATCGGACGATGGGCTTATTCATTTCAGTGGCCGTCAGTTCTTGCGGCGCTTGAGCTGGTCGTGCAACTGGGTCGGCAGGCCGCGGATGATCAGCATGTCGCGTTCCTCGTCGTACTCCACCTTGCTGCCCAGCAGGTGCGCTTCGAAGCTGATCGACAGCCCTTCGGCGCGGCCGGTGAAGCGGCGGAACTGGTTGAGGGTGCGCTTGTCCGCCGGGATTTCCGGCGACAGGCCGTAGTCCTTGTTGCGGATGTAGTCGTAGAAGGCGCGCGGCGCCTGGTCGTCCATCAGCTCAGAGAGTGCGTCCAGGGCCATCGGCTCGCCGATCTTCGCCTGGCTGGTGGCGTAGTCCACCAGCACGTCGGTCTTCTCGCGGGCCTGTTCTTCGGGCAGGTCCTCGCTCTCCACGAAGTCGCTGAACGCCTTGAGCAGGGTGCGGGTTTCGCTCGGGCCGTCGACGCCCTCGGTGCAGCCGATGAAGTCGCGGAAGTAGTCCGAAACCTTCTTGCCGCCCTTGCCCTTGATGAACGAGATGTATTGCTTGGACGTCTTGTTGTTGCGCCACTCGGAAATGTTGATCCGTGCGGCCATGTGCAACTGGCCCAGGTCGAGGTGGCGCGACGGGGTGACTTCCAGCGACTCGGTCACCGCCACGCCCTCGCTGTGGTGCAGCAGGGCGATGGCCAGGTAGTCGGTCATGCCCTGCTGGTAGTGGCAGAACAGCACGTGGCCGCCGGTGGAGAGGTTGGATTCTTCCATCAGCGTTTTCAGGTGCTCCACCGCCTGCACCGAGAAACCGACGAAATCCTTCCCGCCATCCAGGTACTCGGTCAGCCAGCCACTGAACGGGTAGGCGCCCGACTCACCCTGGAACAGGCCCCAGGCTTTGTTCGGCTTGGCGTTGTAGCTTTCGTTGAGGTCGGCCATGAGGTTCTCGATGGCCTGGGAGTCGCCCAGCTCGGCTTGCCGCGCGTGCAGCGTGGCGGGGTTGCCGTCGGGCTTCTTGTCGATCAGGTGGACGATGGCGTGGCGAATCGGCATGGCGGACCCGGAAGTTCAGTGCCGGCCGCGCCGCCTGCATCGAAGCGGCGGCGGGGCGGGCGGAGGATTGGAAAACGCCAGAGTTTACCCGACCCGGCGATGGGATGCGCGACACCGATCAGTCCGCCACTGGCAGCGGCCCCTCGTCGCGCTCGCGGCGGTTGCGCCGTAGCTGGCGCAGGCGGCGGATCACGTAGTTCAGGTGCAGGTGCAGTTCGTACAGCTCGTTGTAGTACGACAGCGGCACCTCGACCTTGGCCAGTTCCGCCTCCAGTTGCTCCAGGCGTTCGATTTCCGTGCTCAGTTCGGCGCTGCCGGTGCACTCGTCCAGGCGCCGGTCGATCTCGCGCAGGTAGCGGTACCAGCGGTAGATACGCGCGCGGATGCGCCAGCGATACAGTGGCCCGATGGACTTCATCAGCGGGATGAGTATGGCGATGAAGGGGATCAGCAGGATGATGTAGCGGTCGGCCAGCGAGGCGATACGGAACGGCAGGAAGCGTTGCAGCAACGGCAGGCCGCTCTTGTAGTAGCGCTCGGCGTCGCTTTGTAGCGTCAGGGTGCGCGGCTCGGCACTGGGGAAGGCGCCCGGCGGGTCGAGCAGCGTGCCGCCTTTCATCACTTCGCGGGCGGCTTCGAGGATCAGGGGCGTCAGCGCCGGGTGGAAGTCGTCGTTGATGACCAACGTGGCCACCGGCGAGAGCGTCGCCAAGTCCTGCTCGGGGACGTTCTGTGCCAGGTTCAGCAGCCCTTCGCTGACCTCCACCCGCTTGAGGAACGGAATCCGCGCCTCGTAGGCATGGGCGCGGCGGAAGCCTGCCAGCTTCAGTTCCGGGCTGGCCGCCAGGCGCTGGATCAGCGGGTTCTCCGCCGGGCCGACGAAGAACGCCGCGTCAAGCTCGCCGGCCAGCAGCTCGTTGGCCACCGCGTTGCCGCCGCGCGCCTGCCAGGTCGCCGGCAGCGACTCGCCGGGGATGCCGTTGGCCTTGAGGATCGCCTCGGTCACCGCCCCGGTGCCGCTGCCTGGCGTGCCGATGGCCAGCCGCAGCGGCAGCAGGTCGGCGACACGGTCGATGTTCACCTCGCGGCGCTGGAACAGCCACAGCGGCTCCTGGAACATCGCTCCCAGGCTGTGCAGGCGGGCGCGCTGGGCCGGTTCCAGTTGCTGCTCCTGGCCGCTCTGCACCAGCCCGATGTCCACGCCGTCGCTGCCGTCCAGAAGCTTGTCGAGGTTCTGCTTCGAGCCTGCGGTTCGCACCAGCTTCAGCTCGAAGCCCTGCCTGGCCAGTTCCTCCTTCAGGCGTTCGGCGAATACCGCGTAGCCGCCGCCCGGCGCGCCGGTGGCGATGGTTGCGCTCATCGGCGGAGGCGGTGCGACGAAGTAGAAGACCGCCGCCACCAGCGCAGCCAGCACCGGCACCAGCCAGAGGTTGGCGCGCACCAGGATGGCGAGGTCCTTGAGCATGTTGATAAGGCGTTGCATGGGGAGTCCTTGTTGAAACCTGCATTCCTGAAAAGATAGCCAGCCTGCGCGTGCGTGGCCGGCGAATCCGCCGGGGCGGGGCGGAAGCCGCTATCATCCCTGCCTTTGGCACACGGCTTCGGATTTCATCGGCATGCGCATTCTCCACACCTCCGACTGGCACCTGGGCCAGCACTTCATGGGCAAGAGCCGCGAGGCCGAGCATCAGGCGTTCTGTGCCTGGCTGATCGAGCAGGTACGCGAACGCGAGGTGGACGCGGTGATCATCGCCGGCGACGTGTTCGACACCGGCGCACCGCCCAGCTACGCCCGCGAGCAGTACAACCGCTTCATTGTCGATTTGCGCGAGACCGGTGCGCGGCTGGTGGTGCTCGGTGGCAACCATGACTCTGTGGCCATGCTGGAGGAATCCCGTGGTTTGCTGGCGTGCCTGGATACCCAGGTGATCGCAGCCGTCGGGGCCGATCTCGATGCGCAGTTACTGGTGCTTGCGCAACGTGACGGCCAGCCCGGCGCCATCCTCTGCGCGATCCCGTTCATCCGCCCGCGCGATGTGCTCACCAGCCAGGCCGGGCAGAGCGCGCAGGACAAGCAACTGGCGCTGCAACAGGCGATCCAGGCGCATTATCGGCAGCTCTTCGAGCGTGCCGAGGCACAGCGTGCGGCCCTGGGACGGCACCTGCCGATAATCGCCACCGGGCACCTGACCACCGTTGGCGCCAGCGCCAGCGAATCGGTGCGGGAAATCTACGTCGGCAGCCTCGAAGCCTTCCCGACCAGTGCATTCCCGCCGGCTGACTACATCGCCCTGGGACACATCCATCGACCCCAGAAAGTGGCGGGGCTGGAGCACATTCGCTACAGCGGCTCGCCCATCGCGCTGAGTTTCGACGAGGCAACCCAGGGCAAGGAAGTGCTGCTGGTGGACCTGGATGACAGCGGCCTGCGTGGTATCACCGCGCTGCCGGTGCCGTGTTTCCAGCCGATGAAATCGGTATCCGGCAGCCTTGCCAGCCTGCCCGCCGAACTGGAGCGCGCAGCCCGCGATGGCAGCACCGAGCGGCCGGTATGGCTGGAGGTGCTGGTGCATACCGACGACTACCTCAGCGACATCCAGTTGCGCGTCGAGAAACTTTGCGAAGCGCTGCCTGCCATCGTCCTGCGCACCCGCCGCGAACGCGGCACGGCGCAGGCCTCGCTGTTCAGCCAGACGAAGGAGACGCTGGACGAGCTCAGCCCGGAAGACGTGTTCCGCCAGCGCCTGGATGCCGAGGATCTGGAGGCGCCGTTGCGCGAACGGCTGACCGGGCTGTACCGGCAAGTGGTCAGCGAACTGCAGGAGGAGCGCCCGTGAGAATCCTCAGCCTGCGACTGAAGAACCTCAACTCGCTCAAGGGCGAGTGGAAGATCGATTTCACAGCCGAGCCCTTCGCCGGCAATGGCCTGTTCGCCATCACCGGCCCCACCGGCGCTGGCAAGACCACGCTGCTCGACGCCATCTGTCTCGCGCTTTACCACCGCACACCGCGCATGAGCGTGCTGTCGCAGAGTGGCAACGAGCTGATGACCCGGCACACCGCCGACTGCCTTGCCGAGGTGGAGTTCGAGGTGAAGGGCCAGCCCTACCGTGCTTTCTGGAGCCAGCGTCGCGCCCGTGACAAGGCCGACGGCGCGTTGCAGGCGCCGAAGGTGGAACTGGTGCGGATCGACCGCGCCACGGGCGAAGGCAAGATCGTCACCGAAAGGATCAACGACAAGCTCAAGTACACCGAGACTCTCACCGGACTCGATTTCGAGCGCTTCACCAAATCCATGCTGCTCGCCCAGGGAGGCTTCGCTGCGTTCCTCGAAGCCAGTGCCAACCAGCGCGCCGAGTTGCTGGAGGAACTCACCGGCACGGAGATCTACGGGCTTATTTCCCGGCGCGTATTCGAGCGCACCCGTGAGGTGCGCAGCGCGCTCGACCAGTTGCGTGCACGCGCCGAGGGTTTCGAGCTGCTCGGCAATGAGCAGCGCGAGGCCCTGGAAGAACAGGCGCGGCAGGCGGTGCTCCAGGAAGCCTCGCTGCAGGGCCGGCAGATCACTCTGCAAGCCCAGCGCCGCTGGCGCGAAGACCTCGAACGTGCCGAGCTGCTGGCTCGACAGGCTGCTGAAAGGGAGGGCGAAGCCCGCCAGGCGCTCGCCGATGCCCAGCCCGACCTGCAGCGCCTGGCCGCCAGCGAACCCGCCGCTCGCCTGCAGCCGCTGCATCAGGCCTGGCGCGCCAGCCAGGACGACGTGGCGCAAGACCTCGCCGCGCTGGAGGACAACCGCACCCAGCAGGCTCTTGCGCGGCGGCAGATCGCCGAGGCGCTGTGGGGCGCCAGGCAGTCGGCGCAGCGCTTGAGCGACGCCCGCCAGGCCGAGTCGAGTGCGCTGGGCGAACAGCGCCAGGCACTGGAGGCGCGCCTTGCCCGGCAGCCGCAGCGTGCCCGGCTGGGTGAGCTGCTCGGCGGCTGGCGCGCGCAGTTCGTCCAGCGCGACCGCCTGGCTGCGAGTATCGCCGAGGGCCAGCGCCAGTCCGAGCTGGCCGTGGGAGCGTTGGGCGATGCCGAAGCGCGTCGCGCGACGCTGCTCGCCGCTGTCGGCGCCTGTGAGCGGCGGCTGGGCGATGCACGGCGGCACGAAGCCGAATGCCGTCAGTCGCTCGATGGTCTGCTGGCCGGGGCGACCGAGGCGCAACTGCGTGAGCGCACGCAGCAGATGCAGACGCTGGCGCGTGGTTTCGATCGCCTGGAGCAGATCGCCCGGGAACGTTCCCAGGCTGTTGCGCAGGTCGCTCGCTGGCAGCCGGAACTCGCCACGCTGCGACAGCGCAAAGGCGAGCGCGATGGCGCCATCGTCGCCTTGCGTGAGCGCTACAAGTCGGTGCAGCAGCAGGTCGCCGACAAGGAGAGGCTCTTGCAGCAGGAGCAGCGCATTCACCAGCTCGAACACTGGCGCGCGCAATTGCAGCCGGGTGAGGCGTGCCCGCTGTGCGGCTCCCACGAGCACCCGGCGGTGGCCGCGTACCAGGCGCTGGATGTGTCCTCGACTCAGGCGGCGCTGGAACGCAGCCGGCAGTCGCTGGCGGAACTGGAGGCCCAGGGCATTGCCCTGCGCGGCGAGCTGGCTGAACTGGATGCGAGGATTCTCCAGGGCCAGCGACAGCTCGACGAAAGCGAGGCCACGCTGCGCCAGCAGCAGGACGCCTGGCAGCAGCAGTGCGTGATGCTGAACCTGGCAATGGCGGATGAGGCGCAACTGGCAGCCGAGCGCCAGCGCCACGAGCTGGAGCTGGTCGGTTTGCAGCAGCAACTGGCTGCGCTGGAAACGCACAAGACGCAAGTGCAGGATGCGCTTCAGGCGCGGGTCGATGCTGAGCGCGCGCACAGCGAGGCAACCCAGCAACTGGCACTGTTCGAGGGCGAGCAGCAGTTCGCCCGGCAGCGTCAGGACGAGCGCGCGCAGCAGCTTGTCGCCCAGCGCGCCGAGTTGCAGCAACAGGAGCAAGCGCTGGCCGATGCACTCTCCGGGTTGGGCTACACGCTACCGGACGACAGCGAGCAGTGGCTGGCCGAGCGCACGTCGGAGTGGCAGGGCTGGCAGCAGGATCAGCAACTGCGCCAGCAACTGGCCGACGCCGAGCGTGATGCGGCCCAGGCCGCGACGATGGCCCGTGACCTCGCGCAGCAGTGGCAACAGCGCTGGCAGGCGGCCGGCTTCAAGGCACTGGCGGAGCTGCCGGCAGGCGACGATCCGCAGGCGGCGCTGCTCTCCGCTGAATCCCGGCTGAGCACCGCGCAGCGCCAGGCCGACGCCTTGCTGGGGAGCGAGCAAACCCTGCTGCAACGCCTAGAACAGGAGCAGGTGCGCCTTGCGCAATGTCTGGCCGCCTGGCAGCAGGCGTTGGTGCAGAGCCCGTTCGCCGACGAGGCCGCTTATCTCGCGGCACTGCTGGACGACACCCAACGCAGCGAACTCGGCGCACTCAAGCAGCGCCTGGAGAACGCCATTACCGAAGCCGTGACCCTACGTGCGGCGGCGTTGCAGGATGTCGAGCGCCTGCAAGCCGAACCGCATGGCGAGCTGTCGCTGGAGGAACTGAGCCAGCAGTTGCTGAGCCTCAACGCCGAACTGCGTGAGCTGGGCCAGCGCCAGGGCGAAATCCGCGCTCAACTGCAGGGCGACGATGCTCGCCGCGCCAGTCAGCAGAGCCTGTTCGAGGAGATCCGCCAGCAGGAAGAAGAACACGATATCTGGCAACGCCTGAACAGTCTGGTGGGGTCCGCCGATGGCGCGCGCTACCGGCGCTTCGCCCAGGGCCTGACCCTCGATCACCTGGTGCATCTTGCCAACCGCCAGTTGCAACGCCTGCATGGCCGTTACCAGTTGGCACGGCGCGATGACGGCGAACTGGAGCTGGAGGTGATCGACACATGGCAGGGCGACACCGCGCGCGATTGCAAGACGCTGTCCGGCGGCGAGAGTTTCCTGGTCAGCCTTGCACTGGCGCTGGCACTTTCCGACCTGGTCAGCCACAAGACCAGCATCGACTCGCTGTTCCTCGACGAAGGCTTCGGCACGCTCGATGGCGAGACGCTGGAGGTGGCGCTCGATGCCCTCGACAGCCTCAACGCCAGCGGCAAGACCATCGGCGTGATCAGCCATGTGGAAGCGCTCAAGGAGCGCATTCCAGTGCAGTTGAAGGTGCGCAAGGGCGTGGGCATGGGCTACAGCGAACTGGATGCACGTTTCCGTTTCACTCCGGAGAAGAACTGATGGACCAACTGCAGGTACGACACGCGGCGGCAGCCGACATGCATGACTGGATCGCCCTGCGCCTGGCACTGTGGCCGGGGGATCACGCGGCGCAGTTCCGCGACGATGCCGCGGACATCCTCGCCCAGCCGCAGCGCTACTGCGCCTTTCTCGCCCGCGACCGCTCCGGTGCCGCGCTGGGGCTGGTGGAGGCGGCGGTGCGCACCGATTACGTGAACGGCACCGAGCATTCGCCGGTGCTGTATCTGGAAGGCATCTACGTGGCCGAGCGGGCGCGCCGGCAAGGTATCGCCAAGGCATTGGTCCGCGCGGTGCAGGCGTGGGGCGTTGCGCGCGGCTGTCTGGATTTCGCCTCCGATGCGGCGCTCGACAACCATGCGAGCCATGCCTTGCACCGGGCGCTGGGATTTGTCGAGACCGAGCGCGTGGTGTTCTTCCGCAAGGCGCTGGACGATTGATCCGGGTCATGGGGAACGCCTGCCGGCCATTGATGTCGACTTGCAATCGACGCTGAGCGATATAGGCTCAAAACCGCGTTAGCCAGCCACATCCCGTACGGGAAGGCACCCACAGGTACTGTGATCTTTCGTAGAGGTGATTTGTGATGAAGAAATCCGCATCGGCTCCGAAGAAGCCTGCCGCGGCAAAACCCGCAGCGAAGCCGGCTGCGAAAGCGGTCGCCAAACCCGCTGCCAAGCCGGCCGCAAAGGCGGCAGCCAGCAAACCCGCCGCCAAGCCCGCTGCGCGTCGCGCACCGGCCCTGGCTACTCCTTCGGACCTGAGCAAGGACGCCACGCGAGATCTTTCCGCAGCGCTCAACCGTCTGCTTGCCGACGTCTTCGCGCTGTACCTGAAGACCAAGAACTTCCACTGGCATGTCAGCGGTCCGCATTTCCGCGACTACCACCTGCTGCTGGACGACCACGCCACCGAAATCTTCGCGATGACCGACGCCATCGCCGAACGCACCCGCAAGATCGGCGGCAACACCATTCGCTCCATCGGCCACATCGCCCGTGACAAGCGCATCCTCGACAACGACGCCGAGTTCGTGCAGCCGCTGGACATGCTGGCCGAGCTGCAGGAGGACAACAAATCGCTGACCTCCTACATGCGCGAGGTCCATGACCTGTGCGACGAGTACCACGACATCGCCACCGCCAGCCTGATCGAAAACTGGATCGACGAGACTGAGCAGCGCACCTGGTTCCTCTTCGAGACCAGCCGTCGCGGCGACAATACCGGGCACTGATTTCCCGCCCATGAAAAAGGCCGTTTCTCCTTCCGGGGAAACGGCCTTTTTCATGGGGTGCGTGGTTCTATTCCTGAGGCTTCTTCAGCTTTGGGTTGGGGAAGAACTGCACGCTCTGGACCTTCGGGTCGGCGGGCTTTTTCAGCGCGCTGTCATTCACCCGGGTGGGCAACTCCCTGGGCACCGACTGGCCCTGCGCGTTGAGGGTGTCGACATAGCCGCAGGCCACGCATTCGCGATGCGGCACACCGTCCTCTTCCCACATGACGATCTTGTCCTGCTCGCTGCACGCTGGGCATACCGCTCCGGCGATGAAGCGCTTCTTCACTTCGCTCATCACGCTGCCTCCTCGGAAAGGCCCGAGTGGCGCAGCAGTGCGTCGATGGACGGCTCGCGGCCACGGAAGGCCACGAACAGCGCCATCGGCTCCTGGGAGCCGCCCTTGGCCAGGATCGCCTCGCGGAACGCGGCGCCGGTCGCCGGGTTGAGCACACCTTCTTCCTCGAAGCGCGAGAAGGCGTCGGCGGACAGCACCTCGGCCCACTTGTAGCTGTAGTAACCGGCTGCGTAACCGCCGGCGAAAATGTGCGCGAAGCTGTTGGCGAAACGGTTGTACGCCGGCGGACGCATCACCGCGACTTCATCGCGCACGCTTTCCAGTACGTCGAGGACGCTGCGGCCGTCGCCGTGGGTGGCATGCAGCTCGAAATCGAACAGCGAGAACTCCAGTTGGCGGACCATCATCAGGCCGGACTGGAAGTTCTTTGCGGCGAGCATTTTTTCCAGGAGGTCCTGCGGCAGCGGCGCTCCGGTCTCGAAGTGGCCGGAAATCAGCGCGAGGCCGTCCGGCTCCCAGCACCAGTTCTCCATGAACTGGCTGGGCAGTTCGACGGCATCCCAGGCCACGCCATTGATGCCGGAGGCGCCGGCGTGTTCGACGCGGGTGAGCAGGTGGTGCAGGCCGTGGCCGAATTCATGGAACAGGGTGGTGACTTCATCGTGAGTCAGCAGCGCCGGCTTGCCATTCACCGCCGGGGTGAAGTTGCACACCAGGTAGGCCACCGGCGCCTGCAACTCGCCGCCCGCGGTGCGGCGACGGTCGCGCGCGCCGTCCATCCAGGCGCCGCCACGCTTGTTGGCGCGGGCGTAGAGGTCGAAGTAGAAGCGGCCGACGTGCTGGCCGTTTTCCTCGATCTCGAACAGGCGAACGTCCGGGTGCCAGCGCTCGAAGTCGCTCAGCTCGCGGATCTGGATGCCGTAGAGCTTCTGCACGATGGCGAACAGGCCGGAGAGCACTTTGTCGATCGGGAAGTAGGCGCGCAGGGCCTCCTGGGAGACGCTGTAGCGCGCTTCGCGCAGCTTCTCGCCGTAGTAGCTGGCATCCCAGCTCGACAGGTCCGGGCAGCCCTGTTCGGCGGCGTAGGCCTTGAGCTGCGCGAGATCCTGTGCGGCGAACGGCTTGCTGCGCACGGCCAGGTCGCGGAGGAAGTGCAGGACCTGCCCGGGCGACTCGGCCATCTTGGTGGCCAGCGACAGCTCGGCGAAGTTCTTGAAGCCCAGCAGTCGTGACAGTTCCTGGCGAAGGTCGAGGATTTCCTGCATCACCGGGCCATTGTCGTTCTGCCCGGCGTTGGGGCCCTGGTCGGAGGCACGGGTGCAGTAGGCGGCGTAGACTTCTTCGCGCAGCGCGCGGTCTTGCGCGTAGGTCATCACCGCGTAGTAGCTGGGGAATTCCAGGGTGATCAGCCAGCCGTCCAGCTCCTTGGCTTGGGCGGCGGCCTGCATCTGCGCCTTGGCCGAGTCGGTCAGGCCCGCCAGCGCGGCTTCGTCGGTGATGTGCTTGGTCCACGCCTGGGTGGCGTCCAGCAACTGGTTGGAGAAGCGGCTGCCCAGCTCGGACAGGCGCGTCTGGATCTGGGCGTAGCGCTGCTGCTGATCGGCCGGCAGGTCGATACCCGACAGGCGGAAGTCGCGCAGGGCGTGTTCGAGGATGGTCCTCTGGGCGATATCGAAATTCGCCGCCTCGGGGCTTGCGGCCAGCGATTCGTAAGCCTTGAACAGCTCGCGGTTCTGGCCCAGTTCGGTCCAGTAGGCGGACAGCAGCGGCAGGCAGCCTTCGTAGGCTTCGCGCAGCTCGGCGCTGTTGCACACGGCGTTGAGGTGGCTGACCGGGCTCCAGGCCTTGCCCAGGCGGTCGTGCAGCTCGTCCATCGCCAGCACCAGCCCGGCCCAGGTCGGGGTGCCGTTCTGCTGGGCGAGGATGCGCGCGATGGCGGCGCGGTTGTCGGCGAGGATCTGCTCGATGGCCGGCTTCACGTGTTCCGGGCGGATGGACGAGAAGGGCGGCAGGTCATAGCTCTGCAGAAGAGGATTCGCGCTCACGGTGGCACCTTGGTTGAAGAAACACTCGGCCATCTTAAATACAATCTGGCCGGCACGCAGCTTGATGCTTACGTTGGGAGAGCAGTTATCGTGACGATTAGAACCTATCAGGGCAAAACGCCAGCGCTGGGCGAGCGCGTGTTCGTCGACGCCAGCGCCGTGGTCATCGGCGACGTGGAGATCGGCGCCGACAGCTCGGTGTGGCCGCTGGTCACCATTCGCGGCGACATGCACCGGATCCGCATCGGCGCGCGTACCAGCGTGCAGGACGGCAGCGTGCTGCACATCACCCATGCCGGGCCGTTCAACCCGGATGGCTTCCCGCTGACCATCGGCGACGAGGTGACCATCGGCCACAAGGTGCTGCTGCACGGCTGCACCATCGGCAGCCGCATCCTGGTGGGCATGGGCTCCATCGTGATGGACGGCGCGGTGATCGAGGACGAGGTGATCCTCGGCGCCGGCAGCCTGGTGCCGCCGGGCAAGGTACTGGAAAGCGGCTTCCTCTACGTCGGCAGCCCGGTGAAGAAGGCCCGCCCGCTGACCGACAAGGAGCGCGCCTTCTTCGGCTATACCGCCGGCAACTACGTGAAGCTCAAGGACCAGCACATCGCCGAGGGCTATGAGCAGTAGCCGTTCCGTCCGGAACAGCCGCTCGGCGAATCAGTGCTCGCCTGGCGGCTGGCTCTGCCAGAAGGTGGAGAACTCCTCGAACGGGTAGCGCTTGCCGTCGTAGCTGACGGTGGTGCGCACGGTTTTCGCCGCGCCGATGTCCTCGCCCTGCTCCTCGCGCTGCACCTTCGAACTGACGACCAGGTCGGCGAAGCCGTGGTGGCTGTCGTTGCCCATCGCCAGGGTGAGTTGCGAGCGCTCGATCACGACACGTCCGCCGGTGCCGCAGACCACGCCTTCCAGCGTCGTCCATTGCCGCAGATAGGTGCGGAACACCTCGTTGAGCCTGTCGCCCTGGGGCGCGTAGAGGCTGAAGTCGTCGTAGGACCAGGCGTCCGGGCAGCTCGCGCCGCGCGCCACGCTGCCGATGATCAGGCCGAAGCCGCGCACGTCCGGCGCCAGGCGATAGCGCGCGGTATCGATCCACAGGCTGGCGCTATCGATCTCGACCATCGCGTCTTCTTCGATGCTGCCGTCGAAACGGGTACGCAGCGTGCCGCTGGTGCTGTCCAGTTGTCCTACCAGCAGGCTCAGGCCGCGTTCGCCGGGCTCGGCGCTGTCGCCGGCCTCGGTATAGGCGACGGCGACCACTTGCAGAGCCGGGTCGTCCGGCCAGGGTTTGCAGGCGGCGGCGACCACCGGCGTCGCCGCGCCGGACTCCGGCGCCTGCCAGCCCGTCTGGCCGAGCAGCTTCGCCAGCGCCTGCAAGGTCTCGCCGGCGCACGGCTGCTGCGTGCGTTGCGCCGCGCCGGCACCGCTGGCGGCGAGGGCCAGCAGGGCGGCGCAGGTCCATTTCCCTATGGGGTGCATCGGTTGCTCCTGTGTGGGGCTCAGCGGCCTTCGCTGTCCTTCCATCGGTTCATCAGGGTGTTCGAGACAAGGCTCTCGTCGAGCAGCTTCTTCGCTGTCTCCACGCCGGCCACCGGCAGTCCGGCGGGGTCGAGCAAGCCGATCTGCACCAGCACGCTGGCCTGGTCCCAGTAGATGTGTTCGTGGCACAGCTTGTCGCCACGGAAGCGGATCACGCCGAGCATGGGGATTTCCACGTACTTGCCGGTAGGCGGCACGCCGGGAAGCATCCAGTCGATTTCGGTGCTGTGGGTGAAGCACATGACGAACTCGTCCACTACCTGCAGCGCGCCGACGGTGCGGGAGATCGGCACCAGCTTCATGTCCGGCGGATTGCCGTGGACGAAGTGGTTGCGGTAGAAGCGCGCCAGTTCATCCTGGCCGACACCGCCGGTCATGGTGGGAATATGGTTGACGTAGGGCTGGGCGACCATCGTGGCCATCGTGGCGGGGACGTCGCGGGCGGCGAATTCATGGTGAATGTGGTCTTCCCACAGCTTCGACAGGTCGAAGTCCGGGCCGATCTCGCGCTTGAGCGCGCCGATGCTGCGCTCATGGGCCATCAGCGCGGCGGGCTTGTCGAAGTGCATGCCGTTGGGCCGTGCGAAGGCATGGTCGACGCCGGGATAGCTGTAGATTTCCGCCTTCGGCAGTTTGCCCAGGACCTCGCCGATGGCAGCGCGGGCGTTGGCGTCGCAGTAGACATCCTGCTCGGCGAAGTGCAGCACCAGGCGGCCCCGGATGTTCTGCGCCTCGTCGAGCAGGTGCTCGATGCCCATGCCGTAGTAGCCCACCGAACAGGCGGCGTCGGTGCGCGCGGCGGTGAGGTAGGCGAGCTTGCCGCCCAGGCAGAAGCCGACATAGCCGATACCGCGATCGGCGACTTCCGGGAAGGCGCGCAGGGCGTCCATTGCGGCGGCGATGTCGTCCACGCCCTTGTCCACGTCGAAGCGCTGGAACAGCTCGATAGCCTGGCCGAATTCGGCCTCGCTGTAGCCCAGTTCCAGGTTTGGCTGCAGGCGCCAGAACAGGTCGGGCACCAGTGCCACGTAACCTTCCTCGGCATAGCTGTCGGCGATGCTGCGCATGTTGGCGTTGACGCCGAAGATTTCCTGGCCGATCACCACGCCGGGGCCGTGCCCGCTGGCCGGTACGGCGAGATAACCGCTGAAGCTGCCACTGCCGTCACGCGCGGCGATGCTGATGCTCTTGCCCATGTTTGTCTGTCTCCAGGCTCGTTGTGGTGTTGTTCTGGCGCCGCATAGGGTGCGTGCTGGCGCGCCGCCTGCCAAGTGGTCGATGGTGCGATGGCGGTTGACAGTGCGCCGCCGGGAGGCCACAACTCGGCTTCGAACGCAAGGAGGAAGCCCATGACGCAGCTGCGCGCCCAGCTCTCGACGCTGTTGATCATCGATATCCAGGAACGCCTGTTCCCGGCCATTCACGACAATGAGTCGGTTCTCGAACACAGCGCCTGGTTGCTGGCCATCGCTCGCCGCCTGGGCGTGCCGGTGCTGGCCACCGAACAGTATCCCAAGGGCCTGGGGCCGACCCTGCCGGCATTGCGCGACGGACTGGCAGAGGCCGAGGTGCTGGAGAAGATCGCCTTTTCCGCTGTCGCCGACCCCGGCCTGTTGCAGATGCCCGGTGGCGAGCGCCGGCAGTTCGTGGTGGGCGGAACCGAGGCGCACGTCTGCGTGTTGCAGACTGTGCTCGGGTTGCTTGCGGAAGACCGCGAGGTGTTCGTGGTGGAGGAGGCGGTGGGGTCCCGCCAGCCGCGCGACAAGGCGCTGGCGCTCAAACGCATGCGCCAGGCCGGCGCGGTGATCGTCTCGCGGGAGATGGTTGCCTTCGAGTGGCTGGAGCGAGCCGGGACCGAGTCCTTCCGCGAGATCAGCAGGCAGTTCATTCGCTGAATGTTGGTCGGCGTTCTTCAGCGGGTGACGAACAGGCGCCCGCCGAGAACATCGAGGAGTACCCGCAGCTTCAGCGGCATGCGCCGCCCCGCGGGCCACAACGCATGGAAGCTGCCCCGGTGCACCGTATGCCCGGCCAGCGAGCCTGGTTTTGCTGGCGCTGTTCATCGTCCTCGAGCGCCCGTTGCTGGAACTGCCGCTGTTCGCGCGCTGGCGATTCGTTGGCGTGCAGCTTGTGGCGGCATCGCCCGCGTTCGCTTATGTCGTGCTGATCGTGCTGATGCCGGGGCGTTTCATCGGTATCGAAGGGCAGAGCGCGCTGCAGGCCGGCTGGGTCATGCTGGCGCTGTCGGCGCCGTTCCTGGCGGCGCTGCTGGCCCGGCATTCCAGCGCGGGCGTCACGCTGTTGGTGGCTGCGCTGGTCTATCTGCTGCTGGGCCGCCAGCGCATCAGCGGCGGCGGTGTTCGGGCTCCAGGAAGGTCCAGGCGACGAAGCGGCTCTGCTTCTGCCCCTGGGCCATGTCCACGGTGCGGATGGTGATGGCGCCGGCCTTCTTCAGTGCACGGCGGAATTCGTCGAGGTTGCCGGCCTTGGACACCAGCGAGCTGAACCAGCGCACCTGCTCACCCACTTCCGCGCTTTCCGCCGCCAGCTTGCGCAGGAAGGCGATTTCTCCGCCTTCGCACCACAGCTCGTTGCTTTGCCCGCCGAAGTTGAGCGTGGGCAGTTTGCGCGATGGGTCGAGCTTGCCGAGGTTCTTCCACTTGCGCCGGCTGCCGCTGCTGGCTTCGTCCGGCGAGGCGTGGAAGGGCGGGTTGCACAGCGTTGCGTCGAAACGTTCATCGGTGCCGAGCAGGCCGTGGAAGATGTGCCGCGGGTCGTGCTGCAGGCGCAGTTCGATGGCTTCGTTCAGGCCCGGATTGCCGTTGAGGATGGCGCGGGCGGAGGCCAGGGCGGCTGGCTCGATGTCTGAGCCGAGGAAGCTCCAGCCGTAGTCGCGATGGCCGATCAGCGGGTAGATGCAGTTGGCGCCGACGCCGATGTCCAGCACGCGTACATCCGGTCCGCGCGGCACGTTGCCGCCATTCTCCTCGGCGAGCAGGTCGGCCAGGTAGTGCAGGTAGTCGGCGCGGCCGGGAATCGGTGGGCAGAGGAAGCCGGCGGGGATGTCCCACTGGGCGATGCCGTACTGCATCTTGAGCAGCGCACGGTTGAACACGCGTACTGCGTCCGGGTTGGCGAAGTCGATGCTCGGTTTGCCATAGGGGTTGGTAATGACGAAGCGCCGCAGCTCCGGGCTGCTGTCGATCAGTGCCGGGAAGTCGTAGTGGCCCTGGTGCCGGTTGCGCGGGTGCAGCAGGTTCGGCCGCTTGGCGGCGGGGTCGCGCAGCGCGGTGGCGGGTTTGGCGGCGGGGCGTTTCGGGGGCTTGGGCATGGCGGACGGCGAAGCTGGAAGGCGGGCGGCGATTTTCCCACAGTTGGGCGGGCTGCGCCTCAGCCGAGCAGCACGTCCGCCAGTTGGTCGAACAGCAGGCAGCACAGCAGCAGGGGCAGCGGCAGGCCGAGCAGGGTGCCGAGCATATAGGGCGCGAAACCGATGCCGGAGAGCGCCAGGCTGTAGTTGAGCGTCGGCGAGGTGATGAAGGCCAGGCGCAGGAGGAACACGCTGCTGGCCGGGCGCAGGTCGAGATGGCTGAACACCGCGCGGGTCAGGCGATTGTTGAGCAGGCGCAGGCCGTTGCCGCCCAGCGCACGTACTACCAGGAAGGTGAAGCCGCAGGAGACCAGTGCCGCGACATAGGTGATCAGGCCGCCCCACAGCTTGCCCAGGGTGACCACCGCGGCGGCGAGGAACAGCAGGCCGGGAATGTGCAGCAGGTTGCCCAGGGCGAACAGCAGGACGAACAGCAGCAGGCCGCTGAGGCGGTTGTCCTGCAGTTCGTTGCGCAGGTAGTCGAAGCTGAACTCCTGGTGCAGTCCGCTGGCGCGATAGAACGCCACCAGCACGCAGGCGAAGGCGGCCAGGACGATCAGGCGGCGGAAGCGCCACAGCAGTGGGAAGGGCGAAGGCATGTGGTTGTGCTCAGGGATACTGCAGAACGCCCTTGATCTGCGAAAGGTGTGCGGCGATCCAGCGTGGATCGATGGCGCCCCAGTCGCGGATGCGGTAGTGCCCGGCGTTGTTGCGCTCGCCATCGTGCTGCTCGAAGGCGCAGTCGATATCCAGGTCGGCCAGCGCAGCCAGGGTGTCCTGGGCGGTGCGCCGTGGCATGCCGGTGGCGTCCATCAGGGCCGGAACGCTGGTGGCGGCGCCGCTGTCGATCAGCCAGGCGACGTAAAGGCGGCGGTAGAAACTGCTTTTGGTCTTGCTCACTTCCATCGAGACATTCCTTGTTGGGCTGCTACAGCGGCAATAGCCAGGGTACCAGCAGAACGCTGACGATCATCACCAGAATCGTGAAGGGTACGCCAACCTTGACGAAATCGCCGAAGCGATACCGTCCCGGCCCCAGCACCAGGGTGTTCACCGGCGAGGAAATCGGGGTCATGAAGGCGGCCGAGGCGGCCAGCGCCACGATCATTGCGAAGGGCTGTGGCGATGCGCCGAGCGCCTTGGCGGTGGCGATGGCCACCGGAGCCATCAGCACGGCGGTGGCGGTGTTGGAGATGAACAGCCCGGTCAGTGCGGTGAGCAGGAACAGGCAGGCGAGGATGGCATGGGGGCCGGCGTCGCCCAGCAGGCTGACCAGGCCGTTGACGGCCAGGTCGATACCGCCGGTCTTCTGCAGGGCGAGGGCGAAGGGCAGCATGCCGACGATCAGCAGCAGGCTCTGCCAGTGGATGGAACGGTAGGCGCTGTCCATGTCGATGCAGCGGAACGCGCCCATCAGCAGGCAGGCGATCAGCGCGGCCATGACGTTGGGCACTAGGCCGCTGACCATCAGGATCACCATCACCGCGAGGCTGAACAGTGCGTGCGGGGCCTGGCTGATGGCGGGCGCCGCTTCGTCCACTTCCGCCGGCAGGCTGAGTACCAGGAAGTCGCGGCCGCGGGTCTGCAACTGGCGGATATCCTTCCAGGCGCCGATCACCAGCAGCGTGTCGCCGACCTTCAGCTTCGCGTCCAGCATTCCCTCCACCAATGCCTCGCGGTTGCGTCGCAGACCCACGACGTTGAGCCCGTACTGGCTGCGGAAGCCCAGTTCCAGCACGCTCTTGCCCAGCAGCGCGGATTCCGGCGGCAGCGTCACTTCGGCCAGCCCCACTTCGTGGGCGCGCTCGGTGAAGTAGTCGCCCTGCAGGCTCAGTGGCTCCAGGCCGTATTCGTGGTACATGCCGAGCAGGTCGCTGCGCTCGCCGTAGATGTCCACCAGCAGCACGTCGCCGGCGTGCAGGACGACGTTGGCGCCGGGGCCGAGGATCTTCAGGCGGAAGTGGGTCATGCGTTCGATGGCCACCACATTGGTGCCGGCGCGGGCACGCAGTTCGACATCGCCCAGGCTCATGCCCACCAGTTGCGAATCGTTGCGGATGCGCAGGCGGCGTTCGCGGCCCGCCAACTGATAGTCGCGGATCAGGTCGCGGAAGGTCCGGCGCTTGGCGTTATGGCCGGCCTCGTCGTCATCACCGCCCAGCCAGCGGCGCGCCACGAGCATGTAGCCGACCCCCAGGGCGAGCACGACCAGGCCGAAGGGCGTGAAGCTGAAGAAGCTGAAGCCCTCGGCACCTTCGCGCACCAGTTCGCTGTGCACCACGACGTTCGGCGCGGTGGCGACCAGGGTAAGCATGCCGCTGATAAGGCCGGCGAAGCTCAGCGGCATCATCAGCCGGCGAGGGGAGACATGCAGGCGCGCGGCGATGCTCAGCACCACGGGAATGAAGATGGCGACCACCCCGGTGGAGCTCATCACCGAGCCCAGCCCTGCCACCGCGAGCATCAGCAGCACCAGCAGGCGGGTTTCGCTGGCGCCGGCGCGGCGTGTCAGCCATTCGCCGATACGGAAGGCGACCCCGGTGCGCACCAGGGCCTCGCCGATGACGAACAGCGCGGCGATCAGTATCACGTTCGGGTCGGCGAAGCCGGCCAGCGATTCCTGGACGCTGAGCACCCCGGACAGCGGCAGGGCGACCATCACCAGCAGCGCGACGACATCCATGCGCGGCCGGTTGACGACGAACAACGCCACGGCGGTGGCGAGCAGGAACAGGACCCAGATCAGTTGCAGGCTCATGCGTTTCCCTAGCTGAAGAGCCTGTTTACGATCTGTTGCGCGTCGGCATAGCTGCGTTAAAACAGGCTCGGATTGCTCATTTACAGTTCGTAAACTCCGCATCCTCGCCTGTTTCTGCCTTGTTCTGCTCTAGCTCGCAAGATTGCAAACAGGCTCTGAGAGCGGCCGGCATTGTGCCCGGGCGAGGGACACAATGCCTTGATCCGATGCAGCTTAGCGAAGCCGGCGAGCCTTTGGGGCTCAGTTGAGCCGCGCTTGCGGGGTGATCTGCCGTGGGTCGGTGCGCAGTTCGATCAGCGCCGGCATGCCGCTGGCCTGGGCGCGCAGGAAGGCAGCGGCGAAGTCCTCGGTGCGCTCGACCAGTTCGCCGTGGGCACCGAAGGCCCGGGCGAGGGCGACGAAATCGGGGTTGTGCAGTGCGGTGGCGGATATACGCCCCGGATACTCGCGCTCCTGGTGCATGCGGATGGTGCCGAGCATGCCGTTGTTGACCACGATGACGATGAGCGCTGCACCGAACTGCACGGCGGTGGCCAGCTCCTGCGGGTACATCATGAAGCAGCCGTCGCCGGCGAAGCACACTACGCTGCGGTCAGGGTCGCGCAGCTTGGCGGCAATCGCGGCGGGGAAGCCATAGCCCATCGCGCCGTTGGTGGGGGCGAGTTGGCTGCGCGGGCTGCGGTAGCGGTAGAAACGGTGCACCCAGACGGCGTAGTTGCCGGCGCCGTTGCTGATCACCGCGTCGTCGGGGAGGGTCTGGCTGAGGTGGTGCACGACCTGCGCCAGGTCTACTCCGTCCAGCGGCACGGGCGTTTGCGCCGCAGTGGAGTAGGCGAGGTAGTCGGCCCGTGCGGTGCTGGTCCATTGCGCCCAGGGCCGTTCGGCGAGCGGTTCGAGATCGGCCAGGGCGGCGGCGATCTGCGGCATGCCGGCCTGGATCGGCAGGTCGGCCCGGTAGACCCGGCCTAGCTCACTGGCGTCTGCGTGCACATGGATCAGTGCCTGCCGCGGCTGCGGGCTTTCCACCAGGGTGTAGCCGGCGGTCGGCGTTTCGCTCAGGCGCGAGCCGAGCACCAGTAGCAGGTCGGCATCGCGGACGCGCTCGGTGAGGCGTGGCGAGGCGCCGAAACCGAGCTGGCCCACGTAGTGTTCGTCGCGGTTGTCGAACAGGTCCTGGCGGCGGAACGATGCTGCCACCGGCAGCCCGTTGGCCGCCGCGAAGCGCTGCAGCGCCTTGCAGGCTTCGGCGTTCCAGCCGGTGCCGCCGACGATCAGCAACGGGCGCTCGGCCCTGGCCAGGCGCTCGCGCAGTTCGGCCAGCGCGGCGTCCGCCGGGGCGCTGGCGATGGTGCGCGCGGGTGCGCAGTCGGCCACCGTGGCGGTGCCGAACAGCACTTCCTCCGGTAGGCCGATGACCACTGGGCCGGGGCGCCCGGACTGGGCGACGGCGAAGGCGCGGGCGACGATTTCCGGTATGCGCCGGATGTCGTCGATCTCCGTGGTCCATTTGGCGAGGCTGCCGAACATCTGCCGGTAGTCGACTTCCTGGAAGGCTTCGCGGCCCTTGAAGGCGCTTTCCACCTGGCCGATGAAGAGGATCATCGGTGTCGAGTCCTGCATCGCCGTGTGCACGCCGTTGGCTGCGTGGGTGGCGCCCGGCCCGCGGGTGACGAAGCAGATGCCGGGCCTTCCGCTCAGCTTGCCGTAGGCGTCGGCCATGTTCGAGGCGGCGCCTTCGTGGCGGGTGACGATGGTGCGGATGCTCCGCGCGTCGTGCAACGCGTCGAGCACCGGCAGGTAGCTTTCGCCGGGGATGCAGTAGACGGTATCCACTGCGTGCTGCAGCAGGGCATCGACGAGGATCTGGCCGCCATTGCGGAGCGGGGTCTCGGACATGGACATCGGGTTCCTGGTGGGTGGAAGCGGGACGCTGCGGTGCGCTGATCTTCGAACAACTGCCACGGGGAACCAAGCGAGCATTCTTCGGGAGGTCATTCCGCCGTGGAATGAATCAGCCGCAGCGAGCGGGCGGGCGCGACGACGAACCGCGCTGGCATTTCCCCGGCGTTGACTATGGTTGATGCACGGGCGCGGACGTGCCCGTAGGACGATTTGCTGCAAAAGGAGAATCTCCCATGCACCACCTCCCATCCCGGGCCCTGCTCGCCGGTCTGTTCGCCACTTCCAGCCTGCCCTTGTATGCCGCCTTGCCTTCGGCGCCGGGGTATATCGATGACAGCGGCTATTCCGCCGCCGCCAAGACCCGCATCCTGCCGCCAATGTTCGAGCAGAAGCTCGCTAGCACGCGCTACATCGCCAAGCCGGACAACCCGTTGATCACCCTGGCCGAGTCCAGCAGCTTCAAGGAGACCTCCGACTACCACCAGACGCGTGCCTGGCTGCAGAAGCTGGCAGAGGCCTCCGGTGGCGCCATCAGTCTCAGCGATCTGCCGGAGAACAGCGCCACTGGCGAGCCGATGCTGCTGGTCACTGCGTCCCGCGAGGCCGACAAGTCGGCGGCGGGGCTGAACAAGTCCGGCAAGCCGACCATCTTCGTCGAAGCGGAAATCCACCCCGGCGAGGCAAACGGCAAGGACGCGATGTTCATGCTGCTGCGCGACATGACCACCGGCGACAAGCCGTTGGCCGGTCTGCTGGACAAGGTGAACATCCTGTTCATCCCCACCGTGAACATCGATGGCGACCTGCGCCGCAGCCCCTACGGGCGGATCAACCAGAATGGCCCGGAAGTCACCGGTTGGCGGGTCAACGGCCTGAACTACAACCTCAACCGCGATTTCACCAAGCTCGACAGCGCGGAAATCCGCAACGTCGCCGCGGTGTTCAACCAGTACGACCTGAGCTTCTTCGCCGACACTCATTCCACCGACGGTGCCATGTACCCCTACGACAGCTCGTACTGCCACAACGGCAATGGCTGGTCGCCCGCTTCCAGCGAGTGGATGGACAAGGTCATGCGCGCTCCGGTGTACAAGGAGCTGGAAGGTGACGGCCACGTGGTCCACGAGTGCATCAGCCTCAACGACAACCAGGATCCGACCAAGGGCTATTACCCGTATCGCACGGACCTGGCGCGCTTTTCCAACCAGTACGGTGACATCCGCAACGTTCCGTCGATCCTCATCGAACAGCACGCCCTGCATCCCTACGAGACCCAGGTGCTGGGCAACTACGTGATGCTCAAGGCGATGTTCCAGGTGATCGGCGACAACGCCGATTCGCTGAAGCAGGCCATCGCCAGCGACCGCGAGCGCCTGGCTGCGCAGAAGGAGGTGATTCTCACCTGGAAGCCGGGCAAGGAGCAGCACACGCCCTTCACGGTCGGGGACTATCGCTACGAGGTATCGCCGATCACCGGGGCGAAAACCATCGTCTGGAGCAACAAGCCCAAGCAGTTGAACGTGCTGATCACCGATAACTCGGTTCCGGACCTGGTGGTGAAGCGGCCGAAGCAGTACGTGGTGCCGGTACAGTGGAGCGAGGTGATCGCGCGCCTGAAGTCCCACGGCATTCAGATGAAGACGCTGGACAAGGCCACGCCCATCGAAGTGACGATGTATCGCATGGACGACATCAAGCTGGCCGGCGGCTTCGAGCCGGATCGCGCCGCCGCCAACGAGATTCCCGGCTACGAGGGGCATCTGCTGGTGAGCGGCACTGGCAAGCCGTTCCAGCGCCTGCAGACCTATCCGGCCGGTTCGGTGGTGATCGACACCGACCAGCCGCTGGGCGTGCTGGCGATCAACTTGCTGACGGCGGAGAGCCCTGATTCGTTCTGGTCCTGGGGTTTCTTCAACTCGACCCTGGTATCTGCCGAGGAGCCGGAGGAGTACGTGATGGAGCCGATGGCGCGCAAGATGCTCGCCGAGGACCCGAAGCTGAAAGCCGAGTTCGAGAAGAAACTCAAGGATGACAAGGCCTTCGCCAAGGACCCGCAGGCGCGCCTGCAATGGTTCTATCAGCGCACGCCGTTCTATGACGTGAATGCCTATGTGTACCCGGTGGGGACGGTGTACTGAAGCCCGCCCGGCAGAAATGACAACGGCGCCCGAGGGCGCCGTTGTTTTTACCTTTCCAGGCCTTACAGGCTGGCGATCTTCTCGCGCTGCTGGATCAGGTTGGTCACGGCCTGCTCGGCTTCAGCCAGCTTGGCGCGTTCCTTTTCGATCACATCGGCCGGTGCCTTGGCGACGAAGCCTTCGTTGGTGAGCTTGCCGCCCACACGCTTGACTTCGCCTTCCAGGCGCTGGATTTCCTTGTCCAGGCGCGCCATCTCCGCGGCCTTGTCGATCAGGCCGGCCATCGGCACCAGCACCTGCAGGTCGCCCACCAGCGCGGTGGCGGACATCGGCGGCTCTTCGCCTTCGTCCAGCACGCGGATGGTTTCGAGCTTGGCCAGCTTCATCAGCAGCGGCTCGTTGTCGGCCAGGCGCCGGTGGTCTTCGGGCGATGCGTTGTTCAGCACCAGGTCGATGCGCTTGGCCATCGAGATATTCATCTCGCCGCGAATCTGGCGGATGCCGAGCATCAGTGCTTTGACCCACTCGATGTCGCCTTCGGCGGCGGCGTCGACCTTCGCTTCATCGGCGATCGGCCAGGGCTGCAGCATCAGGGTCTCACCGGACTTGCCGGCGGCGCCCTTGATGCGCTGCCAGATTTCCTCGGTGATGAACGGCATGAACGGGTGAGCCAGGCGCAGGGCGGTTTCCAGCACGCGGACCAGCGTACGGCGGGTGCCGCGCTGTCGCTCGATGGGAGCGTTTTCGTCCCACAGTACCGGCTTGACCAGTTCCAGGTACCAGGCGCAGTACTCGTCCCAGATGAACTCGTAGAGGGCCTGGGTGGCCAGGTCGAAGCGGAAGGCGTCGAGCTGGCGCGCGACTTCGATCTCGGTGCGTTGCAGGGCGGAGATGATCCAGCGGTCCACCGAGGACAGCTCGACCGGCTCGCCATTCACGCCGGTGTCCTTGCCATCGGTGTTCTCGATGACGAAGTTGGCGGCGTTCCACAGCTTGTTGCAGAAGTTGCGGTAGCCCTCGACGCGGCCCATGTCGAACTTGATGTCGCGACCGGTGGAAGCCAGCGAGCAGAAGGTGAAGCGCAGGGCGTCGGTGCCGAAGCTTGCGATGCCTTCGGGGAACTCGGCGCGGGTCTGCTTGGCGATCTTCTCGGCGAGCTTGGGCTGCATCATGCCGCTGGTGCGTTTTTCCAGCAGTTCGTCGAGGGTGATGCCGTCGACGATGTCCAGCGGGTCGAGCACGTTGCCCTTGGACTTGGACATCTTCTGGCCCTGGCCGTCGCGCACCAGGCCGTGCACGTAGACGGTCTTGAACGGAACCTGCGGAGTACCGTCCTCGTTCTTGATCAGGTGCATGGTCAGCATGATCATGCGCGCAACCCAGAAGAAGATGATGTCGAAGCCGGTTACCAGCACGTCGGTGGGGTGGAAGGTTTTCAGGAATTCGGTCTGCTCCGGCCAGCCGAGGGTGGAGAAGGTCCACAGGCCCGAGCTGAACCAGGTGTCCAGTACGTCTTCGTCCTGGCGCAGCGGCTGATCGCCCAGGTTGTGCCTGGCGCGTACTTCGGCTTCGTTGCGGCCGACGTAGACGTTGCCCGCTTCGTCGTACCAGGCCGGGATGCGGTGGCCCCACCACAGTTGACGGCTGATGCACCAGTCCTGGATGTCGCGCATCCAGCTGAAGTACATGTTCTCGTACTGCTTGGGCACGAACTGGATGCGGCCGTCTTCCACGGCGGCGATGGCCGGTTCGGCCAGCGGTTTGGTGGAGACGTACCACTGGTCGGTCAGCCACGGCTCGATGACGGTGCCGGAACGGTCGCCCTTGGGCACTTTCAGCGCGTGGTCGTCGATCTTCTCCAGCAGGCCGATGGCTTCGAAGTCGGCGACGATGCGCTTGCGCGCCTCGAAGCGGTCGAGGCCGGCGTAGGCTGCGGGGAGGCTGGCGTCGAGTTCGGCGTTGACGCTGCCGTCGAGCCTGAATACCTGGGCGGTGGCCAGGATGGCTGCGTCCTTGTCGAAGATGTTGATCAGCGGCAGGTCGTGACGCTTGCCGACTTCATAGTCGTTGAAGTCGTGGGCCGGGGTGATCTTCACGCAGCCGGTGCCGAATTCGCGATCAACGTAGTCGTCGGCGATGATGGGGATGCGGCGGTCCACCAGCGGCAGCTCGATGAAGGTGCCGATCAGCGCCTGGTAGCGCTCGTCCTCCGGGTGCACGGCGACCGCGCTGTCGCCGAGCATGGTTTCCGGGCGCGTGGTCGCGACGATCAGGTGGTCCTTGCCGTCGGCGGTCTTGTGACCGTCGGCCAGCGGGTAGCGCAGGTGCCAGAGGTGGCCCTTCTCGTCGTGGTTCTCCACTTCCAGGTCGGAAATGGCGGTGTGGAACTTGGTATCCCAGTTGACCAGGCGCTTGCCGCGGTAGATCAGGCCGTCTTCATGCAGGCGCACGAAGGCTTCCTTCACCGCTTCGGACAGGCCATCGTCCATCGTGAAACGTTCGCGCGACCAGTCCACGGAGGAGCCCAGACGGCGAATCTGGCGGGTGATGGTGCCGCCGGACTGCTCCTTCCACTCCCAGACCTTCTCCAGGAACTTCTCGCGGCCCAGGTCGTGGCGGGCGATGCCCTGCGCGGCCAGTTGGCGCTCCACCACCATCTGGGTGGCGATGCCGGCGTGGTCGGTACCCGGCTGCCACAGGGTATTGCGGCCCTGCATGCGGCGGTAGCGGATCAGCGCGTCCATGATGGCGTTGTTGAAGCCGTGCCCCATGTGCAGGCTGCCGGTGACGTTCGGCGGCGGGATCATGATGGTGTACGGCTCGCCGGAACCCTGCGGGGCGAAGTAGTTGTTCTTCTCCCAGGTGGGGTACCAGTGGGATTCGATGGCGTGGGGCTGGTAGGTCTTGTCCATGAGCGCGGCGGGACCCTGATAAGGCTAGACGGAAAACCGGTGAGTATAACGGTGCGTGAGGCCGGCAAGCCACCGGCGCGGTTGGCGGTGCGCCCGATGGCGGTGTGGCGGGATGGCGCGGCGGGGGTTCGAGGCGCCTTTCATCGGGAACTCCGCCTTTTCAGACGGCGCTAGCGCGACATGCGTGGCGTACTTCAGCTCTTGCGCTGGGCCAGCAGCCGTTGCAGGCGGGCCTCCAGGCGGCGTTGCAGTTCTGCCTCGATCTGCGGCACGAAATCATCGATGACGTCCTGCAGGATCAACTGGGCGGCGGAACGCAGCTCCAGGTCCAGCCGATCGAGCCCGGCGGGGGGCGGGTTGCCGGTCGGGGCGGGCGCCACCGTGGCAGGTTCCGGCGCGCGCGGGGCAGGGGCGACGACATCAGAGAGCAGCGGGATGTTGTCCGGCTCGAAGGATTCGGTGAGCAGCGGCGGCTCGTTGTCCGACTCGCCCAGTAATTCGCGGATCGACTTGAGGTCGTCCATCAGGTGGTCGGGGTCTTGCGGGGGCTTACGGCTATCCATGATCTTCGCTGAAGCATTCTCAGGGGCGCGGCAGGCGATGGTCTTGCAAAGGATAGCCCTGCTCGCGGTATTGACGGAAATTCTCCCGGGCGGCCTGACGAATCGCCGGCTCTTCGATCACCAGTTCGGCGACCCGGCTGAAACGCGCGACGAAGTCGGGAATGGCGAGCGTCAGGTTGATCAGCAGGTCGCGGTGGCTCTCCGGGGCTTCGCCCAGGCCGAGCACCACCGGCGAGTCGGCGTCCTCTTCCACCGCGTTGTGCGGGATGAAGGTCTCGCCACGGAAACTCCACAGGCGGGCATCCAGTGTTTCGCGCTGGGCTTCGTCGGTGCACAGCACGAAGACCCGCATGCCTTGCCGCCAGGCCTTTTCGGCCAGGCGGCAGGCGATGGTCAGGCGTGCGTCGGGATCGGCGCTGGGAATGACGTAGAAGTCTACCCGGGTCATTTTCTGGCCCCAAAGCGGTTGCGTTTGCTCATGCAGCGTTGAAAACCTGCGCAAATTGCTCGTTTACAAAGCACGAACCGCGCATTTGCGCAGGCGCTCGCAACGCCTGGGAAACCAGAAAACATGCCTGTGTCACTCCGTTACTTGGCGCGGTCCAGCAGGTACTGGGTCAGCAGCGGAACCGGGCGGCCAGTGGCGCCCTTGTCCTTGCCACCGCTGATCCAGGCGGTGCCGGCGATGTCCAGATGCGCCCAGTGGTACTTCTTGGCGAAGCGCGACAGGAAGCAGCCGGCGGTGATGGTGCCGGCTTTCGGCCCGCCGATGTTGGCGATGTCGGCGAACGGGCTGTCCAGTTGCTCCTGGTACTCGTCGAACAGCGGCAGTTGCCAGGCGCGGTCGTCGGCGACTTCGCCGGCCTTGAGCAGTTGCCGCACCAGAGCGTCGTTGTTGCCCATCAGGCCCGAGGTGTTGGAGCCCAAGGCGACGATGCAGGCGCCGGTCAGGGTGGCGATGTCCACCACCGATTGCGGCTTGAAGCGTTCGGCGTAGGTCAGCGCGTCGCACAGCACCAGGCGGCCTTCGGCATCGGTGTTGAGAATCTCGACGGTCTGGCCGCTCATGGTGGTGACGATGTCGCCGGGGCGGGTGGCGCCGCCGCTGGGCATGTTCTCTGCACAGGCCATCAGGCCCACCAGGTTGATCGGCAGTTGCAATTCGAGCACGGCACGGAAGGTGCCGAACACGCTGGCGGCGCCGCACATGTCGAATTTCATCTCGTCCATGCCCAGGCCGGGCTTGAGGCTGATGCCACCGGTGTCGAAGGTGATGCCCTTGCCGACCAGCACGTGGGGAGCTTCGTCCTTCTTGCCGCCGTTGTACTGCAGGACGATCAGGCGCGGTGGCTGGTCGCTGCCCTGGGCTACCGCCAGGAACGAGCCCATGCCCAGTTCACGCAATTTCTTCTCATCGAGGACTTCGACCTTCAGGCCTTTGTATTCCTTGGCCAGGTTCTTGGCCTGCTCGCCGAGGAAGGTCGGGTGGCAGAGGTTCGGGGGCATGTTGCCCAGGTCGCGGGTCAGGGCCATGCCGTTGGCGATGGCCTGGGCCTCCCGGGCACCCTGTTCGACAGCAGCGGCATCGGCCTTGTCGACCAGCAGGGTGATCTTCTTGAGCTTGAGCGCATCGACTTTCTGGCTCTTGAAACGATCGAAAACGTAGGTGCCGTCGGCCAGGGTCTCGACCAGCAGGCGAGCCTTGCCGTGGGCATTGCGGCCCTTGAGCGCCAGGTCGCCCAGCGCCAGCACGGCGTCGCCGCCGCCCAGGCTCTTCAGATTGCCGAGGACGGCGGAAACCAGTTTGCGGTAGGCGCGGTCTGAAAGTTCGCGCTCCTTGCCCGCGCCGACCAGCAGTACGCGTTCGGCCTTAAGCTTGGGTAAATCCTGCAGGAGTAGTGTCTGGCCGACCTTGCCCGCCAGGTCGCCGCGCTTGAGCAGGGCGCTGATGGCGCCACCGGTGACTTCGTCGACGGCCTTGGCGGTCGCACCGAGCTTGCGGCCTTCGCCAACGGCGATGACCAGGGTGGCGGTTTTCAGGGTTTCCGGACGTACGCTTTTTACAAGGAATTCCATGACTTGGTGTCCCCGGGACAAAGGGCAAGGTGGTCTGCGAGGTTCAGGCAGACTGCGCAGTGACAGGTCTGGCGAATCGCAGGATAATGCCGGCTATTTTCGCTGGATCGCGCTTGCGCGGGCCGGCAAGGCTTCACGGCGGCTAGTTTGAGCGTAGCCGCCTGAACGTGACAACCCTGGAGTGTCCGGTTTGATTGTCTTCCGTTATCTGTCCCGTGAAGTGCTGATCACCATGAGCGCGGTGAGTGCCGTGCTGCTGGTGATCATCATGAGCGGCCGTTTCATCAAGTACCTGGCGCAAGCCGCCCAAGGCATGCTCGATCCGGGCTCGCTGTTCATGATCATGGGGGTGCGCCTGCCGGGTTTCCTCCAGTTGATCCTGCCGCTGGGCCTGTTCCTGGGTATCCTGCTGGCGTATGGCCGCCTGTACCTGGACAGCGAGATGACGGTGCTGACTGCCACCGGCATGAGCCAGCAGCGCCTGCTCACCTATACCTTGGCCCCGGCGCTGCTGGTGGCGCTGATCGTTGCCTGGCTGAGCCTGCTGCTGGCACCGCAGGGCATCACCCAGATGCAGTTGCTGCTGAACAAGCAGGACGCGATGACCGAGTTCGACACCCTGGCGCCCGGGCGCTTCCAGTCGATGCGCGACGGTTCGCGGGTGACTTATACCGAGACGCTGGCCAACGAGCGCACCCAGCTTGGCGGTGTGTTCATTTCCGACAAGAACCCCCCGCGCAATGGCAAGGATGGCGGTGTGTCGCTGCTGGTGGCGACCAGCGGCGAGCAGCAGATCCACGCCGACGGCAGCCGCTACCTCATCCTCAAGGACGGCTATCGCTACGATGGCACGCCAGGACAGGCCGATTACCGGGCGATCAAGTACGACACCTACGGTGTCCTGCTGCCCAAGCCGGAAGTCAGCAGTGAAATCGACGATCGCGATGCCATCCCGACTTCCGAGCTGTTCGCCAGTGATGACGTGCGCATGAAGTCCGAACTGCAGTGGCGGCTTTCCATCCCGCTGCTGGTGTTCGTCGTGACAGTGCTGGCCGTGCCGCTGTCCAGAGTGAACCCGCGCCAGGGCCGCTTCCTCAAGCTGTTGCCCGCGGTCCTGCTCTACATGACCTACCTGGCGCTGCTGATCGCCGGTCGCGGAATGCTCGACAAGGGCAAGATTCCGCTCATCCTGGGGCTGTGGTGGATCCACGCGCTGTTCCTGGCGATCGGCCTGTTGCTGCTGTACTGGGAGCCGCTGAGGCTGAAACTGGCCGCCGCGCGGGCGAATTCTGGGCGGGAGCCGAAGCATGCGTAAGCTGGATCGTTACATCGGTACTACCGTCTTCGTCTCCATCCTGGCAGTGCTCGGGGTGATCCTCGGGCTGGCCGAGCTGTTCGCCTTCGTCGACCAACTGGGGCAGATCACCGAGACCTATACCCTTACTGACGCGCTGACCTTCGTGGCTCTGACCGCGCCCAGCCGTGGCTACGACATGCTGCCGATGGCCGCGCTGATCGGCTGCCTGGTGGGCCTGGGTTCCCTGGCCAGCAACAGCGAACTGACGATCATGCGTGCTGCCGGTGTGTCGCTGCAGCGCATCGTCTGGGCCGTGATGAAGCCGATGCTGGTGCTGATGTTCGCCGGCATCCTGGTCGGCGAATACGTGGTGCCCTACACCGAGACGATGGCCCAGAGCGGCCGCGCCCTGGCCCAGAGCGGCGGTGGCGCGCAGAGTTCGAAGTCCGGCCTGTGGCACCGCCAGGGCCGTGAGTTCATCCATATCAACGTGGTGCGCCCTGACGGTGTGCTGCTGGGCGTGACCCGCTACGACTTCGACGACGCCCATCGCCTGCAGACCGCCAGCTTCGCCAGGACCGCGACCTTCCGGGATAACCAGTGGGTGCTGGAAGAGGTGACTACCACCGTGCTGCATGCGGAGCAGAAGCGCAGCGAGGTGGTGACCGCTCCTACCGAAGTCTGGAACATCCAGCTCAGCCCGCAGTTGCTCAACACCGTGGTGATGGAGCCGGAGGCGCTGTCGATCACCGGGTTGTGGAGCTATATCCACTATCTGCAGGACCAGGGCCTGAGTTCCAATCGTTACTGGCTGGCGTTCTGGACCAAGATCCTGCAGCCGGCCGTGACCGCTGCGCTGGTGCTGATGGCGATCTCCTTCATCTTCGGCCCGCTGCGCAGTGTGACCCTTGGTCAGCGTGTGTTCACCGGCGTGCTGGTGGGCTTCACCTTCCGCATCGCCCAGGACCTGCTCGGCCCTTCCAGCCAGGTGTTCAACTTCCCGCCGTTGCTGGCAGTGCTGGTACCGGCTGCGATCTGTGCGTTCCTCGGTACGCTGCTGCTCAAGCGAGCAGGCTAGCGACGTACTTTCCGAATGCAGAAAAAGCCGGCAATCGCCGGCTTTTTTCGTTTTGGGTTCAGCTCCGACCCTGGGTCGCCTTGCGCACCGATTTGGGAATCTGGATCACCACGCTCTCCGAGTAGCGATCCTGCCAGGTGCGCTTGTCCTTGTCCCAGAGCATCCAGAGGAAGCCGAGCCCCAGGCAGCCCCAGGAACCGATGGAGATGATGAAGCGCAGCAGCGCCTGCAGCAGGCTGATGCGCGAGCCGTCGGTGTTCTGCACGCGGATGCCCCAGACCTGCATGCCGAGGGTCTGGCCGTTGTGGGTCCAGAACTTCGCGAAGAAGGCGAACAGGCTGATGAACAGCAGGCTGGAGAGCAGCGGATCACCGATCAGGCCACCCTGATCGGCCAGTTGCTTGAGTTTTTCGCTGCCGTAGATGAGCCGGAGCAGGCCCTGCTGGTAGGCCAGTGTCACCACCATCAACAGTGCCACGCAGAGCAGGAAGTCGTAGAACATCGCGGCAAAACGGCGGATGAGCGTGGCGGGCGGGTAGTTGCCCGCGGGCTGGAGCTGCGGCTTGGACATGGCGTCTTCTATGGGCAATCGTGGGTGGCAGGGCATGGCCCCGGATGGATGGGGCTGGATTATACGGCTTCCCGCCATCTTCGGCGTTCGTTGGGCCAGCCTGTTCTAAGCTCAACGCAGCCAAGCCCGCCGGGGGCGAGGCGATACGCCGCAGGTAGTGGCGTCGCTACAGCAGGGAACAAGGATGCCGTTACGCAACTATGCCCGCCGCAGGCTGGTGCCCCGATTGGTGTTTGCCCTGTCGTTGGCGGCGCTGCCGCTGCTCCTGGGAAGCGCGATCATCTATTGGCAGACCTTGCGCGGGTTGTCCGCCGAGGCGCGTACCGCCACGCACGAGGCTGTGCGGCTGTTCGACCTGATGCTCGGCAACGCCGAGGGCGCGGCCAGGGTGGCGCTCTCGCACCGCGGGCAAACCTGCGCCGACGTGACATTGGTGCTGCGCGAGCAGGTGGCGGTAGTTCCCTTCGTGCGCTCGGTCAACCTTACCCACGGCGACGACATTTACTGCACCTCGCTGTTCGGCGAATCCAAGGCGTCGCTGGAGCGTTCGCTCTATGTGAATGGCCGCCTGCGCCTGATGGCGGGCAACCCGATTACGCCGGATGTCGGCCTGCTGATCCTGCGGCGCGAGGAGGGCGAGTATGGCGCGCTGGCAACCGTCGATGGCCGTTACCTGAGCAGCACGCTGCAACTGGTCGACCAGCGCAGCGACCTGCAACTGCTGGTGGGCGGAGAGTGGATGGATGAGGAGGGCAACGTCTCCCAGGGCGAGCCCGTGCCCTTGCCGGTCGGGCATGTACGGATCGACTCCGAGCGCTTTCCCTACTCTGTGGTCGGTGGGTTCGCCGAAGGTTCGCAATGGCGCCATATACGCGAGGAAGCGTTGCCGCTCGCGTCGCTGCTGATCGCGCTCGGCCTGATCTCGGGTGTGGCCTGCTACTGGCTGTGGGGGCGCTCGGCGACGCCCAGTCTGGAGCTGGAGCGGGCGCTGATGGCGGGTGAGTTCGTTCCCTACCTGCAACCGCTGGTGGACGCGCGGGACGGCCACTGGACTGGCGCGGAGGTGCTGATGCGCTGGAAACACCCCCGCGAAGGCATGGTCGGCCCCGATTTGTTCATACCTCTGGCCGAGCGCTCCGGCCTGATCGTGCCGATGACCCGCGACCTGATGCACCGGGTCGGCGAGGGTCTGGCGCCCTACGGAGAACTGCTTGGCGAAGGTTTCCACCTGGGAATCAACATCAGCGCGGTGCATTGCAGTGACCCTTCGCTGTTCGATGATTGCTTGAGCCTGCAGGCTCGCTTCCTGCCTCATCGGCCGGTTCTGGTGCTGGAGTTGACCGAGCGTGAGCTGCTCGCCGCAAGCGAGGCGACTGACAGGTTGTTCAGTCGCCTGGATGCCCAGGGCATTCGTTTGGCCATCGATGATTTCGGTACCGGCAATTCGAGCCTGGCCTATTTGCACCGCTTCAAGGTGGACGCGCTGAAGATCGACAAGAGCTTCGTCACCATGATCGGCGTGGACGCGCTGTCCCGGCACATACTCGACAGCATCGTCGAGCTGTGCGGAAAGCTCGATCTGATGATCATCGCCGAGGGCGTGGAGACCGAGGAGCAGTGGCGCTATCTGGCTGAGCGGGGAGTGGGTGTGCTGCAGGGCTATCTGTTCGGCAAACCGATGCCGATGGAAGACTTCCTGCTGGCGATGCGTGAGAGAAACGGCGGGGCCCACTGATGATTGTCCCTGAGGCGCCGAAGAGAATGCCTTTCTCCATCGTCGTTTCCCTGCCCGAGGTGGTACCGGAGTTTTTCATGATCACTACGTTGGATCTCAACTTCAGATCACCCGGCAAGAGTTCGTCGAGGGTGCTGGCCTTGGCGTTCGAATAGATCCGCCAGGCCGCGGCGGATTCGCTCTTGATGTGGTGTTTGGCGGAAGCGATACCACGACGGCTTCATCTTGGCTGTAGATCGTTGCCCAGTGTGGCGTGAGCTCGGTCTCGATATCCAACGCGCTGGCGTACGCTGCCATTTCAAGCTCCGATCCATGGAGAATGAGGGCTGTCGGGATTTGCCCTCGGGAGAGGGGCGCCCATCCATGCCGGAGCGTAGGCGGATGATTCGAGGCGCCTGGCAAGAAGGTCTACTCGCGGTCACTCGATCCATGCCCTCGGGGCATGAGGCAAGATCGAACTCCCGTTGAGCATGCCCCGCGGAACCTGAGGCTTACGTGGAAGGGATGGAAATCCCGGGCAACAAAAAACCGGCCAGAGGCCGGTTCGTCGTGGGTTTCGGGATTTCCCGGGAAGTCCTGAAACAATGTGATGGTGCCTCGGGAGAGACTCGAACTCTCACTCTGTCGCCAGAAACGGATTTTGAATCCGCCGCGTCTACCGATTCCGCCACCGAGGCAATGGCGGCGCAGTATAGGGAGGTGCTCTGCTGCGGTCAATCCGCTCGAATGGTCAGAATTTGGCAATTCCAGTAAGATAATCGGCCCTTCGAGATAGCTCTCCCCCCAATGCGCGTCGCTGACTTTCATTTCGATCTGCCCGAGACGCTGATCGCTCGTCACCCCCTCGCCGAACGCCGTGCCAGCCGCCTGCTGGTACTGGACGGCCCGAGCGGTGAACTCGGCCATCGGCAGTTCGCCGATATCCTGGGCTACCTGCAGCCCGGCGACCTGATGGTGTTCAACAACACTCGGGTCATTCCTGCCCGCCTGTTTGGCCAGAAGGCCTCTGGCGGCAAACTGGAAATTCTGGTGGAGCGCGTGCTGGACAGCCACCGCGTGCTGGCCCACGTACGCTCCAGCAAGTCGCCCAAGCCGGGTTCGAAGATTCTCATCGATGGTGGCGGGGAGGCCGAAATGCTGCAGCGCCATGACGCGCTGTTCGAGCTGGGTTTCAGCGAGGAAGTGCTGCCGTTGCTGGAGCGCGTCGGCCATATGCCGCTGCCGCCCTACATCGACCGGCCGGACGAGGAGTCGGATCGCGAGCGCTACCAGACCGTCTATGCCGAGCGCGCCGGCGCCGTGGCGGCGCCCACGGCGGGCCTGCATTTCGATGAGGCGCTGCTGGAGGCGATCCGGGCCAAGGGCGTCGAGACCGCATTCGTGACTCTGCACGTCGGTGCCGGCACGTTCCAGCCTGTACGCGTCGAGCGTATCGAAGATCACCACATGCACAACGAGTGGCTGGAAGTCAGCCAGGAGGTGGTCGATGCGGTGGCTGCGTGCAAGGCGCGAGGTGGCCGCGTGGTCGCCGTCGGCACTACCAGCGTGCGTTCGCTGGAGAGTGCGGCCCGCGATGGCGAGCTGAAGCCTTTCAGTGGCGATACGGACATCTTCATCTACCCCGGGCGACCGTTCCATGTGGTCGACGCTCTGGTGACCAATTTCCATTTGCCCGAATCCACGCTGCTGATGCTGGTATCGGCCTTCGCCGGCTATCCCGAGACCATGTCCGCCTACGCGGCGGCGGTGGAGCAGGGGTACCGTTTCTTCAGTTACGGCGATGCCATGTTCATCACCCGCAATCCCGCGCCGCGCGGGCCCGAGGACTGATCCATGAGTTTCATGAAATTCGAACTGCTGGCCACCGAGGGCAAGGCTCGGCGCGGCCGCCTGACCTTCCCGCGTGGTGTCGTGGAGACGCCGGCGTTCATGCCGGTGGGCACCTACGGCACGGTGAAGGGCATGCTTCCTCACGATATCGAGGGTATCGGTGCGCAGATCATCCTCGGCAATACGTTCCACCTGTGGCTGCGCCCGGGGACCGAGGTGATCAGGAAGCACGGCGACCTGCACGATTTCATGCAGTGGAAGGGGCCGATCCTGACCGATTCCGGCGGTTTTCAGGTGTTCAGTCTCGGTGCGCTGCGCAAGATCAAGGAAGAGGGCGTCTATTTCGCCTCTCCGGTAGACGGCGCCAAGGTATTCATGGGGCCGGAAGAATCCATGGCGGTACAGCGTGCGCTGGGCTCGGATATCGTGATGATCTTCGACGAGTGCACGCCGTATCCGGCGGAGTTCGACGTGGCCAAGCGCTCGATGGAGCTTTCGCTGCGTTGGGCCAAGCGCTCGAAGATAGCCCACGGCGACAGTCCGTCGGCCCTGTTCGGCATCGTTCAGGGTGGCATGCACGAAGAGCTGCGCATGCGCTCGCTGGAAGGTCTGCAGGAAATCGGCTTCGATGGCCTTGCCATCGGCGGCCTGTCGGTGGGCGAACCCAAGGACGAGATGATTCGCGTGCTCGACTTCCTGCCGTCGCACATGCCGGCTGACAAACCTCGTTACCTGATGGGTGTGGGCAAACCGGAAGACCTCGTGGAAGGTGTGCGCCGGGGCGTCGACATGTTCGACTGCGTCATGCCGACCCGCAACGCACGCAATGGTCACCTTTTCGTTGACACCGGGGTGATCAAGATCCGCAATGCGGTGCACAAGCATGACGAATCGCCGCTGGATCCTACCTGCGATTGCTACACCTGCAAGCACTTCTCCCGCGCCTATCTCTACCATCTCGACAAGTGTGGGGAAATGCTCGGCAGCATGCTCAATACCATCCATAACTTGCGGCATTATCAGCGGCTTATGGCTGGTTTGCGCGAGGCAATCCAACAGGGTACATTGGCGAACTTTGTCGATGCCTTCTATGCCCGGCGCGGCCTTCCCACGCCGCCCCTGGCCGATTGACCTTTCATCGAAAAAGCCCTGTGACAGGAGTTTCCAATGAGCTTTCTAATTCCCGCTGCCTACGCTGACGCCGCGGCCCCCGCCGCCGCTGCTGGTCCGGCTGGCACCGGCTTCGAGTGGGTGTTCCTGGTCGGTTTCCTGGTCATCTTCTACCTGATGATCTGGCGTCCCCAGGCCAAACGTTCCAAAGAGCACAAGAACCTGCTCGCCGGTCTGCAGAAGGGTGACGAAGTAGTCACTTCCGCTGGTATTGCCGGCAAGGTGACCAAAGTGGCTGACGACTTCGTAGTGGTCGAGGTATCCGACAATGTCGAGCTGAAGTTCCAGAAGGGCGCGATCGCCGCGACCCTGCCGAAAGGCACGCTCAAGGCCATCTGATCCAACCAACTAGAAACCCAATCGACGGGGCGCATGATGCGCCCCGCGTTATAACGGGCGGTGTCATGCTCAACAAATATCCCCTGTGGAAGTATCTGCTGATCCTGGCGGTCCTGGCCGTCGGTTTCATCTATTCCGCACCCAACCTATATCCGGATGACCCGGCTGTGCAGATCAGTGGTGCGAGCACTGCGCTGCAGGTATCCCAGGCCGATCTGGACAAAGCCAGCAAGGCGCTGGCCGATGCGGGGATCGCCGTCAAGGCGGACTCCCTCGGCAAGAACAGCGGCCTGATCCGCCTGGTCAAGCAGGAAGACCAATTGCCGGCCAAGGACATCGTCCGCCGCGCACTCGGCGACGAATACGTGGTTGCCCTGAACCTGGCGCAGACCACTCCCGGCTGGCTGCGCAAGCTGGGCGCCAGCCCGATGAAGCTGGGCCTGGACCTGTCCGGTGGTGTGCACTTCCTGCTGGAAGTGGACATGGACAAGGCTGTCGAAGCGCGCATGAAGGTCTACGAAAGCGAGATCAAGAGTGCCCTGCGCAAGGAGCGCGTGCGCTACCGCAGTCTGCCGGCACAGGACGGCGGCATCCAGTTGGGCTTCACCGAGGAAGGCGACCTGGACAAGGCCAAGTCGTTGATCGCCAAGGACTATCGTGACTTCGAAGTCACCCAGAGCGAGCGCACCGGCATGCAGGTGCTGCGCCTGGCGATGACTCCAGCCAAGCTCGCGGAGATCCGCGAGTATTCGATCAAGCAGAACCTCACCACCGTCCGCAACCGTGTGAACGAGCTGGGCGTTTCCGAGCCGCTCGTGCAGCGCCAGGGCGCCAACCGTATCGTCGTCGAGCTGCCGGGCGTGCAGGATACCGCCGAGGCCAAGCGTATCCTCGGCAAGACCGCCAACCTGGAATTCCGCCTCGCGGCGGAGCCGGATGCGATCAAGTCCGCCACCGAGACCTTCGAGTTTCGTGAGCCGCGTCGTCCGCCGGCTACCCTGGAACGTGGCGTAATCATCACCGGTGACCAGGTTACCGATGCCAGCGCCAGCTTCGATGAGAACGGTCGTCCGCAAGTGAACATCCGTCTGGATGGCCACGGCGGCGAGCTGATGAACCGAGCAACCCGCAACAATGTCGGCCGCAGCATGGCGGTGGTGTTCATCGAGCAGAAGCCGATCACGCGCTACGCCAGGCAGGTAGTCGATGGCGTCGAGCAGGATGTCGCCGTTCCGGCGTTCAAGGAAGAGAAGAAGATCATCAGCCTGGCGACCATCCAGTCGCCGCTGGGCAACCAGTTCCGCATCACCGGCCTGGACGCTCCGGGCGAGTCCTCCGAGCTGGCCCTGCTGCTGCGCGCCGGTGGCCTGGCTGCGCCGATGTACTTCGCCGAAGAGCGCACCATCGGCCCGAGCCTGGGGGCGGACAACATCGCCAAGGGTATCGATGCTTCCCTGTGGGGCATGGTCTTCGTTTCTCTGTTCATTATCGTGATCTACCGCTTCTTCGGCGTTATCGCGACCGTCGCACTGGCCTTCAACATGGTCATGCTGGTGGCGCTGATGTCTGTCCTCGGTGCGACCCTTACCCTGCCGGGTATCGCGGGTATCGTTCTGACGATGGGTATGGCGGTGGACGCCAACGTGCTGATCTTCTCGCGTATCCGCGAGGAGCTGGCGGCGGGAATGTCCGTGCAGCGGGCGATCCATGAAGGCTTCAATCGCGCCTTCACCGCGATCCTCGACGCCAACCTGACCTCGCTGCTGGTCGGCGGCATCCTTTACGCCATGGGCACCGGCCCGGTGAAGGGCTTCGCCGTGACCATGTCCCTCGGCATCATTACCTCGATGTTCACGGCCATCATGGTCACCCGCGCGATGGTCAACCTGATCTTCGGCGGCCGCGACTTCAAGAAGCTGTGGATCTAAGGGGTCTGCGATGAATATCAAGATCGGTACTATCAACTTCATGGGCGTACGCAACGTTGCGTTCGCCTGCACCCTGATCCTGACCCTGATCGCCCTTGGTAGCTGGTTCATCAAGGGCATCAACTTCGGCCTCGACTTCACTGGCGGTACGTCGATCAAGCTGACCTACGAGCAGCCTGCCGACCTCGCCAAGGTGCGTGAGCAACTGGTTGCCGCCGGTTACGGCGAAGCCGTGGTGCAGAGCTTCGGCGATACTCGGGATGTGCTGGTGCGTATGCCCAGTGAAGACCCGGAGCTGGGCAAGAAGGTTGCCAGCGCGCTGCAGAAGGCCGACTCGTCCAATCCGGCGCGCGTGAATGGCGTCGAGTACGTCGGTCCGCAGGTCGGTGAAGAGCTCCGTGACCAGGGTGGCCTCGGTATGCTCCTGGCGCTTGGTGGGATCCTGTTGTACGTGGGCTTCCGCTTCCAGTGGAAATTCGCGCTGGGCGCGATCCTCTCACTGATCCATGACGCCATCATCGTGATGGGTGTGCTGTCGTTCTTCCAGATCACCTTCGACCTGACCGTGCTGGCCGCGGTGCTGGCGGTGGTGGGCTATTCGTTGAACGACACCATTGTGATCTTCGACCGGGTGCGCGAGAACTTCCGCGTGCTGCGCAAGGCCAGCCTGATCGATAACATCAACATCTCGACCAGCCAGACCTTGCTGCGGACCATTGCGACGTCAGTGTCGACCCTGCTGGCGATCGCCGCCCTGTTGTTCTTCGGTGGCGACAACCTGTTCGGCTTCTCGATCGCTCTGTTCGTTGGTGTGATGGCAGGTACCTACTCATCCATCTACATCGCCAACGTGGTGCTGATCTGGCTGAATCTGTCCAGCGAGGATCTGATTCCGCCGCCGAGCAAGGAAGCTGACGAGCGCCCGTGATAGAGCGCTTCAAGGCCTGTCAAGAGAACTCCCGCCTAGGCGGGAGTTTTCATTTGTGTGATTTGTCACTCGATCTCAAGGGAACTTTCTTACAAATTTCGCCTTCCAAGGCAAGGTAAAGGGCAGAGCCCGAACGAGACGAAAGACCAGGAGGTTTATGTGAACAAGTCGTTGCTCATCGGTACCGTGCTGGGCGCTGTAGGCGTGACTGCCGGTGGCGCCGTGGCTACCTACAGTCTGGTGGATCGCGGGCCGGAATACGCCGAGGTGCTCGCTGTCCAGCCGGTCAAGGAAACCATCAAGACGCCTCGCCAGGTCTGCAAGGATGTCGCAGTTACTCACCAGCGTCCGGTCAAAGACACTCATCAGATCGCCGGTACTGCTATTGGCGCCATCGCTGGCGGCCTGCTGGGCAACCAGATCGGTGGTGGCAACGGCAAGAAGATCGCCACCGTGGCAGGTGCCATTGGCGGCGGTTATGCCGGGAACAAGGTGCAGGAAGGCATGCAGGAGCGTGATACCTACACCACGACTGAAACCCGCTGCAGTACCGTCAATGACACCAGCGAGAAGGTCGTTGGCTATGACGTGAAGTACCTGCTGGATGGCAAGGCCGGTCAGGTTCGCATGGATCGCGATCCGGGTTCGCAGATTCCTGTCGACAAAAGCGGTCGATTGATCCTGGGTCAGCAATAAGCATTCGCCAGGAGTAGAAGAAAAAGGCGCCCATCGGGCGCCTTTTTCTTTGCTCGGAGGTGCGGGTATGAAAAAGCCCGGCATTGCCGGGCTCTTTCATGAGGGATCAGCGCTTGAGCGACGGTGGCAGGTGCGGCTGGATGCTGGTCAGCAGAGCCTTGAAGCACTTGGTGTTGCCCGCCACGATATGGCCCTTCTCAAGGAACTCATGACCGCCAGTGAAATCGCTCACCAGGCCGCCCGCTTCCTGGATCAGCAGTGCGCCGGCCGCCATGTCCCATTCGGACAGGCCGAATTCCCAGAATGCGTCGTACCGACCGGCGGCGACATAGGCCAGATCGAGGCTGGCGGCACCGGCGCGGCGGATGCCTGCGGTCTGGCCGACCAGGCTGCGGAACATGCCCAGGTAAGCGTCGAGATTGTCCAGTTGGCTGTCGCGGAACGGGAAGCCGGTGCCCAGCAGTGCGCCTTCCAGGCTCTTGCGGTTGCTGACGCGCAGGCGGCGGCCGTTCAGGGCTGCGCCGCGGCCACGGCTGGCGGTGAATTCTTCCTGGCGAATCGGATCGAGCACAACGGCGTGTTCGAGTCGGCCGCGGTATTTGCAGGCAATGCTGATAGCGAAGTGCGGGACGCCGTGGATGAAGTTGGTGGTGCCGTCCAGCGGATCGATGATCCACAGGTAATCGGCGCCTTCGCCGCTACCTTCCAGCATGCCGCCTTCTTCGCCCATGATTCCGTGGTTCGGGTAGGCCTTGCGCAGTGCGGTGACGATGGAGAGCTCGGCGGCGCGGTCGACCTCGGTGACGTAGTCCTTGGCCTCTTTCTCGTTGACCGAGAGGGTGTCCAGGCGTTCGATGGAGCGGAAGATCAGTTCACCGGCGCTGCGAGCGGCGCGCAGGGCGATATTCAGCATAGGCTGCATGGAGAGGTCACCTGGGTCGTTAAAGAAAGCCGGCCATTCTAGCAGAAAACTGCGATGGTCATAGAGTGACCTGTCGGCTGCGTGGCGCAAGACCCACCGCTGCGGTAGGATTCCCTCCCTTTCGCTTTAAGTGTGGAGTCGCTGGCGTTGCTCGACAGAATTCGCGTGGTGCTGGTCAATACCAGCCATCCCGGCAATATCGGCGGCGCGGCCCGTGCGATGAAGAACATGGGCCTGTCGCGCCTGGTGCTGGTCGATCCGATGGATTTCCCCAGTGGCGAAGCGCGCGCGCGGGCTTCCGGTGCCGATGACATCCTCGATGCCGCCGTGGTCGTACCGACCCTGGAGGAGGCGCTCGCCGGTTGTAGCCTGGTGCTCGGTACCAGTGCGCGTGATCGTCGCATTCCCTGGCCTCTGCTCGATCCTCGCGAGTGCGCTACTACCAGCCTGCAACATGTGGCGCAGGGTGGGGAGGTCGCTCTGGTTTTCGGTCGCGAATACGCAGGTTTGACCAATGAGGAATTGCAGCGATGTCAATTCCATGTGCATATCCCGGCCAATCCCGAGTTCAGCTCGCTGAACCTGGCGACTGCGGTACAGGTGCTGGTTTATGAGGTGCGCATGGCCTGGCTGGCTGCACAAGGCCAGCCAACCAAGCAGGAGAAGGTGGAAACCACGGCGATGCTCAACAGCCTGCCGGTGACGGCGGATGAGTTGGAACGCTTCTACTCGCACCTGGAGTCCACGCTGGTGGATATCGCCTTCCTCGATCCGCAGAAGCCCCGGCATCTCATGTCACGCCTGCGGCGCCTGTACGGTCGCAGCGGCATCAGCAAGCTGGAGATGAATATCCTGAGGGGTATTCTCACCGAAACACAGAAGGCTGCTCGTGGGGAGCTTTCCAAGCGGAGTGATCAAGATGTTTGAGCGTGTACGCGAAGATATCCAGAGCGTATTTCATCGTGACCCGGCGGCGCGCAATGCGTTCGAGGTGCTCACTTGCTACCCCGGCCTGCATGCTGTCTGGTTGCATCGCCTGGCGCATGCGCTGTGGACCTCCGGCTGGAAGTGGCTGGCGCGCCTGGTGTCGAATTTCGGTCGCTGGATGACCGGCATCGAGATTCATCCCGGGGCGAGGATCGGTCGGCGCTTCTTCATCGACCACGGCATGGGGATCGTCATTGGCGAGACTGCCGAGATTGGTGATGACGTGACCATCTATCAGGGGGTGACCCTGGGTGGTACCAGTTGGAACAAGGGCAAGCGCCACCCGACGCTGGCTGATGGCGTGGTCGTGGGGGCTGGTGCCAAGGTGCTTGGTCCGTTCACCGTTGGGGCTGGCGCCAAGGTCGGCTCCAATGCCGTTGTGACCAAGGAAGTGCCGCCAGGCGCTACCGTGGTCGGTATCCCCGGCCGCATCATCATGAAGGATGACGCCGAACTGCAGGCCAAGCGCCAGGCTATGGCAGAGAAGCTGGGCTTCGATGCCTATGGTGTCAGTCAGGACATGCCGGACCCGGTGGCGCGCGCCATTGGTCAGTTGCTTGATCATCTGCAGGCCGTGGATGGCCGCCTCGAAGGCATGTGCAAAGCGCTGACTGCCTTGGGGAGCGACTACTGCGCCAAGGATCTGCCGGTTCTGCGTGAGGAGGACTTCGCGGGCGTGAAGGATTTGGAAGGCAAGTCGGCGCAGTGATGCGCCGACGATGGCCCTCTGCTAGAATACCGCGCCGCCCGCTGGTTAATTCCGACTAAAGTAATAGGTCTTATAGTTGACTTAAATACTCGGAAAAGAGCATACTTTCCCTAAACCAGCGATTCTTTCGGAAATTCCCATGCGATTGACCACCAAAGGCCGCTATGCCGTCACCGCCATGCTCGATCTGGCGTTGCACGCCCAGCGTGGTCCGGTTTCTCTCGCCGATATCTCCGAGCGTCAGGGTATCTCCCTGTCCTATCTCGAACAGCTGTTCGCCAAATTGCGCCGTGGCAATCTGGTGGTCAGCGTGCGTGGTCCGGGCGGCGGCTACCAATTGTCGCGTGACATGACCGGCATTCACGTCGCTCAGGTGATCGATGCGGTCAACGAGTCGGTGGATGCCACTCGTTGCCAGGGGCAGGGTGACTGCCATTCCGGCGACACCTGTCTGACCCACCACTTGTGGTGTGATCTCAGTCAGCAGATTCATGAGTTCCTCAGCGGCATCAGTCTCGCCGACCTGGTCGAGCGCCGCGAAGTTCAAGAGGTGGCCCAGCGCCAGGATGAGCGCCGCTGTTCGGGCAAGACGCCGCGCCTCGACAAGATTGAAGCGTCCGCCATCGATTGAGCGAACGCCCGCCTGTAGGAGTTACCTGATGAAATTGCCGATTTACCTCGACTATTCCGCCACGACCCCGGTTGATCCGCGTGTCGCTCAGAAAATGGCTGACTGCCTGCTGGTGGACGGCAACTTCGGCAACCCGGCCTCGCGCTCGCACGTCTTCGGCTGGAAGGCCGAGGAGGCTGTCGAGAACGCCCGTCGCCAGGTCGCCGAGCTGGTCAATGCCGATCCCCGCGAGATTGTCTGGACTTCCGGCGCCACCGAGTCAGATAACCTGGCGATCAAGGGGGTTGCGCACTTCTATGCCGGCAAGGGCAAGCACATCGTCACCTCGAAGATCGAGCATAAGGCCGTGCTGGATACCACTCGCCAGCTCGAGCGTGAAGGTTTCGAAGTGACCTACCTCGATCCGACCGAAGATGGTCTGATCACTCCGGCCCAGGTCGAAGCGGCTCTGCGTGAGGACACCATTCTGGTGTCGATCATGCACGTGAACAACGAAATCGGCACCATCAACGATATCGCTGCCATCGGTGAATTGACTCGCTCCCGTGGTGTGCTGTTCCATGTGGACGCCGCCCAGTCCACCGGCAAGGTGGATATCGACCTGGAGAAACTCAAGGTCGATCTCATGTCGTTCTCTGCGCACAAGACCTATGGCCCGAAGGGTATTGGCGCCCTCTACGTGCGCCGCAAGCCGCGCGTGCGCCTGGAAGCCCAGACCCACGGCGGCGGCCACGAGCGTGGCATGCGTTCCGGTACCCTGGCCACTCACCAGATCGTCGGCATGGGCGAAGCCTTCCGCATTGCGAAGGAAGAAATGCACCAGGAAAACGAGCGCATCCGCGCCCTGCGTGACCGTTTCTACGCGCAGCTGGAAGGTCTGGAAGAGCTGTACATCAACGGCAGCCTGACCCAGCGCGTGCCGCATAACCTGAACGTCAGCTTCAACTACGTCGAAGGCGAGTCGCTGATCATGGCCCTGAAAGACCTCGCGGTCTCCTCGGGCTCAGCGTGTACCTCTGCTTCCCTCGAGCCGTCCTACGTCCTGCGTGCCCTTGGCCGCAACGACGAACTGGCGCACAGCTCCATACGTTTCACCTTCGGCCGCTTCACTACTGAGGAAGAGGTCGACTACGCCGCCAAGCAGGCGGTGGAAGCCGTTTCCAAGCTGCGCGAGCTCTCGCCGCTGTGGGATATGTTCAAAGAGGGTGTCGACCTGTCCAAGGTCGAATGGCAGGCCCACTGACCCGCCCCGTAGAAGTGAGGATTAGCCATGGCATACAGTGACAAGGTCATCGACCACTACGAAAACCCGCGCAACGTCGGCAAGCTCGATGCTGAAGATCCGGACGTCGGTACCGGTATGGTCGGTGCACCGGCATGCGGCGACGTTATGCGTTTGCAGATCAAGGTCAATGAACAGGGCGTGATCGAAGACGCAAAGTTCAAGACCTACGGCTGTGGTTCGGCCATTGCCTCCAGCTCCCTTGCCACCGAGTGGATGAAAGGCAAGACCCTGGATGAGGCCGAATCGATCAAGAATACCACCATCGCAGAGGAACTGGCCCTGCCGCCGGTGAAGATCCACTGCTCGGTACTCGCCGAGGATGCCATCAAGGCGGCCGTGCGCGACTACAAGCAGAAGAAAGGTCTTCTCTGATCTGCGATTCGTTGAGTAAGGAGTTCCCATGGCCATCAGCATGACCGAAGCCGCCGCCAACCATGTTCGCCGCTCCCTCGAGGGGCGCGGCAAGGGCGAGGGTATTCGTCTTGGCGTGCGCACCACCGGGTGTTCCGGGCTGGCCTACGTGCTGGAGTTCGTCGATGAGCTGGCGGCCGAGGATCGGGTGTTCGAGAGCCACGGCGTGAAGGTTATCATCGACCCGAAGAGCCTGGTCTACCTCGACGGTACCGAGTTGGACTTCGCCAAGGAAGGCCTCAACGAGGGCTTCAAGTTCAACAACCCGAACGTGCGCGGTGAGTGTGGCTGCGGCGAAAGCTTCAACGTCTGAGGTCGGGTGTGGGTAGTCCCTGTCACTTCGCGCTGTTCGACCTGCAGCCGGGCTTCCGAATCGATCTGGAAGCGCTTGGCAGCCGCTATCGCGAGCTGGTGCGCAGCGTGCACCCGGATCGTTTCGCCGATGCTTCCGAGCGCGAGCAGCGGCTGGCGCAGGCCAAAGCCGCCGAGCTCAACGATGCCTACCAGACGCTGAAAAGCGCTCCGCGCCGTGCGTTGTACCTGCTGGCTCTGCGTGGCAATGCGCTGCCGCTGGAGGCGACGGTGCAGGATCCTGAGTTCCTTCTGCAGCAGATGCAGTTGCGCGAGGATCTGGAAGACCTGCAGGACAGCGCTGATCTGGATGGCGTTGCGCAGTTCAAGCGACAGTTGAAATCGGCCCAGCAGCAGTTGGAAACGGATTTTGCCGACATCTGGGACGATGCTTCCCGTCGCGATCTGGCGGAGCGCCTGGTGCGCCGCATGCAGTTCCTCGACAAGCTGGCGCAGGAAGTGCGCCAGTTGGAAGAGCGACTCGACGATTAATTCGCGTGGCCCCAGGCCGCGCCCGATAGCCTGATTAGAAACCGCATGGCCCTATTGCAGATCGCCGAGCCCGGCCAGACTCCCCAGCCACACCAGCGTCGCCTGGCCGTGGGGATCGACCTGGGCACCACCAATTCCCTGGTTGCCGCTGTGCGCAGCGGCATCACCGCGCCGCTGCCCGATGAACATGGCGAAGTGATTCTGCCGTCGGCGGTGCGTTATCTCGCTGATCGCACCGAGGTAGGGGAGAGTGTTCGTGCCAATGCCTCCCAGGATCCATTGAATTCCATCATCTCGGTCAAGCGCCTGATGGGGCGTGGCCTGGAAGATGTGAAGCAGCTTGGCGGCCAACTGCCGTATCGCTTCATTCAGGGCGAGTCGCACATGCCCTTCATCGAGACCGTCCAGGGCGCCAAGAGCCCCGTGGAAGTCTCGGCGGAAATCCTGCGAGCGCTGCGCCAGCGTGCCGAATCCACCCTCGGCGGTGAGCTGGTCGGTGCGGTGATTACCGTTCCCGCGTATTTCGACGATGCCCAGCGCCAGGCTACCAAGGACGCTGCGCGTCTGGCAGGCCTGCATGTACTGCGCCTGCTCAACGAACCTACTGCCGCGGCGGTCGCCTACGGGCTGGACAAGAACGCCGAAGGCGTCGTCGCGATTTATGACCTGGGTGGCGGTACTTTCGATATCTCCATCCTGCGCCTGACCCGCGGTGTCTTCGAGGTGCTGGCTACAGGCGGCGACACCGCCCTGGGGGGGGATGATTTCGATCATGCCATCGCTGGCTGGATCATCGAGCAGGCCGGTCTCTCGGCTGACCTCGATCCCGGCGCCCAGCGCAGCCTCCTGCAAGCTGCATGCGCAGCCAAGGAGGCGTTGACCGACAGCGCGAGCGTGCTCGTGGGCTACCAAGGCTGGTCCGGTGAGCTTACTCGTGCGCAACTGGAATCGCTGATCGATCCGCTGATCCAGCGCAGTCTCAAGGCTTGCCGCCGTGCCGTGCGCGACTCCGGCGTGGAGCTGGAGGAAGTCAGTGCCGTAGTCATGGTTGGCGGGTCCACCCGTGTCCCACGCGTGCGTGAGCTGGTGGGTGAGTTGTTCGGACGCGAGCCGTTGACCGATATCGATCCGGACCAGGTGGTCGCCATCGGTGCGGCCATCCAGGCCGATGCGCTTGCCGGCAACAAGCGCGGCGAAGAGCTGCTGCTGCTGGACGTGATTCCTCTGTCGCTTGGCCTGGAAACTATGGGTGGGCTGATGGAGAAGGTGATTCCGCGCAACACCACCATTCCGGTGGCTCGCGCCCAGGAGTTCACTACCTACAAGGATGGCCAGACGGCCATGATGATCCATGTGCTGCAGGGTGAGCGTGAGCTGGTCAAGGATTGCCGCTCCCTGGCGCGCTTCGAATTGCGCGGTATCCCGCCGATGGTGGCGGGTGCGGCGAAGATCCGGGTGAGTTTCCAGGTCGATGCCGATGGCCTGCTGGGAGTTTCTGCCCGCGAACTGTCGTCAGGCGTCGAGGCCAGCATTCAGGTCAAGCCGTCCTATGGCCTGACCGATGGCGAAATCGCCCGTATGCTGCAGGACTCCTTCCAGTATGCCAGTGACGATATGGCAGCCCGCGCCCTGCGCGAGCAGCAGGTCGAGGCGCAGCGCCTGCTGGAGGCTGTGCAGTCGGCCCTGGACGTCGACGGCGAGCGCCTGCTGGATGCCGACGAGCGCGCGGTCATCGATGCTGGCATGGAGGCCCTCCGCGAGCTGGCTGTCGGTACCGACACCGTGGCTATCGAGCAGCAGGTCAAGCGCCTGTCCCAGTTGACCGACGCTTTTGCCGCGCGCCGTATGGACGCCACCGTAAAAGCCGCATTGGCCGGTCGCCGGCTCAACGAAATCGAGGAATGAACCAAGATGCCGCAGATTGTATTTCTGCCGAACGCCGAACATTGCCCTGAGGGTGCGGTGATCGAGGCCCAGCCGGGCGAAACCATCATCAAGGCTGCGCTGCGCAACGGCATCGAGATCGAGCACGCCTGCGAGATGTCCTGTGCCTGCACCACCTGCCATGTGATCGTGCGTGAAGGCTTCAGCTCCATGGAGCCTTCCGACGAGCTGGAAGACGACATGCTGGACAAGGCCTGGGGGCTGGAGCCGGATTCGCGCCTGTCTTGCCAGGCGGTGGTCGGCGACAAGGATCTGGTGGTGGAGATTCCGAAGTACACCATCAACCAGGTGTCCGAAGGTCACTGAGCGGAGCGTCAGCGATGAGTCTGAAATGGGTTGATGTGCTCGAAATCGCCATCCAACTGGCCGAATCCAAGCCGGATGTCGATCCGCGCTACGTGAATTTCGTCGATCTGCACCGCTGGGTGCTGGCTTTGCCGGAGTTCAGCGACGATCCTTCGCGCGGCGGCGAGAAGGTCCTGGAGGCCATTCAGGCGGCCTGGATCGAAGAGGCGGACTGAAGGTGCGGCTCGAGTGAGCCGCGTACCCATTTGTCCTGAACCCGCGTATAATTCGCGGGTTTTATCTTTAGGTGAGCTCTGAAAAAATCCCGCGGGATTTCCAGAGCCGCCGGTCCTGCCGCAGTTGGGGCCGGCCCCGCGCCCGCCGTGTCTTCGCACGTCGCTTGCGGCAACCCCTTGAATCTCGGGAGCTCCTGGCCTTGTCAGGGGCTTCTTGGCTTTACCAACCTTGCTTTCCGGAGTTATTTCCATGGCCCTGCAACGTACCTTCTCCATCATCAAGCCCGACGCTGTTGCCAAGAACGTCATCGGCGAAATCCTGACCCGCTTCGAAAAAGCCGGTCTGCGCGTCGTAGCTTCCAAGATGGTCCAACTGTCCGAGCGCGAAGCCGGTGGTTTCTACGCCGAGCACAAAGAGCGTCCCTTCTTCAAGGATCTGGTTGCCTTCATGACTTCCGGTCCGGTCGTCGTCCAGGTTCTGGAAGGCGAAGACGCCATTCTGCGCAACCGTGAGCTGATGGGCGCCACCGACCCGAAGAAAGCCGACGCCGGCACCATCCGTGCCGACTTCGCCGTCTCCATCGACGAGAACGCCGTACACGGTTCCGACTCGGAAGCTTCCGCTGCTCGCGAAATCGCTTACTTCTTCTCCAGCACCGAGGTGTGCGAGCGCATCCGCTGATTAAGGCGAGTGTGCGAGGGTGAATCCATGACTGATACCGCTGTAAAGGCCAACCTGCTGGGCATGACCAAACCCCAGCTCGAGGAATTCTTCGAGTCCATCGGTGAAAAGCGCTTCCGCGCCGGCCAGGTGATGCAATGGATTCACCACTTTGGCGCCGTCGATTTCGACGCCATGACGAACGTCGGCAAGGCCTTGCGCGAAAAGCTCAAGGCCGTTGCCGAAATTCGCCCTCCGGAGATCGTCAGCCAGGACATTTCCTCTGACGGTACCCGCAAGTGGGTGGTACGCGTGGCCTCGGGCAGTTGCGTCGAGACCGTGTATATCCCGCAGGGCGGTCGCGGCACTCTGTGCGTATCGTCCCAGGCCGGTTGCGCGTTGGACTGCAGCTTCTGCTCCACTGGTAAGCAAGGCTTCAACAGCGACCTGACCTCCGCCGAGATCATCGGCCAGGTGTGGATCGCCAACCAGTCGTTCGGAACCGTTCCAGGCAAGATCGACCGTGCCATCACCAACGTGGTGATGATGGGCATGGGTGAGCCGCTGCTGAACTTCGACAACGTCGTGACAGCCATGAGCATCATGATGGAGGATCTTGGCTACGGCATTTCCAAGCGCAAGGTGACCCTGTCCACCTCTGGCGTAGTGCCGATGATCGACAAGCTTGCCGAAGTGACCGACGTGTCCCTGGCCCTGTCGCTGCACGCACCGAACGACGAGTTGCGTAACAAGCTGGTGCCGATCAACAAGAAGTACCCGCTGGAGATGCTGCTCGACTCCTGCTATCGCTACATCACGCGCCTGGGCAAGGAGCGCGTGCTGACCGTCGAATACACGTTGCTTGCCAACGTCAACGACCAGCCCGAGCACGCCGAGCAGTTGATCGCGTTGCTCAAGGATTTTCCTTGCAAGATCAACCTCATTCCGTTTAATCCGTTCCCGCACTCTGGTTACGAGCGGCCGAGCAACAATGCCATTCGCCGTTTCCAGGACATGTTGCACAAGGGCGGTTTCAACGTGACCGTACGCACCACTCGCGGCGACGATATCGACGCCGCCTGTGGACAACTGGTGGGGCAGGTGATGGACCGCACCCGCCGCAGCGAGCGCTATATCGCCGTTCGACAGTTGGCCACCGAGGCCGAGCCTGCGACCAGCGCTGCCAACCGAAACTGACCCGGGAGGATTCCTATGACCCTGCGCGCCGCGCTGTTCTTACTGTTGGCAACCGTGCTGACGGGTTGCGTGACGACTGGCAAACAGGATCCCATGAAAACCGACAAGGGCCGGAACGAGGCGCGCGACGCCTATATCCAGCTCGGTATCGGTTACCTGCAGATGGGCAATACCGAGCAGGCCAAGGTGCCGCTGCGCCAGGCGCTGGAAATCGACTCGTCCAGCGCTGACGCCCATGCCGCTCTGGCTGTGGTCTACCAGACCGAGATGGAGCCCAAGCTCGCCGAGAGCGAGTTCCGCAAGGCATTGTCCTCGCGTTCCGGCGACGCCCGCATTCTCAATAACTACGGTAGTTTCCTGTTCGAGCAGAAACGCTACAAGGAAGCCTACGATACCTACATGAAGGCCACCGAAGACGGCCTCTACTCCGAGAGGTCGCGTATCTTCGAGAACCTTGGCCTGGTCAGTCTGCAACTGAAGGATCGCGCGCAGGCCAAGCAGTTCTTTGAAAAGGCCATTCGCCTGAATCGCAACCAGCCCGGTGCGCTGATCGAGATGGCCGACCTGAGCTATCAGGATCGCGAATACGTACCGGCGCGCGCCTACTACGGCGAGTACCTCAAGATCGGGCCGCAGACCGCGCGCAGCCTCTTGCTGGGGATTCGACTGGCAAAGATTTTCGATGACCGGGATACCGCCGCCAGCTTCGGGCTGCAACTCAAGCGCCTGTATCCCGCTTCTCCTGAATACCAGGCATACCAGGCGGAAAAATGATGAACACGTCGCAGTCCGATGTCATCGGCACGACCCGCGCCAACCCTGGCGAGACACTGCGTCAGGCACGCGAGAGCAAGGGCTGGAGCACCGCGCAGGTCGCGGGGCAACTGAATCTGACGGAAAACGCCCTGCGCCAGTTGGAGCAGGGTTCGTTCGAGCAGTTGCCGGGCCACACCTTTGCGCGCGGCTACATCCGCGCCTACGCCAAGCTGTTGGGCATGGATCAGGCCCAGATGGTCACCGCCTTCGACCAGTACACCGGCACCGATGCAACCGGCAGCAACGTGCAGAGCCTTGGTCGCGTAGTCGAGCCGGTGCGCCTGTCGCGCAACCTGCTGCGCCTGTTCAGCCTGGTGTTGCTCGCGCTGCTGATCGCCTTCGGTTACTTCTGGTGGCAGGAACGCTCGGCCCGACCGCAGGAAAGCGGCAATCTCAGCATGGAGCATGTCGAGGTAGAGAGCGCTGACGGCACCACCGAAATTCATACCCTTGACGAGCCTGAAGACCAGGCTGTCGCCGAGGATCAGGCCAATACCCCGGCTGCCCCTGCCGAGCCGTTGAGCGACGACGCGGTTGCCGAGGCTCCGGTCGAGGCCGCACCGCCTGCCGCATCGGCTTCGCCTGGTGTACCGGCCTCCGCCGCCGCGCCGGCCGTTCCCGCTCCGGCCGCACCGGTCGCAGCGGTTCCTCCGCAGGCGACCGTGGCTCCTGCTACCCCGGCAGTTCCAGCCGAGTCCACCCCTGCAGCTCCGGTTGTCGCCGCGGCCGGTCAGGGTGTGGTCAAGGTTCAATTCACTCAGGACTGCTGGACCCAGCTCACCGATGCCGATGGCAAGGTCCTGTTCAGCGCGCTCAAGCGCAAGGGTGATTCCCTGGAGCTGGCCGGCAAGGTGCCGATGGAGCTGCGCCTGGGCTTCGCCCGTGGCGTTCAGGTCAGCTATAACGGCCAGCCGGTCGATGTGACCCCGTCCCGGGGCGAAACCGCACGCCTGAAGTTGGGTGGACAGTAAGATGCATTGCGAGTCTCCGATCAAACGTCGCCTATCCCGCAAGATCTGGGTGGGCAATGTGCCGGTGGGTGGGGATGCCCCCATCGCCGTGCAGAGCATGACCAACACCGATACCCTGGACGTTGCCGCCACTGTCGCCCAGATCCGCCGTCTCGAGGAGGCTGGCGCCGACATTGTGCGCGTCTCCGTGCCGGATATGGACGCCGCCGAGGCATTCGGCAGGATCAAGCGGCAGGTGAATGTCCCGCTGGTGGCGGATATTCACTTCGACTACAAGATTGCTCTGCGCGTAGCCGAGCTGGGCGTTGATTGCCTGCGCATCAACCCTGGCAATATCGGGCGCGAAGACCGCGTGAAAGCCGTGGTGGACGCCGCCCGCGAGCGCAATATCCCGATCCGCATCGGCGTCAACGCCGGCTCGCTGGAGAAGGATCTGCAGAAGAAATACGGCGAGCCGACTCCCGAGGCCCTGCTGGAATCGGCCATGCGCCATGTCGACTACCTCGACAAGCTGGACTTCCAGAACTTCAAGGTCAGCGTGAAGGCTTCCGATGTCTTCATGGCCGTGGCTGCCTACCGCCTGCTGGCCAAGGAAATCGAACAGCCCCTGCACCTGGGCATCACCGAAGCCGGTGGGTTGCGTTCGGGGACGGTGAAGTCCGCGGTTGGCCTGGGCATGCTGCTCGCCGAAGGTATCGGCGACACCATTCGCATTTCCCTGGCCGCCGATCCGGTGGAAGAGATCAAAGTCGGCTTCGATATCCTCAAGTCGCTGCGCCTGCGCTCCCGTGGTATCAACTTCATTGCCTGCCCGAGCTGCTCGCGGCAGAACTTCGATGTGGTGAAAACCATGAACGAGCTTGAAGGTCGCCTCGAAGACCTGCTGGTTCCGCTGGATGTCGCCGTGATCGGTTGCGTGGTGAACGGCCCAGGCGAGGCCAAGGAAGCGCATATCGGCTTGACCGGCGGTACGCCGAGCAACCTGATCTACATCGACGGCAAGCCTGCGCAGAAGCTGCAGAACGAAAATCTGGTGGATGAGCTGGAACGGCTGATCCGCGAAAAGGCGGCCGAGAAGGCCGAGGCCGACGCAGCACTGATCGTGCGCGGCTGATCGCAACAAGGACCCTACGTGAGCAAGTCCCTGCAAGCCATTCGTGGCATGAACGATATCCTGCCGGAGCAGACCCCGGCCTGGCGCTATCTGGAGCGTACCTTCGCCGGCCTGCTGGACGGTTACGGCTACAACGAAATTCGACTGCCGATCCTGGAGTTCACCGAACTCTTCGCCCGCGGTATCGGTGAAGGCACCGACGTAGTCGACAAGGAGATGTACACCTTCCTCGACCGCAACGGTGAATCCCTGACCATGCGTCCCGAAGGGACCGCAGGTTGCGTGCGTGCCGTGCTCGAACACGGCCTCAGTGGCGGCGGCCAGGTACAAAAACTCTGGTACACCGGCCCGATGTTCCGCTACGAGAAGCCGCAGAAGGGCCGCTATCGCCAGTTCCATCAGATTGGCGTGGAAGTCTTCAACCTGCCTGGCCCGGACATCGACGCCGAGCTGATCATCCTTACCTGGCGCCTGTGGAAGAAGCTGGGCATGGCCGATGCAGTGACCCTGCAACTCAATACCCTGGGCTCCAGCGAAGCTCGCGCGCGTTATCGTGACGACCTGGTCGCCTACCTGCAGGATCGCTTCGATCAGCTCGATGAAGACAGCCAGCGTCGCATGACCACCAATCCGCTGCGCATTCTCGACAGCAAGGTCGAAAGCACCCAGGCCCTTCTGGTCGGCGCGCCGACCCTGCACGACTACCTGGATGAAGAGTCGCTCGCCCACTTCGAGGGCCTGAAAGCTCGCCTCGATGCGGTCGGCCTGCGCTATGAAATCAACCAGAAGCTGGTTCGCGGCCTGGACTACTACTGCCGTACCGCTTTCGAGTGGGTCACCGACAAACTCGGCGCCCAGGGTACTGTGTGTGGCGGTGGTCGTTACGACGGACTGGTCAGCCAGTTCGGCGGCAAGCCGACTCCCGGTGTCGGCTTCGCGATGGGTGTGGAGCGCCTGGTGCTGCTGCTGGAGACCCTCGGCGTAGTACCGGATGAACTCAATCGCCCGGCGGACCTCTATCTGTGCGCCTTCGGCGAGGCTTCCGAGCTGGCTGGTCTGGCACTGGCCGAGCGTCTGCGCGATGCCATCCCCGGCATTCGCCTGCTGGTCAATGCCGGCGGCGGCAGCTTCAAGAGCCAGTTCAAGAAAGCCGACAAGAGCGGTGCACAGTTCGCAATGATTCTGGGTGACGACGAACTGGCCAATCGCGTGGTAGGTTTCAAGCCCCTGCGTGGCGAGGGCGAACAACAGAATATCGCCTGGGACGCTCTGCCCGAGCACCTGGCAGCCTGTCTGCAGCAGGCCTGAGAAAAGACCGAATAGGAGTATTGGGGTGAGCACGCGTACCGAAGAAGAACAACTGGCGGACATCAAGGACTGGTGGCAGCGCAATGGCATGCCCCTCCTGACTGGCGCGGCATTGGCGCTGGTAGTGGTGTTCGGCTGGCAGGCCTGGAAAAAGTACCAGACCAACCAGGCCCAGGGCGCCTCCGTGGTCTACCAGGCCCTGCTGGAAACCGCACTGAACCCAACGGGCAAGCCGGATACCGCCAAGGTCGCCGAGCTGGCAGGCAAGCTCACTACCGAATATGCCGGGACTCCGTATTCCCAGTATGGCCGCCTGTTCGTCGCCAAGGTCGCCGTGGAGAGCGGCAAGCTGGATGACGCTGCACTTGAACTCAAGGCGATCGTCGACAAGCCGGTCGATGCCACCCTCGGCGAACTGGCGCGTCAGCGTCTGGCCCGGGTGATGGGTGCCCAGGGCAAGGCTGAGGATGCGCTGAAGCTGCTCGACGCAAAGGTAGAGAAGGCCTATGTCGCCACACGCGAGGAACTGCGTGGCGATCTGCTGGTGCAGCTCAAGCGTGAAGGCGAAGCCCGTGCCGCCTATGAAAAGGCCAAGGCCGCGCTGCCAGAGGATGCCGCTGTCGGCGCTCTGCAGATGAAGCTCGATGACCTGGCCAAGGGAGACGCCTGACATGCTGCGTTGGAAGCACGCCGCGCTGCTCGCGCTGACTCTGTTGGCCGTAGGTTGCAGCAGCAACAGCAAGAAAGAACTGCCGCCGGCGGAACTGACCGATTTCAAGGAAGAGGTTCGCCTGGAGAAGCAATGGAGCCGCTCGGTCGGCGACGGCCAGGGCGAGCTCTACAACCTGCTCGAACCGGCGGTGGATGGCCAGACCATCTACGCCGCGTCCGCCGAAGGCCGGGTCATGGCGATCCAGCGTGAAAGCGGCGATGTACTCTGGAAAAAAGACCTGGACCTGCCGGTTTCCGGCGCGGTTGGCGTAGGCAACGGCCTTGTTCTGCTCGGCACCCTGCGTGGCGATGTGATTGCCTTGGACGCGGGTTCCGGCGAGCAGAAATGGCGCGCCAAGGTCACCAGCGAAGTGCTGGCCGCTCCGGCCACCAACGGTGACGTGGTGGTGGTGCAGACCCAGGACGACAAACTGGTCGCTTTCGATGCCTCCACCGGTAACCAGCGCTGGCTCTACGAAAGCACTGTCCCCGTGCTGACCCTGCGCGGTACCGGCGCTCCGCTGATCGCCGGCCGCCTTGCGCTGGCCGGCCTGGCCAGCGGCAAGGTCGTTGCAGTGGATGTGCAGCGTGGCCTGCCGGTCTGGGAGCAGCGCGTAGCTATTCCTCAGGGCCGCTCCGAGCTGGATCGCGTGGTCGATATCGACGGCGGCCTGCTGTTGGTCGACAACGTTCTCTACGTCGCCAGCTACCAGGGGCGTGCCGCAGCTCTGGACGTAAGCTCGGGCCGAGTCCTGTGGCAGCGCGAAGCGTCGAGCTATGTCGGCGTGGCCGAAGGCACCGGCAGCGTATTCGTCGCCCAGGCCAGCGGTACCGTGGAAAGCCTTGATTCCCGTGGTTCGTCCTCGCTGTGGAGCAACGACGCCCTTGCTCGCCGCCAGTTGTCGGCTCCGGCAGTGTTCTCGAGCAACGTGGTGGTCGGTGACCTGGAGGGTTACGTTCACCTGCTGAGCCAGGTGGATGGTCGTTTCGTTGGCCGCGAGAAGGTCGATGGCGACGGCGTGCGGGTTCGCCCGTTGGTAGTCGGCAGTTGGATGTACGTGTTCGGCAACAGCGGCAAGCTGGTCGCCTACACGCTCCGCTAAGCTGGGTGTTACTGCCGGCCGCTGCCGTAGATCACGGCAGCGGCCGTCGTGTTTTCTGAAAATCAAATTTCCTGGAGAGCCGCATGGTTCCCGTAATAGCCCTGGTGGGCCGCCCCAACGTCGGCAAGTCCACCCTGTTCAACCGCCTGACTCGCACCCGCGACGCTATCGTTGCCGAGTACGCGGGTCTGACCCGCGACCGCCAGTACGGCGAGGCCAAGTGGCAGGGCAAGAAATTCATCGTCATCGACACTGGTGGTATATCCGGTGACGAAGAAGGTATCGATGCCAAGATGGCCGAGCAGTCACTGCAGGCCATCGAGGAGGCTGACGCTGTCCTGTTCATGGTCGACTCCCGCGCGGGCCTGACCGCCGCCGACCAGATGATCGCCGAGCACCTGCGCAAGCGGAACAAGCGCAGCTTCCTGGTGGCGAACAAGGTCGATACCGTTGATCCTGACATCGCCCGCGCCGAATTCAGCCCGCTGGGCCTTGGCCACGCGATTCCCATCGCCGCGGCCCACGGTCGCGGCATCACCCAGATGCTCCAGGAAGCCCTGGGGGACATGTTCACTCCCGAGCCCGAGGCGCCGGAAGACAACGACCTGCCCGGCGAACTGGAAGAAGTTGCCGAGGGTGAGGAAGCCAAACGCATCCCCGGTCCGAGCGAGAAGGATGGCATCAAGATCGCCATCATCGGCCGCCCTAACGTTGGCAAGTCCACCCTGGTCAACCGCATGCTCGGCGAAGAGCGTGTGATCGTCTACGACCAGGCCGGCACTACCCGCGACAGCATCTATATCCCCTTCGAGCGTAACGAAGAGAAGTACACCCTCATCGATACTGCCGGCGTGCGCCGCCGCGGGAAGATCTTCGAGGCTGTGGAGAAGTTCTCCGTGGTGAAGACCCTCCAGGCGATTCAGGACGCCAACGTGGTCATCTTCGTCATGGACGCCCGCGAAGGTGTGGTCGAGCACGACCTTAATCTGCTGGGCTTCGTGCTGGAGACTGGCCGTGCGCTGGTGATCGCGCTGAACAAGTGGGATGGCATGGAATCGGCCGAGCGCGATTATGTGAAGACCGAGCTGGAGCGCCGGCTGATGTTCGCCGACTTCGCCGACATCCATTTCATCTCCGCGCTGCACGGCACCGGGGTCGGCCACCTGTACAAGTCGGTACAGGATTCGTTCCGTTCGGCCGTGACCCGCTGGCCTACCAGCAAGCTCACGCAGATCCTCGAAGACGCCATCCAGGTTCACCAGCCGCCGATGATCAATGGCCGCCGCATCAAGCTGCGTTATGCTCACCTGGGCGGTGCCAACCCGCCGCTGATCGTGATCCACGGGAACCAGGTAGATGCCGTGCCCAAGGCCTACACCCGTTACCTGGAGAAGACCTACCGACGTGTACTCAAGCTGGTCGGTACGCCGATCCGCATCGAGTACAAGGGCGGCGACAACCCCTTCGAAGGCAAGAAGACCCAGCTCACCGAACGCCAGGTCAACAAGAAGCGCCGGCTGATGTCGCACCACAAGAAGGCCGAGAAGAAAAAGAAAGACAAACGTAAATAACGTCTTTCGTACTTCTGGCGCCCGGCTGCAGGCGATAGAGTAGGAGCCCTCCACCTATCGTCCGCAGCCTGTAGTCACGCCATGCTCACCAGCAAACTGCCGAACGTCGGCACGACCATTTTTACCCGCATGTCCCAGCTCGCCGCCGAATGTGGTGCGCTGAACCTCTCTCAGGGTTTCCCCGACTTCGATAGCCCCGCGCCCTTGCTCGAAGCCGTCGCCCGCCACGTAATGGCCGGGCACAACCAGTACAGCCCGATGACCGGCTTGCCGGCCTTGCGCGAACAGGTCGCGGCCAAGGTCGCCAGCTTCTATGGTCGCAACGTCAGCGCAGACGCCGAGGTGACCATAGTTCCCGGTGCGACCGAGGGGATCTTCTGCGCGGTACAGGCGCTGATCCGCGCTGGTGACGAGGCCATTGTCCTTGACCCCTGCTACGACAGCTACGAGCCCTCGGTGGAACTGGCCGGCGGTCGCTGCGTGCATGTGCCGCTGAGCCTTCCGGACTTCCGCATCGACTGGCAGCGCATGGCTGACGCCATCACCCCGCGTACCCGCCTGATCTTCCTCAACAGCCCGCACAATCCCAGCGGCGCGCTGATCGACCGTGCGGACCTCGACCGCCTGGCGGCGCTGATCCGCGACCGCGAGATCTACCTGATCAGTGACGAGGTCTACGAGCACCTGATCTATGACGGCGTGCAGCATGCCAGCGTGCTGGCCCACGACGAACTGTACCCACGCGCCTTCGTCATCAGCTCCTTCGGCAAGACTTACCACGTGACCGGCTGGAAAACCGGCTATGTGGTGGCGCCGCCGACGCTGTCGGCGGAGATGCGCAAGATTCACCAGTACGTGAACTTCTGCGGCGTGACTCCACTGCAGTGGGCGCTGGCCGACTTCATGGCGGCGCACCCTGAGCACCTGCGCGAGCTGCCAGGCTTCTACCAGGCCAAGCGCGACCTGTTCTGCGACCTGCTGGAAGGCTCGCGCTTCCGTTTCCGGCGCGCCGCCGGCACCTACTTCCAAGTGGTCGACTACTCGGTGATCCGCCCGGACCTCGACGACGTGGCCATGTCCGAATGGCTGACCCGCGAACACGGCGTGGCCGCCATCCCTGTCTCGGTGTTCTACCAGCAGGCCCCGGCGGACATGCGCCTGGTGCGTTTCTGCTTCGCCAAAAAAGAGGAGACGCTGCGTCAGGCGGCGGAAAGACTATGCGCGATCTGAGCCAACTGCCCGACCTCAAGCTGGCTCTGGTGCAGACCACCCTGGTCTGGCACGACGCCAAGGCCAACCGCGAGCGCTTCGACGCGCTGCTGGAGAACGCTCGCGGCGCGGATCTGGTGATTCTGCCGGAGATGTTCACCACCGGCTTCTCCATGGACTCCGAGGCGCTGGCCGAGGCGGAGGAGGGCGAGACCTACACCTGGCTGCGTGGCCAGGCCGCCAAGCTCGATGCCGTGGTCTGCGGCAGCGTGATCATTCGCGCCGCCGACGGCAGCCATCGCAACCGCCTGCTCTGGGCGCGCCCGGACGGCGAGGTGCAGCACTACGACAAGCGCCACCTGTTCCGCATGGCGGGCGAGCACAAGCACTACACGCCGGGCGAGCAGCAGGTGCTGCTGGAGTGGAAGGGCTGGCGGATTCGCCCGCTGGTCTGTTACGACCTGCGTTTCCCGGTGTGGAGCCGCGATGCACAGGACACCGACCTGCTGCTCTATACCGCCAACTGGCCGGCCGCACGCCGCCAGCACTGGAACCGTCTGCTGCCGGCGCGGGCCATAGAGAACCTGTGCTACGTCGCGGCGGTCAACCGCGTGGGCGAGGATGGCAAGGGCCATGCTTACTCCGGCGATAGCCAGGTGCTCGATTTCCAGGGCGACAGCCTGCTCGCGGCGGGTGATGCCGACGGCGTGTTCCATATCTCCCTCAGCGCCGCCGAGCTGGCCGCCTACCGTGAGCGCTTCCCGGCCAATCTGGATGCGGACCGGTTCAGCATCGAGCCGTAACGGCGCTTGCCTGTAGGAGTGTGCCACGCGCCTGGCGCGCTCCTGCGCGGAGTTTCAGGTCGGCGCGTTACCCATGCTGTCGTTGCCGCCATTGATGCCACGCGGTCTGGCGTTCCCTATAGTTTCCTCAGTAGGCGCTGGCCGTGTTCAGGCGCTGCATGGCCTCCTCGTTGAGCTTGAGCTCGACCGCCGCGATCAGGTCCGGCAACTGCTCCAGCTTCGACGCGCTGACGATGGGGGCTGTGATGCTGGGGCGTGCCATCAGCCAGGCCAGCGCCACCTGTGCCGGTGTTGCGCTCAGCCCGCCCGCTACCTCTTCCAGGGCATCGATGATGGCGAAGCCGCGCTCGGTCATGTAATTCTTCACTTTGTAGCCGCGCACGCTGCTCTTGCCCAGGTCCGCTTCGCTACGGTACTTGCCGGTGAGGAAGCCGGCAGCCAGGGAGTAGAAGTTGATGACGCCTAGCCCCAGCTCCTTCACGGTTGGCTCCAGCCGCGTTTCGTAGTCGCTGCGATCATAGAGGTTGTAGTTGGGCTGGAGGCTTTGGTAATGCGGCAGCTTCAGGCGGTCGCAGACTTCCCGGGCTTCGCGCAGGCGCTTGGCGTCGAAGTTGGAGGCGCCGATGGCCCGGACCTTGCCGCGCTCCACCGCCTCGCCGAAGGCGCCCATCGTTTCCTCCACGGAAGTGTGCGGGTCGTCGCAATGCGACTGATAGAGATCGATGTAATCGGTCTGCAGCCGCTTCAGCGAACGCTCCAGCGCTTGCTCGATGTACACCGCTGACAGGCCCTTGTGGCCATTTCCCATGTCCATGCCGGCCTTAGTGGCGATCAGCACCTGATTACGCTTGCCGGTTTTCTTCAGCCACTTGCCGATCAGGGCTTCCGATTCGCCGCCGACATGTCCGGGCACCCAGCGCGAATAGACATCGGCGGTATCGATGCAGTTGATCCCGGCATCCAGCAGGGCGTCCAGCAGGCGGAACGACATGGCTTCGTCGGCGGACCAGCCGAACACGTTGCCGCCGAACACCAAGGGCGGAATGACCAGCCCCGACTGGCCCAGTTCGCGACGCTTCATTTCACATCTCCAAGACTGCGTTGTCGTTGATCCAGCATAGACGCTGGTGCCTGGTTGACAGCCTGAGGCGAGCCTGCGCACTATCAGGACCTGATTCGCATACCGGATTGCCCATGCTTGCCAACCTCGATCATTCGCTGCCACTGCCGGGCTTCTCCGCCCTGGCTGGCGCATGCATCGTCGTTGCCAAGAAATCGAAGAAACAGTCGCTCATTTGACCGGGGCGTGCTGTCCCGTCAGATGGGCTGACAGGACACACAAGGCGCTCTTCCGCGTGATTCCCACAGCCCTCCCTGACGGCGACCAGACGGTCAGCCACAAGGAGTTTTTTGCATGTCTACTTTTCGCGGAATCTGGATTGCCCTGGCCACGCCATTCCGAGGCGGGGAGATCGATTTCCCTGCCTTGCACACCCTGGTAAGCCGACTGCTGGAAGATGGCGTCAGGGGCTTCGTGGTGTGCGGTACTACGGGCGAAGCGGCGGCGCTCAGCCATGACGAACAACTCGCAGTGCTCGACGCAGTACTGCAGTGGGTACCGCCACACCAGGTGATCATGGGGCTGGCTGGCAACAATCTGCGTGAGCTGCTGGCGTTCCAGCAGCAGATCCAGAGCCGTCCACTGGCTGGCGTGCTGGTTCCGGCGCCTTACTACATCCGGCCGTCCCAGGCAGGGCTGGAGGTGTTCTTCCGCACACTGGCCGATGCTTCCCGTGTGCCGCTGGTGCTCTACGACATTCCCTATCGCACCGGGGTGCGCATCGAGCGTGAAACCCTGCGCCGCATTGTCCGCCACCCTCGCATCGCCGCGATCAAGGATTGTGCAGGCGACATCGAAACCACCCTCGCGCTGATCGCCGATGGCGAGGTCGAAGTGCTGACGGGGGAGGATCTGCAGATATTCAGCAACCTGTGCCTGGGTGGCGCCGGGGCGATTTCCGCCTCCGCCCACATACGCGCCGATCTTTTCGTGCGTATGCAGCGCCAGGTGGACTCTGGTGATGTGTCTGCCGCAAGAGGCACCTTCTACCGCCTGCTGCCTTGGATCCAGGCGGCCTTCGCCGAGCCGAACCCGGCGGCGATCAAGGCGGCGCTGGCCTTGCAGGGGATGATTGCCGATGAGCTGCGCGAGCCGATGCAGTCGTGCGCTCCGGCGACGGTCGAGCGACTGCGCAGGGTTTTGGAAGCGTTGGGCGATTAGGAGAGGAGGGGACGGCGATGGGTTTTGCTCTATCATGACGGCCTGCCCATTGCCGAGTGCCTGCCATGACCACGACTCCCTACCTGCTGGATCAACTGGAGACCGCCGACATGTTGTTGATCGACGGTCTGCATGCCTGGCAGTTCGAGCTGAACGAGTCGCTGCTGGACCAGGCAGATGCCGCTGCCCACGCGGACCAGCCCTTCGCCAGCGACGAAATGGTGCTGCGCATCGAGTCCATCGATGGCCGCGACCGGCGAGAGTGGCGCTTCACCTACAACGAGGTGATGGAGGCGCGTTACCAGTCCGAGGAGGAGAGCTGGCTGGTCCACGCCGGCGGCCAGGAGCACCGGCTCTGCTGCCTTGGTGCCGTCAGCGCAAGCGGCGACGACGAATGAAGTGAGAAGGCCCCGAGCGGGGCCTTCTTCATTTCCGGGCCGCCGATCTAGCCAGAATAGGGTATGGCGGGGCCAGCAACACACAGACACTCCCTGTGGAGGGAGCCTCCAGGCGAGCCTGCGCAGGGTGAAATCAGATGAAGCCGAGCAGGGATAGGATGAAGACGCTTGCGAAGAGTGCGGCCAGGACGCCGAGCAGGATCAGCAGGCTGACGCCGAAGGCGCGCCAGTTCGAGCGCCACTGGCCGCCACCGGCGAGGTGTCGCTCCAGTGCTACGCCAAAGCTCTGCTTGGCGAACTGGTACATGCCGAAGACAGAAGCGATAGCGATGGGCGTTCCGGAGATGTTGTCCGGCAGGAAGTAGCCGAGCAGGAAGATGCCGAGGGTGAGGCCGATGCCCATCAGCCAGGCGTTGCGGGCTTCATGGCCACGGCGCAGTGCCTTGAGGTTCTGCACAATGACCCAGGCGCCGGCAATGGGCGTGCCGAAGAAAGTGGCAATGCCAACGGCGGCGAGGCGATATAGAGGCTCGTCGGTATCGGTGGTGGCCGCGTCCTGGAGAATGGCAGCGGGAGTCTGGAAGGGATTGCCTTGCGAGGTGTCCGTCACGATTTCGCTCCTTCGAAATTCGAAAACAGCCCCGGACGCACAAGGCGTCCGGGGCAAAGGGACTTCCAGATTACTGTGGCTTGCGTGGCTTAGGCGGCCTTTGCTTGCCCCAGTGTCACGGCGCGGTTCAAAGCGCTGAACAGCGCCCGGAAGCTCGCGGTGGTGATGTTTTCATCGATACCGATGCCGTGCAGCGAACGACCACCCTCGACACGCAGTTCGATGTAGGCCGCCGCGCGAGCGTTGGTACCGGCGCCGATGGCATGCTCGTTGTAGTCCATGATCTCGACGTCAACCGGCAACGAAGCGACCAGGGCTTCCAGGGTGCCCTTGCCCTTACCGTGCCAGCGGTGCTGCTCGCCCTTGTGGGTTACGTCGATATCGATGGCGCAGATGCCGTTCTCTTCCTGCAGGCGGTAGTTCTTCAGGCCGAACGGAGAGACGGCCTGCAGGTATTCGGTCTGCAGCAGGGTGTAGATCTGCTCGGCGGTCATTTCCAGGCCGAGACGGTCGGTCTCGTTCTGTACTACCTGGCTGAACTCGATCTGCATGCGGCGCGGCAGGCTGATGCCATATTCCTGCTCCAGCAGGAAGGTGATGCCGCCCTTGCCGGACTGGCTGTTCACGCGGATGACAGCCTCGTAGCTGCGGCCGATGTCCGCCGGGTCGATCGGCAGGTACGGCACTTCCCATACGGCGTCGTCCTTCTGCTGGGCGAAGCCCTTGCGGATGGCGTCCTGGTGAGAGCCGGAGAACGCGGTGTGGACCAGGTCGCCCACGTAAGGGTGGCGCGGATGCACCGGAATCTGGTTGCACTCTTCGACGACCTTGCGCACGGCATCGATGTCGGAGAAGTCCAGTTCGGGGTCGATGCCCTGGGTGTACATGTTCAGCGCCATCGTCACCAGGCACAGGTTGCCGGTGCGCTCGCCATTGCCGAACAGGCAGCCTTCCACGCGGTCGGCGCCGGCCATCAGCGCCAGTTCGGATGCAGCCACACCGGTGCCACGGTCATTGTGGGTGTGCAGGCTGATGATCACGCTGTCGCGCTTGTCGATGTGGCGGCCGAACCATTCGATCTGGTCGGCGTAGTTGTTCGGGGTGGCGCACTCGATGGTTGCGGGCAGGTTCAGGATCAGGCGGTTGGCCGGGGTCGGCTGGAACACGTCGATCACCGCGTTGCACACCTCGACGGCGAAGTCGGTCTCGGTGGAGCTGAAGACTTCCGGCGAGTACTCGAAGCCCCACTGGGTTTCCGGCGCGGCGGCGGCCAGGCGCTTGATGGTCTTGCCGGCGGCGATGGCGATCTGCTTGACGCCTTCCTTATCCTGGTTGAAGACGATCTTGCGGAAGCTCGGCGCACAGGCGTTGTAGTAATGGACGATGGCTTTCTTCGCGCCCTTCAGCGACTCGAAGGTACGCTCAATGAGATCATCGCGGGCCTGGGTCAGCACCTGGATAGTGACGTCATCGGGAATGTGGCCGCCTTCGATCAGTTCGCGAACGAAGTCGAAATCGGTCTGCGAGGCGGACGGGAAGCCCACTTCGATTTCCTTCAGACCGACCTGAACCAGGCACTTGAAGAAGCGCATCTTCTTCTCTGCGTCCATCGGCTCGATCAGCGACTGGTTACCGTCGCGCAGGTCGGTGGACAACCAGATCGGTGCCTTGTCGATGATCTTGTCCGGCCAGGTGCGATCCGGCAGGGAAATCTGGGTGAACGGACGGTACTTCTTCGACGGGTCTTTCAACATGCTCATGAGCGGAGTCCTTGTTCTCTGCGGCCTGCTGGGCCTGCGCAAAAAAACTGAATGTAGCGATACCGGGGAAGGGGGGCTCAGCCACGCAGTCGCGGGCTGACCAGGCGCAGGCAGGCGTGTTGGCGAAGCAGAATGAGGGTGTGTGCGGTTTTCATGACTGCCAACCTAATGCCGTTGGATGGCTATGGCAAGCATTGATAAAAAATTGGTAGAAAAACGCGAAAGGGTGTTTTTTGCGGTTTTTTATTGCTGTGTATTTGTCTTTGCGGCAATTTATTTTCAGGCATTGGTCTGTGCTTAACTGATTCTGCGGCCACTTGCCGCAGCGGAGTGAGATAGCTCCGTGCGATCATGACGCCCCCGCCCCAGGCGGGTTATCCAATCCCAAGGACATTTCGTGACCCGTCGCACTCGACAAGGCGTAGGTACCTGGCTGGCGTTGTTCGCCATGCTGATGATCTATGTCGGCCCGCTGGTATCCCAGTCGCTGCCGATGGATCACCCTATGCCGATGGATCACGCCATGCCGATGCAGCATGGCAAGACCATGCAGCATGGCGACGTACTGGCCAGCCTGGCCGAACTGGCCTGTTCCGATGCTCAGCGGGAACATCACGCGGTTATGATGTCCCACGGCGAGCAGCCACTGACCGCCGATTCGTTCATGGAGAAGTGCGGCTATTGCAGCCTGCTTATCCACAGCCCGCCACTGACGACTCCGCCCGTCCTGCTCGATCACGGCCTGTCCGGTGCCCGCGCGCCAGTCAGCTCATTCGCCACTTCCGCCATTCCCGCCTCGCCGGTCTTCCCCGGCGCCCGCTCTCGCGCTCCCCCACTCCTGATCGGCTGATTCCACTTCCCAGTCCACCGAACCGCAGGCGCGGCTAAACGCATTTGCCTGCGCACCGTGCGTGTCCGCGTGGATCGGGCGTATTCACCGATCATGGAAAAAATGGAATGTCCCGCATGCAAATTCGTCGTCGGCAGCGTGCCGTCGGCTTGCGCGCCCTGTGTGCGCTGACCGCCCTTGGCGGCCTCAACAGTGTCTCGGTCCTGGCCGAGGAAGAGGATCACTCCGCACACGCGGTGGCGCTGGAGCCCAGCGTCATCACCGCCGTGGCGCAGAGCTCGCCGCTCACCGTGGTGACCGATCCAAAACAGCCGCGTCAGCCGATTCCGGCCAGCGACGGCGCCGACTACCTCAAGACCATCCCCGGCTTCTCCGCCATCCGCAACGGCGGCACCAATGGCGACCCGGTACTGCGTGGCATGTTCGGCTCGCGGCTGAACATCCTCACCAATGGCACCACCATGCTCGGTGCCTGTCCGGCGCGGATGGACGCTCCGACCTCCTATATCTCGCCGGAAACCTTCGACAAACTCACCGTGGTGAAAGGGCCGGAAACCGTGATCTGGGGCCCGGGCGCCTCCGCCGGGACGATCCGCTTCGACCGTGAGCCGGAACGTTTCGGCGAGCTTGGCTCGCGTATCAACGGCAGCCTCGTGGCGGGTTCCAACGGTCGCTTCGACCGAGTGCTGGATGCCGCCGCCGGCGGCCCCGACGGCTACCTGCGTTTCACCGGGAACAAGTCCCAGTCCGATGACTACGAAGACGGTGCAGGCGATACCGTGCCCTCGCGCTGGAACAAGTGGAATGGCGACGTCGCCGTCGGCTGGACGCCGGATGCCGACACCGTGGTCGAGCTGACCGCGGGCAAGGGCGACGGCGAGGCGCGCTACGCCGGGCGAGGCATGGATGGATCGCAGTTCAAGCGCGAGAGCCTTGGCCTGCGCTTCGAGAAATCCAACATCGGCGAGGTACTCGATACGCTGGAGGCGCAGGTCTACTACAACTACGCCGACCACGTAATGGACAACTACAGCCTGCGCACTCCGTCCGGCACCGGAATGATGGCCGGTCCCATGGCATCCAATGTCGACCGTCGCACCCTCGGCGGGCGCCTCGCCGCGACCTGGCGCTGGGACGATTTCAAGCTGATCTCCGGTGTCGACGCCCAGACCAACGAGCATCGCCAGCGCAGCGGCATGGGCATTGGCACCTACGACGATCAGCCCTGGAACAAGGATGCGGTATTCCACAACTACGGCGCCTTCGGTGAACTGACCTGGTACGCCGCAGAGCGCGACCGCCTGATCGGCGGTGCGCGCCTGGACCGGGCTTCGGCCAAGGACTACCGGCAGACCACCGGCTCGGGAATGATGACTCGTCCCAATCCGACCGCCGATGACACTCGCTCCGATACGCTGCCCAGCGGTTTCGTGCGCTACGAGCACGACCTGGCCGACACGCCCGCCACGCTGTACGCCGGCCTCGGTCATGTGCAGCGCTTCCCCGACTACTGGGAGCTGTTCTCGCCCAAACGGGGGCCGACCGGCTCGGTCAACGCCTTCGACAGCATCAAGCCGGAGAAGACCACCCAACTGGACTTCGGCGCGCAGTACGAGGACGAGAAGCTCAAGGCCTGGGCTTCCGGCTATGCCGGCGTAATCCGCGACTACATCCTGTTCGAGTACAGCACCGGCGGCATGATGGGCTCCACGTCCCAGGCGCGGAACGTCGATGCGCGGATCATGGGCGGCGAACTGGGGGTGGCCTACGCCCTCACCAGCAACTGGAAGACCGACGCCACCCTGGCCTATGCCTGGGGCAAGAACACCACCGACAACCGCGCGTTGCCGCAGATGCCGCCTCTGGAAGCGCGTTTCGGCCTCACCTACGAGCAGGACGACTGGAGCGCCGGCGGTCTGTGGCGCGTGGTGGCCAGGCAGGGGCGTGTCGCGGAAGGACAGGGTAACGTGGTCGGTTACGACTTCGATGAAAGCCCAGGCTTTGCCGTGTTCTCGCTCAATGGCGCATACAAGCTGAGCCAGCACTTCAAGGTCAGCGCCGGCGTCGACAACCTGTTCGATAAGGACTACGCCGAGCACCTGAACCTGGCGGGTAACGCTGGCTTCGGCTACCCCGCGGACAACCCCGAATCGATCCACGAGCCGGGGCGCACGCTCTGGACCAAAGTGGACTTCTCGTTCTAATCGCAGGGTCTTCAGACCCTGACACCGGCCCCCGCCAGTAGGGGGCCTCCTTGTGTGAGGAGATAACGAATGCGGAAGAAGACATTCGATTTCTACAACCTGGCCTGGCGCTGGCACTTCTATGCCGGGCTGTTCGTCGCACCGTTCATGATCCTGCTGTCGCTCACCGGGATCATCTACCTGTTCAAGCCCCAGCTCGATCCGCTGATGTACAGCGACCTGCTGCAGGTGAAGCCAGGCGAGGTGCGGCTGTCCGCTGACGAACAACTGATGCACCTGCATCACCAGAGCCCGAAGCTGCAGGTCAGCCAGTACCTGCCGGCACCGGCCGCCGACCGCAGCGCCCAATTCGTTGCACAACTGGACGGGCGCGAGGTCAACGCCTTCGTCGATCCCTACAGCGGCAAGCTGCTCGGCGTGCAGGACGCCAAGTCCAACCTGCAGGCCGTGGCTCGTGCTCTGCACGGCGAACTCATGATCGGCATCGCAGGCGACCGCCTGATCGAGCTCGCCGCTGGCTGGGGCATCGTGCTGGTGGTTTCCGGTCTTTATCTCTGGTGGCCGCGCGGGCGTTCATTGCGGGTGCTGGTGTGGCCCAACTGGTCGCGCCGTGGCCGCGCGCTGTGGCGCGAACTGCACGTGGTGCTCGGTTTCTGGGGATCGCTGCTGATGCTGTTCATGCTCCTCACCGGCATGACCTGGACCGGCTTCTGGGGCAAGTCCTTCGCCGATGTGTGGAATCGCTTCCCGGCGGCCATGTGGAACGAAGTGCCCAAGTCCGACCTTGAGGCACGCACGCTCAACGAAGCTCATCGCCAGACCATCCCGTGGGCGATGGAAAACACGCCGATGCCGATGTCCGGCGGCGCCCACGCCGAACACATGAGGCAAGGCTCCGGCGGCATGGCCATGCCGCAGATCAGCCTGCAGCAGGTGGTGGATATTGCCGAGAGGGCCGGCGTGACGCCCGGCTACGCCATCGCCCTGCCCAAAGGCGCGGAAGGCGTGTTCACCGTGTCGGTATTCGCCGACGACTCGCGCAACGACGCCACCCTGCATATCGACCAGTACACCGGCAAGGTGCTCGCCGATGTGCGCTGGAAGGACTACGGGCTGGTGGCCAAGGGGGTCGAGTCCGGCGTGATGCTGCACGAAGGCAAGATGTTCGGCCTGTTCAACCAGCTGCTGATGCTCGCCGTCTGCCTGATGATCCTGCTCAGCGCCGCCAGCGGCCTGTGGATCTGGTGGAAGCGGCGCCCGCGGGGACGTCTGGGCGTACCGCCGATGCCCGATGCGCTGCCGGTCTGGAAGGGTGGGGTGGCGATCATGATCATTCTCGGCGTCGCCTTCCCACTGGTGGGCGCATCGCTGTTGCTGGTGTGGGCGCTGGACTGGGCGGTGCTGTCGCGGATCAAGCCGCGCAGTCCGGCTCTGGGCTGATGCGTGCGTTGTTTCAACCTGACGCCTGCCGCGAGGCAGGCTATGCTGCGGCGCGATCGTTGCGCCCGCGGCCCGATGGATTGCCGCCATCCCGGCGGACCCGATCACAAGCCAACTGGAGTCTCGAACATGCGTAAAACCCTGCTCGCCTTCGCTGTCCTGCTGGGCTTCTCCGGCGCCGCACTGGCCCATGAATACGAGGCTGGCAACCTGCACATCGACCACCCGTGGTCGCTGCTGCTGCCGGCCAACTCGGTGAATGGCGCGGCCTACTTCATCGTGCAGAACCACGGCAAGGAGCCCGACCGCCTGCTTGGTGCCGACACCGACCGTGCGGCCAGCGCGGAGATCCACGAGCACGTGGAGAAGGACGGCATGATGAAAATGCAGAAGGTCGAAGGTGTGGACATTCCCGCCGGTGGCAAGGTGGTCTTTGCCCCTGGCCAGTACCACCTGATGCTGTTCGGCCTGAAGAAGCCGCTGGCCGATGGCGAGCGCTTTCCGCTCACCCTGCATTTCCAGAAGGCCGGCGACGTGAAGGTCGAGATTGCCGTGCAGAAGGATGCGCCGAAGGGAACGGACATGGGCCACGACATGCACGACATGAAGATGAACTGAGCATGACTGACTTGCGCCTGCGTCCACTCGACTGGGCGCAAGATGGCGAGTGGCTGCTGGCCTTCGACGGCAGCTACTCGACCGATTCGATCCTGCTGATCGACCCGGTCGTCGATGGCTTCGTCCTTCGCGAGGCGCGGTTGCCGGAGAGGTGTACCAAGCGCTATCACTTCGCCGACCTGCGGGACGACGTGGAGGCGGCGGACTGGACCGCCGTGGCCATCGACGCCACTGGCGAGCGCCTGGGGTTCTGCATCGCCCACTACGAAATCTGGAACCGCCGCGCGGTGCTGGACGACCTGTTCGTCCTGCCGGGCGCGCGCGGGCTCGGCATCGGCAAGTGCCTGCTGGAAACCAGCCTGGCCTGGGCGCGTGGCACCGAAGCGCGGCACCTGTGGCTGGAAACCCAGAACCTCAACCTGCCAGCGGTGAACTTCTATCGTTCCCGAGGCTTTGTTCTCAGCGGTCTGTCCACCGACCTCTATGACCCGGCGCAGGTGCTGCCCGGGGAGATGGCATTGTTTTTCAGCTATCCGCTGAGTCCTGCCGGACACCGCCCGTAAGGCATCGGAAAGCGCCTCGGGCTGCCTATCCCTGCGGTCGTTTCGACTTCTACGGCTTCAACTGGCGGGACCGTGAACGAGCCCTGAGGCTCTGGTGCATCCATCGCGTCGCGAGGATCAGCGCGAAGCCGATGAAGTAGGCCAGCACATCCAGCCAGTCGGGCGTTGCGCCCAGCACGACGCGTAGCACACGGTTGCCGACCTGCCAGTGCAGCGTGGCGGCGAGGAATTGCGCGAGCTCGATAACCAGCCCGCAGGCCAGCGCAGTACCGGCCAGCCGGTGCGCGGGGGCGTCGAGCGCGGCGCGCAGCAGGCAGTACAGCCAGATCACTGCCAGCACGTCGCCACCCAAACCGCGCAGCCAGCCAAGATGGGCGCCAGCCGTGGCAAGCCACGCCAGCACCGCGAACCAGAGCAGCGCGAAGATCGCGCAGCGCGAATCGAAGCGCAGGCGCATCAGGGTTTGAAGGCGCCGATGAATATCGCCGGGTCGACGCGGGTGTCGTTCAGGCTGACGTTCCAATGCATGTGCGGCCCGGTGGCCCGGCCGGTGGCGCCGACGCGGCCGACCACGCCACCGCGCGGCACGGCGTCGCCGAGTTTCACGTCGATCTTCGACATATGGCAGAACATGCTGATGAAGCCCTGGCCGTGGTCGACGAATACAGTGTTGCCATTGAAGAAATAGTTGCCGATCAGGATCACCTTGCCGGCGGCCGGTGACTTGATCGGGGTGCCGGCGGGTACGGCGAAGTCGAGGCCCGAGTGTGGATTGCGTTCCTCTCCATTGAAGAAGCGGCGCAGGCCGAATGGGCTGGAGAGCGGCCCGTTTACCGGTTTGTCCAGCACCAGATTGCTTGGCGTGCCGGGGCTGAAAGTGCGGTAGGCGGCGGTCTGCTCGGCCAGTTCGCGGTTGATGCGCTTGAGGTCCTCGGGCAGCGGATTCACCTGGCGGGTGTTCTTCAGGGTGATGCGCTGCTCCTTGTAGTGCTTGCTGCCCACGCTGAAGCTGAGGTTGCGGTTGGTACCGGCCTGCTTCACGGCGATCTGCTGGCTGCCGGCCTTGGCGGTCAGCGGAATGCCCACGATGGCGATCCAGTCGCGGCCCTCTTCGCGTACCACCAGCACCGGCTTGCCCTGGTAGCTGGCCGTGGGAACGGCGGCGTCCTGGCCCAGTTGCACCA